>NZ_JBFTHX010000022.1:0-117956 GCF_056394465.1 Variovorax sp. 10N432
GGCCGGGGCCGCGCGGGCCTGGGTGGCGGTGGCGGGACGGCTGCCGGCGGTGCCGCGCTGGCCGCTTCGACGGCGGGCGGCGGCGCGATGACGATGCTGCGCGTGATGAAGGTCTGGGCCAGCGGCGAGGGCCGCGGCCCCGAGCCCAGGGGCGCCAGCCCCAGCAGCGCCAGGTGGACCAGCACCACGGCCGCCGTCAACAGCGCCAGCCCGCGCCAGGGCGGGCGCGGAAAGCCGGGGTCGACGGACAGGGCGGGGGAGGGCATCGAGGATGGAGTGGACGCCGGCCCGGAGGTTCACCTCGGTACACTGCCGCCCGTCCACTCAGTTTAGTTGCGTGTGCCCTGCCGGCATCCGCCGTCACCCATGAAACTCGCCACCCTCAAAGACGGTTCGCGCGACGGCCAGCTGGTCGTCGTCTCGCGCGACCTGGCCAGCGCCCACTACGCCACCGGCATCGCCAGCCGCATGCAGCAGGTGCTCGACGACTGGGGCTTCATGAGCCCGCAGCTGCAGGATCTCTACGACGCGCTCAACGCCGGGCGGGCCCGCCACGCGTTCCCCTTCGATCCGGCGCAGTGCATGGCGCCGCTGCCGCGCGCCTACCAGTGGGCCGACGGTTCGGCCTACCTGAACCACGTCGAACTGGTGCGCAAGGCGCGCAACGCCGAGGTGCCCGCGAGCTTCTACAGCGACCCGCTGATGTACCAGGGCGGCAGCGACGACTTCATCGGTCCCTGCGATCCGGTGGTGGTGGCCAGCGAGGCCTTCGGCATCGATTTCGAGGCCGAGATCGCGGTCGTCACCGGCGACGTCAGGATGGGCGCGACGGCGGCGCAGGCGCTGGACGGCATCCGGCTCGTGATGCTCGCCAACGACGTCAGCCTGCGCAACCTGATCCCGGCCGAACTGGCCAAGGGCTTCGGCTTCTTCCAGAGCAAGCCGGCCACCGCCTTCAGCCCGGTGGCCGTGACGCCGGGCGAGCTGGGCGAGGCCTGGCAGGGTGGCCGCGTGCACCTGCCGCTGCAAAGCACGTGGAACGGCCGCAAGGTCGGGATGTGCGATGCGGGCGAGGAGATGACCTTCCACTTCGGCGAGCTGATCGCGCACATCGCCAAGACCCGCAACGTGCGCGCCGGCAGCATCGTCGGCAGCGGCACCGTGAGCAACAAGGGCGTCGAGAAGAAGGGCCGCATGGAATGGCCCAAGGGCTACAGCTGCATCGCCGAGAAGCGCTGCATCGAGACCATCCAGGACGGCCAGCCCAGCACCGAGTTCATGAAGTACGGCGACACCATCCGGATCGAGATGAAGGATGCGGACGGGCAGTCGGTGTTCGGTGCGATCGACCAGGAAGTGGTGGCGGCAGCGGGCTAGCCACTGCCCCGGCGCTCAGGCGCTGCGCATCAGTTCCTTGAGGGTCCGCAGCCCGAGCCGACGGAACGCACGGTATTGGTGCGTGCGCACCGTCGTCAGCTCGATCCCGATCTCGCGCGCCGTCTCCTTGGCGGTCTTGCCGGCCAGCAGGTGGCCGATCACCTCGCGCTCGCGCAGGCTCAGCGCCAGCAGGCGCGAGGCCAGTGCCGGCTCCGCGGCCTCGCGGGCGGCGACGGCGCTGCGGCCGTGGGCGGCGGTGGCGTCGGCCAGCAGCGCGGCGTGGGCTTCGAGCAGCGCGAAATCCGCCGGCCCGAAATCGGGCTGGGCCAGGCTGCGGTAGAAGCTCACCGCGGCGCGCTGGCCGCTCGGCAGCAGCAACAGCACCGAGCTGCGCTCGCGGATGCCGACGTCGCTGTAGCAGGCGGCACGGTAGGCGGCATCTTCGACCTCCTCGGCCCGGTGGTGGCCGAGCCACAACTGCGGCCGCTTCGGCAGCTTGCGGCCCGCCAGCCAGGCCATGTGCGGGTCGAGCCGGTCGAAGCGCTCGGCCACGTAGCGCTCGGCGGTGCGCTCCGCCGTGTTGCCATAGCTGCTGGCGGCCGAGATCGTCTCGATGCGGCCGTTGGCGCCGGCCGCGAAGACCGTGCAGAAGGTCACCGGCAGCACCCGGTGCATCGCCGCCAGGTAGCTGGCGGCCAGGTGGGCGGTGCCGATGCCGGCCAGCACGCTGCCGACCACCGGGCCCGCCAGGGCTTGGTCGTGGGCACGGACGGGCCAGCGCTTCATTGCATTCCTAGGGTAATCACTTCGTACGAAGTTATGACAAAGGGCGAGCCGCCGCATCCGGACAATCCCCTTCCATGAACACCGCTGCCGCGATTCCTCCCGCCGCCCGCGCCGGCGACGCCGCCACCGGCCCGATCCCGCCGGCGGGCGTCGAACTGCCGCCCTCGGTCGGCGCCTTCCACTACACGCGCTTCGCGCCTTCGCTGCCGCCGCTGGTGGGGGGCGTCGAAGCCGGCATGCATCCGGTGGTGATCGCCGGCGGCGGCCCGGTCGGCATGGCGCTCGCGCTCGGGCTCGCGAACCATGGGGTGCGCAGCGTGGTGCTCGAGGCCGACGACACGGTCTGCGTCGGCAGCCGCGCGGCCTGCATCTCGCGCCGCAGCCTCGAGATCATCCAGCGCCTCGGCGCGCTGCCGGCCTTCCTGGCGAAGGGCCTGCCCTGGACCGGCGGACGCAGCTTCTACAAGACCGAAGAGGTGTTCCGCTTCGAGATGCCGCACGACGAGCTGCAGAAGCTGCCGCCGATGATCAATCTCGAGCAGTACTACATCGAACAGTACCTGCTGGACGAGATCGAGCGCCGCAACGCCGCGGTGCCGGGCCTGGTCGACATCCGGTGGGGCAGCACGCTGACCGGGATCGAGGAGGAAGCCGATGGACTGCGGCTGTCGGTGCGCAACGCGCTCGGCGACCATGCGCTGCGCGGCCAATGGCTCGCGGCCTGCGATGGCGGCCAGAGCTTCGTGCGCAAGTCGCTTGGCCTCGAGCTGGTCGGCACCGGCTACGAAGGCCGCTACGTGATCATCGACATCGAGCTGCACAGCGGCCATCCGACCGAACGCCGCGCCTGGTTCGACCCGCCGTGGAACCCCGGCTCGACGGTGCTGATGCACAAGCAGCCCGACGACATCTGGCGCATCGACTACCAGCTGCGCGCCGGCCAGAGCACCGAGGAGGCCTTGCAGCCCGCGGCGGTGCAGGAATTCGTGCAGCGCCACCTCGATGCGATCGGCGAAGGCCACCTGCCCTGGCACACGGTATGGACCTCGGTCTACCGCGCCGGCGCGATGACGCTCGAAAGCTATCGCCACGGCCGG
Organism: Variovorax sp. 10N432; assembly: GCF_056394465.1. Taxonomy (NCBI): domain Bacteria; kingdom Pseudomonadati; phylum Pseudomonadota; class Betaproteobacteria; order Burkholderiales; family Comamonadaceae; genus Variovorax; species Variovorax sp. 10N432. The sequence goes on from NZ_JBFTHX010000022.1 coordinate 3,261, forward strand.
GTCGTGTTCGCCGGCAACGCGGCCCATGCGATGCCGATCTTCGGCGTTCGCGGGCTCAATTCGGGCTTCGACGACGCTGACAACCTGGCCTGGAAGCTGGCGCTGGTGGCGCGCGGCGTGTCCGATGCGTCGCTGCTCGACAGCTATTCGCAGGAGCGCATCGCGGCCTTCCACATCAATGCCGAGAACGCGATGCGCAGCACCGAGTTCATGTCGCCGCCCTCGCGTGGCTTCGACCTGCTGCGCGAGGCGGCGCTGTCGCTCGCGGGCGCGCACCGCGGCATCGCCAACCTGATCAATCCGCGCCAGACCCAGGCCGTGGGCTACGAGGGCTCGATGCTGTCGAGCCCGGGCGACGAACTGGCGCAGGGGCCGCGGCCCGGCGAGGCCCTGTCCGAGCAGGCGCTGGCCGACGGCTCGCACCTCACCGACCGGGTCGGCGCGGCCTTCACCGTGCTGCTGCTGAACCTGCCGCAGCCCGACGACGCCCTGCGTGCCGAGGTGGCGCAGGCGCAGGCCGGCCCGTTGCCCGTGGCGCTGTGCGCGCTGTCGCCGCAGGACGCCGACCCGCAGGTGTTCGAAGCGCTAGGCGCGGGGCAAGGCGCCGTCTATCTGCTGCGCCCCGACGGCCACGTGGCGGCGCGTTGGCGCCGGCCGCCTCCCGGCGCGCTGCGCCGGGCCCTGGCGCGGGCGGCCGCGCTGATCCCCAAGGAGCCCGCATGACGACGACTGCCCTGCCACCCGAGGCGCGTGATCGCGTCTACGCCGAATGCGCCCGCGCCATCAGCGAGGCCGGCCCCGAGCGGGAGTCGCTGTTCCTCGCCCGCCTCGCGCTGCTGCTGTTCGAGCAGGTCGGCGACGAGGCGCGCTGCCGCGAGGCGCTCGCGCAAGCGATCGACGGGCTGCCGACGCCGTCGCTCTCCGCCTGAGCCCTCTGCGCAGCCCTTACATTTGAAGACATACAAACCAGGAGACCTTTCGATGGATCGCAGAACCCTGCTCACCACCCTCGCTGCCACCGCGGCCGCTGCCGCGGCACCGTGGGCGCGCGCCCAGGGCGCCTTTCCCGACCAGCTGATCAAGTGGGTCGTGCCGTACCCGGCCGGCGGCGGCACCGACGTGATCGCGCGCACCCTGTCCGAGGCGATGCGGCAGACGCTGGGCCAGCAGATCGTGATCGACAACCGCCCCGGCGCCTCGACCAACATCGGTGCCGAACTGGTCGCCAAGGCCAAGCCCGACGGCTACACGATCATGTCGGCCGACAACGCGCTGCTGGCCTTCAACGAGCACCTGTTCAGCAAGCTGCCCTTCAATCCCGAGAAGGACTTCAGCTACATCGGCGCGATCGGCAAGTTCCCGCTGGCGCTGGTCGTGCATCCGGACTTTCCGGCGCAGGACTTCAAGGCCTTCCTGGCCTACGTGAAGGCCAATCCGGGCAAGGTCAACTACGCCTCGCCGGGCAACGGCTCGCCGCACCACCTGGCGATGGAGATGTTCAAGGTCCGCACCGGCACCTTCATCACCCACATTCCCTACCGCGGCGCCGCACCGKCGATGGCCGACGTGATGGGCGGCCAGGTGCCGGCGATGTTCCTCGACCTGGCCTCGGGCCTGTCGATCATGCAGGGCAAGAAGGTGCGCGTGCTGGCGATCGGATCGGGCAGCCGCTCGAAGCTGCTGCCGGACGTGCCGACGCTGGCCGAAGTCGGCGTCGCGAATTCCGAGGTGTTCGCCTTCCAGGGCATCGTCGGGCCGGCCGGGATTCCGGCGCCGATCGTCGCGCGGCTGAATGGCGATCTCAACCGTGCCTTCACGACGCCGGCGGTGCAGAAGCGCTTCAGCGACTTCGGCATGGAGGCGATGCCGGGCTCGCCGGCTCAGTTCGCGGCGCTGTCGCGGGCGGAGTCGCAGCGGTGGGGGCCGATCATCAAGGCGGCGGGGATCAAGTTGGATTGAGACCTTGCGGGACAGACCAAAGACTGCGCAGCAGTTCTTGCTCTGTCCTCAACTGATCAAGGCTTTCCCTTCCGCGACCCATCCTCGAACACCTCGTCCTCCCGCTCCAGCTTGCCGTTGGCGTCCCAGCTGCGTTCGCGCGTGACGCGGCCCTTGTCGTCATAGACCGATTCGGCGATGAGCAGGCCGCTGTCGCTGAATCGCTGGTGGGTGCCGGTCGGCAGCTGTCGCAGACGGTCGTTGGCCAGGTAGCGGCCGATCGCGGCGCGCTGGCCGTTGTCGTGGTATTCGGTGACCTCGATCAGGCGCGGGTTGCCGTCCACGCCATAGACCGACTTGCTGCGCGGCTGGCCGTTCTGGTAGAAGCTCTCGTCGCTCAGCGGCGATCCCGTGCTGTTCCAGCGCTGCTCGCGCACCAGCGTCCCCCGCTCGGAGAACTCCTGCTCGCGCTGCCGGACCGTGCCGCGCTCGCCCAGCAGCGAGACCACTTCGCGGCGCTTGACGCCTTCGGACGAAAAGCGCCGTTCGATGCGCTGGTTGCCCATCATCTCGTCCTGGGCCGCGGGCTTGCCGTTGTCGTAGAGCTCTTCGCTGCGCACCCGCTTGCCGGCCACGTAGGACAGCCGCGAGCGCAGGATGCCCCTGGCATCGAACAGCTCGACCCGCGAGGCGCCGCCGACGAATCCGCACAGCTGCGCGTCGTCGGCCGCGGGGGCCAGCACCGGCTTGTCGCCGCAGCGCAGCGCCGAGAGCTGGCCGCGTTCGGTGAACTCGACCGAGGCGCGCTCGCCCGCCGCATCGGCGAAGAAGGTGACGCGGCGCAGCGATCCGTCCGGGTAGAAGATGCGCACCAGGCCCATCTCGTGGCCGTCCTCGTACGTCGCGTCGCGCAGCACCTGGCCGGAGGGCGAGAACTCGCGCGCCCGGCCTTCGATGTTGCCGCGGGCGTTCAGGCTGTGCTCCTTGGCGAGCTTGCCGTCCTCGTAGAAGCGCACCAGGCCCATGAAGGTGCCGCTCTGGACCTGCTGTTCGCGGACCAGCTGACCGCTGTCGCGGTCCTTGCAGCGCATCACGCCGGTCTTGCCGGCAGTGGTTGCCGCGTTGGCCGGGTTCACGGCCTGGCCGTTGAGTTCGCAGTCCTGCACCGCATGGGCGGCCGTGGCGGCGAACAGCAACGCAGCCGCCGCGCCGCCGATGCGCAGGCGCATCGGCGGGGCGACTGGCGCGGCCGACACACTCATGCGTCGTAGACGGTGTCCAGCGACCGGAAGCCCTTGGCTTCGATCGGATTGCCGAAGGGGTCGCAGAAGAACATGGTCCATTGCTCGCCCGGCAGGCCCTCGAAGCGCACCTGCGGCTTGAGCACGAAGTCCATGCCCGACGCCTCGAGCCGCTTCGCCAGTTCCTGCCAGGCCGGCAGCTCGAGCACGATGCCGAAATGCGGCATCGGCACCATCACCTCGCCCACGCGGCCGGTGCGCGCGGTGGCGAAGGGCTCGCCGAGATGCAGCGAGATCTGGTGGCCGAAGAAATCGAAGTCGACCCAGGTGTCGGTGCTGCGGCCTTCTGCGCAGCCCAGCACGCCGCCGTAGAAGCGGCGCGCCTGGTCGAGATCGCGGACATGGAAGGCGAGATGGAAGATGGACATGTGTCTTTCTGTGTCTGTTTGGGCATTGTCCACAAGCCGGGCCCTCATGGCGAGTGCCGGATGCAGCCGGGCACCCCAAAAGCCCTGACGCTTGGAGTAAGCTGCCCGGACAACAAACACAGACCCGGAGCACGCCATGAGCGACGCCAGCAAGCCCTTCGCCTTCAGTCAGTTCGTTCCGGGCTTCGACTTCCTCAAGAATCTGACGGGCGGCGCCAGCGCTTCGCCCGGCGCCGTGCCCGGCCTGCCGAGCCTGTCGAGCTGGGTGGCGCCGACGCTGAGCGTCGAAGAGGTCGACAAGCGCATCCAGGAGCTCAAGACCGTGCAGTATTGGCTCGAGCAGAACGGCCACGCGCTGAAGGCGACCATCCAGGCGCTCGAGGTGCAGAAGATGACGCTCTCGACCTTGCGCGGCATGAACGTCCGCATGGAAGACCTCGCCAACGCCTTCACCCGGCCGGCCCCGACCGCCGCGCCCGAACCCGAACCCGAACCCGAACCCGAAGCGCAGCCGGAGGCCGAAGAGCCACCGGCGCCGAAGCGCGCCAAGGCCGCCGCCGCCCAAGACTCGGCTGGCGTCGTCGATCCGGTCCAGTGGTGGGGTGCGTTGACCCAGCAGTTCCAGCAGATCGCCAGTTCGGCGCTGCAGGAAGCCTCCCAGCTCAAGATGCCGGTGATGCCGCAGCCGCTGGGCGATCACGCGGGCTCTGGCGCTGCGTCCGCAACGGCCCGGGCCGCCGAGCGGCCGGCCGCCGCCGCCAAGAAGGCGCCGGCCACGCGCCGCGGCGCCAGTGCGTCCGCCAAGCGACCTGCGCCGGCGCGCAAGCGCGCGGGCTGAAAGGCCAGCCATGAAGCTGTTTCCGAGCGGGCACGCCACCCATCCGCAATGGCGCATGGCGGCCGGCCTGGTGCTGGCGCAGCTGCGGGCGCAGATGGCGCTGCCGGACTACGCCCGCGCGCCGTCGCTGGGCCTGCTCTACATCACCGACCACTACGGGGAAGATGCCCAGGAGATCCTCGATCACCTGGGCGCCGAGCTGCCCGAGATCACCGACTGGACCGGGACGGTGGGCGTGGGCGTGGCCGCCAACAACGCCGAGTACTTCGACGAGCCGGCGCTCAGCGTGATGCTGTGCGAGCTGCCGAGCGACCAGTACCGGGTGTTTTCCGGCGTGGCGCCGCTGGCCAGCTCCGAAATGAGCGGCTTCGCGGCCCACACGGCACTGGTCCATGCCGACCCGCGGACACCCGAACTCGGCGAACTGATCGCCGAGATGGCGGACCGCACCGACACCGGTTATTTGTTCGGCGGCCTGTCCTCCGGGCGGGTCGGCTCGCTGCAGTTCGCGATCGGCGGCAATGGCAACATCCGCGGCCACGGCGCGGTCGGCGGCGTGTTCTCGGGCGGCCTGTCGGGCGTGGTGTTCGGCGAGGGCGTACGGCTGGTCTCGCGCGTGACCCAGGGCTGCCAGCCGGTCTCGCGCGAACGCGAGATCACCGAGGCCGACGGCAACCTGCTGCTGGCGCTCGATGGCCAGCCCGCGCTCGACGTGCTGCTGGCCGACCTGCGGGTCTCGCTCGATGCCCCCGAGCAGGCGATCGACGCGGTCCGCGCCACCCTGGTCGGACTGGTCGAGGCCGGCAGCGACGGCGTCCGGCGCACCGGCGATCTCGGCGCCGACGTCCGGGTGCGCCACATCATCGGCCTCGACCCGACGCGTCGCGGCGTGGCGATCGCCGACAACGCCGAGGCCGGGATGCGCCTGAGCTTCTGCCGCCGCAACGCGCAGGCCGCGCGGGCCGACCTGATGCGCGTCTGCGCGGAGATCCGCGAGGAGCTGGAGCCGCAGGAGCAGACGCTCGCCACCGCGCGCGAAGTCGCGGCCGGCGAGGCCGAGGCCGCGCCGCATCCGGCGCGCCGCATCGCGGGCGCCATCTACGTCAGCTGTTCGGGCCGCGGCGGCCCGCATTTCGGCGCGCCCGGTGCCGAGCTGCAGATCGTGCGCCATGCCCTCGGCGACGTCCCGCTGGTCGGCTTTTTCGCCGCCGGCGAGATCGCCCGCAATCACCTCTACGGCTACACCGGCGTGCTGACCGTCTTCACCGCGGGGGATTGAGCCGCGGCGCGCAGCCCGGTGAACGCAAAATCGACTTCCGGCTTCAGCCCGCTCACGATCCGCGCGATCGACTTGCCCGAGCCGCAGGCGTGGGTCCAGCCCAGCGTGCCGTGGCCGGTGTTCAGGAACAGGTTCGGCAGCCGGGTGGCGCCGATCAGCGGCACGTTGCTCGGCGTCGCCGGGCGCAGTCCGGTCCAGAACTGTGCTTCGGATGCGTCGCCGGCACCGGGGAACAATTGCTCGACGCGCCGCACGATCGCCTCGCAGCGCACCCGGTTCAGGTCGCGGTCGTAGCCGTTGAGCTCGGCGGTGCCGGCGATCCGCAGCCGGTCGCCGCCGGCCGAGGTGTAGCGCGAGAACACCAGCTTGAACTCGTCGTCGGTCAGCGAGACCTGGTGCGCCCTGGACGCGTCCTTGACCGGCATCGTGACCGAATAGCCCTTGGCCGGATAGATCGGCAGCCGGATGCCCAGCGGCGCCGCATAGAGCGGGCTCAGCGAGCCCATCGCCAGCACGAAGGCATCGCCGCGGATGCGCTGGAAGCGGCCTTCGCTGTCGGTCGCCTCGACATGGTCGATGGTGCCGCCGGCCTCGCGCAGCGCGGTCACCGTGTGGCTCATGAGAAAGCGCACGCCGGCCGTCTCGGCCAGCTTGACCAGCTCGCGCGCGAAGCGGTTGGCATCGCCCGATTCGTCTTCCGCCGTGTAGGTCGCACCGGCCAGCTGCGGGCGGATGTGGGCCAGCGCGGGCTCGAGCTTCACCGCCTCGTCGGCCGAAATCACGCGCCGGTCGCAGCCGAGCGCGCGCATCTGCTCGGCTGGCGCCAGCGCGGCGTCGAACTCCTTTTGCGTCGTGTAGAAGTGCAGGATGCCCTGGGTGCGCTGGTCGTAGGCCAGGCCGGTGTCGCGCCGCAGCTGCTGCAGCGTGTCGCGGCTGTAGGTGCCCAGGCGCACGATCTGCTCGATGTTGTGGCGCGTGCGTGCCGGCGTGCATTCGCGCAGGAACTGCAGGCCCCAGAGCCACTGGCGCATGTCGGCGCGGATGCGGAACAGCAGGGGGGCGTCTTCCTTGCCCAGCCATTGCAGCACCTTGAGCGGCGCGCCCGGATTGGCCCAGGGCTCGGCATGGCTGACCGAAATCTGGCCGCCGTTGGCGAAGCTGGTTTCCGCCGCCGGCGTGGCCTGGCGGTCGATGACGGTCACTTCGTGGCCGAGTTGCTGGAGGTAGTAGGCCGAGGTCACGCCGAGCAGGCCGGCGCCAAGAACGATCACGCGCATATCGAGAACCCTTGAAGGTTGCAGCGCTCGGACGCGACGGTTCGGATTGCCGACGGGAACGAAGGCAACCGGACCGGAAGTCCAAGTTGCCGCTCCCCCTGTCCTCGGTACCTGAGAGATTCACCCGCTGCGCCCGCAGCGGGTTTGCTCCTTCGGTGCATCACGCGCGGGCGCGATGGCTCTCCAGACGGCTTTGACAGTTGGTGCAGTACAGGCCCATCACGTGGGCCGACCTGAGCGTTTATGGGAGTTTGCGCCTTCGGTGGGGCCCGTGGGCCCGCTCTCCTGCAGTGGGCGGATTCTAAGGGCGCCGGAACGCGAAGTCGAGTTCGGGCCGCAGGCCGCTGACGATGCGCGCGATCGACTTGCCGGCGCCGCAGGCGTGGATCCAGGTGCGGGTGCCGGGCGCGGTGTTCAGGAACAGGTTGGGCAGCCGGGTCTTGCCGATCATCGGCAGCCGGTTGGTGCTGACCGCGTGCATCGCCGTGTCGAAGCTGGCCCGGCTGGCGTCGGCCACGCCGGGCAGCAGCATCTCGGTGCGGCGCACGATCGCCTGGAAGCGGTCGGAGTCGGGTTCGGCCTCCTCGTCGAGTCCGGCCATCACGATCGCGTGGATCCGCAACTGGTCGCCGGCCGGGGTTTCGATCCGCACGATACGCAGCTTGCCCTGGCGGTCGCGCAGCGCGATGCGCGGCGCCATGGCGGGATCCAGGATCGGCATCGTGACGATGTATTCGCGCACGAAGCGCAGCGGCATGTCGATGCCGAGGTCTTCCGCGTGCGGCACGCTGGCCGCACCCAGCGCCAGCACGTAGGCCTGGCCGCGCAAGGTGGTGGTCCGGCCGGCGCCATCGAGCAACTCGACATGGTCGATGCGACCGTCCTGCTCCTTGAGCGCGACCACCGTGTGGCGGGTCATGAAGCGCACCCCGGCGGCGCGGCACAGGAAGACCAGGCCGGCGGCGAACTGGGCCGGGTCGCGCGCCGGATCCTCTTGCGCGTAGGTGGCCCCGACCAGCTTGCTGCGCATGGCCGCCAGCGCCGGTTCCAGGCCGATGGCCTCGTCGACCGACAGCAGCCGCTCCTCGCAGCCCAGCCCCGACCAGTGGGTGGCGTTCGCCATCCGGGTCCGAAAGGCCTCGGGGTCGGTGAACAGGTTCATGAGGCCGGCCGTGCGGGCGCCGTGCGGCACGCCGGTTTCGTCGCCCAGGAGGCGCGCGCTCTTGCGGCTGTAGGCGGCCAGGCGCACCAGGTGATCGAGCGGATCGCGCTTCGGCGGCGTGCCGACGGCGCGGTCGATCAGGCGGGCAAAGCCGCGGCGGATGCGGCTGCGCAGTGTCGAGAGCTTCTTGCCGCGCCGCTTCGGCGGCGCGGTCGCAGTCGCCGCGCCGGGACGGGCGGCAGCGACGCCGCGCGCCTTGGCCGCTGGTGTCGCGTGCCGATCCACCACGATCACTTCGTGGCCCAGCTGTTGCAGGTAATAGGCCGAAGTCACGCCGAGCAAGCCGGCGCCAAGTACAACCACGCGCATGTCCGAATCCTTGTGGGAGGGCATGAACGGCGGGCGTTAGCGCTTACTGTGGCAAGCGGCAAGACCCGGGGTTCAGAATGCCGCTCCCCCTGTCTCTGTTACCTGAGAGTTTCACCGCGCTGCGACCGGCAACGGGTTTGCTCCTTCGGTGCACCACGTGGCGTGGTGACTCTCCAGTCGGCGATTGATCACGAATAAGGCAGTGTCTGAACCGCTGCGGGGGCGGTTCACCTGAGCGTTCATGGGAGATTGCGCCATCGGTGGGACGGATGCGTCCGCTTTTCTGCTGGGCGAATCTTACAGAAGAAACCGGTTTCGTGTGTTTTCAGGCCCGGCGCAGGCGGGTGAACAGTTCGAACTCCCAGTTGCGCATGCCCAGCAGCAGCGTGTAGCCCTCGCGCTCCTTGGGCGACAGCTTCTGGTCGGTCTGGTGCTGCTGGGCGAAGTCCTGCGCCACCCGCTGGAGCCGGTCGAGGAAGGCCGGCGCCAGCGACTTGCTGATCGATCCGTGCACCAGCAGCAGCCCTTCGGCCGGGCCGTCGAAGCCGCCGCGGTAGTAGTCGAGCACCACGTTCTCGCGGAAGAAGTCCATCACCGGCCCGTGCGGCCGCCAGCGAAAGGTCTTGGCGAGCTTGAGCCGGTAGCGGTTCAGCGGCCGCAGCTCGATGATGCCGATGCGGTCCAGCTGGGCCAGGTGGCCGATGCACTCGGCCTCGGTGATCCGGTAGGCGCCGACGATCTGCTCCAGCGTCCACTGGCTCAGCACGCAGATCGCCAGCAGCAGCAGCTTCTTGTCCTTGACCACGGCCTTTTCCTGTTCGAGCGTGAGCTCCTTGAGCAGCGGCTGGGCGTCGGCCACCCGGCGTGCCAGTTCGGCGAAGTCGATCTTCAGGGCCCGGCAGATGGCGTCGACCCGGGTCAGCGGCATGTCGCCCTTGGCCAGCATCCGCTTGACGCTGGACTCGGCCATGTCCAGCGACTTGGCCAGGTCGGCATAGGTCATGTGGGCGGACTTGAGCTCGTTCTTGAGGGCATTGACCAGGTCGACAGTGGTACTCATGGGCGGAGGAAGTATTGCGGATTGATACCCGAAGTGGTGAAAAAGTGCTCCGTATCGATTCTCGATGCCGGCCGGTGGGTTGACAACCTAGATTCAGCTCCCACGCGCACCCATCGGAGCCTGCCATGTCCCTGCCGTCCCTGCCGTCGCTCACCCGTCGTGAACATTCCCTGCTCGCGCTGGCCCTGCTGCTGGTCAGCGCCGCGGTGCTCGGGCCCTCGGTCGCGGCCCCGGCGCTGGGCGGCGCGCCCTTCGCCGATGGCCAGTCCTGGCGCACGCTGCCGAACGCCATGGACGTGCTGAGCAACCTGCCTTTCGCGGTGCTGGGCATCTGGGGCCTGCGCTGGCTGCATTGGCTGGACCGTGCCCACGAGCGGCTGCAGGACGCCGCGCCGCTGCCCCAGGCGCTCGCGCTGCCGCCCTTCAATGCGCTGGACTGCGCCTGGATGTTCTTCGCCGGCCTGATCCTGACCGCGCTCGGCTCGGCCTTCTATCACCTGCAGCCCGACGACCTGCGGCTGGCCGCGGACCGCGCCGGCATGGCGGTGGCCTTCTCGGGCCTGGTCGGCTTCGCGGTCTGCGAACGGGTCAGCGCCCGCGCCGGCTGGCCGGCCGCCTGGTTCACGCTCGGGGGCGGGCTGCTGGCGGCGGCGGTCTGCCAAAAGTACGGCAACGCCTTGCCTTGGGCCGTGGTGCAGTTCGGCGGCATGGCACTGGTGCTGGCGCTGGCGCTGTGTCGGCCGGTAGCGGGGGCGATCGGCCTCAAGCTCGGCTGGGTGGTGTTCTTCTATGCCCTGGCGAAGCTGTTCGAGCTCGCGGACCACGCCATCTTCGAGGCCACCCGGCACCTGGTGTCGGGCCACAGCCTGAAGCACCTGACGGCGGCCCTGGCGGCGCTGCCGGTGCTGCACGCCCTGCAGGTGATGGGGCGGCGGACGCTGCGGCACAATTCGCACGCCGCTTCCCTGCGAACGCGCTCCGCCGCCTCCACCTGAAACATGACGCCCACCACCGAAGCTGCCTCCACCCGCCTGCCCGAAGGCCACGCCAACCAGTTCGCGCTGTTGCGGCAGCGGCGCTTCGCGCCCTTTTTCTGGACCCAGTTCGCCGGTGCCGCCAACGACAACCTGTTCAAGTTCGCCTTCACGGTGATGGTGACCTACCAGCTGCAGCTGGCCTGGATGCCCCCGGCGATGGCCGGGCTGGCGATCGGGGCGCTGTTCATCCTGCCTTTCCTGCTGTTTTCCGCCACCGCGGGACAGCTCACCGACAAGCACGACAAGACGAAGATGATCCGCTTCGTCAAGAACCTCGAGATCGCGATCATGGCGATCGCGGCCTGGGGCTTCCTGCGGGCCGACGCCGGGGTGCTGCTCGCCTGCGTCTTCCTGATGGGGCTGCACTCGACCCTGTTCGGCCCGGTCAAGTTCGCCTATCTGCCGCAGGTGCTGGCGCCACGCGAACTGACCGGCGGCAACGGCATGGTCGAGATGGGCACCTTCGTCGCCATCCTGCTCGGCCAGGTGGCCGGCGGGCTGCTGGTGGCCCTGCCGCAGGTCGGCCATGCGACGGTGGCCGTGGCCTGCCTGCTGCTGGCGCTGGCCGGCCGCGCGGTGGCGCAGGCGATCCCGCCGGCGCCGGCCATCGACCCGGGCCTGAAGATCAACTGGAACCCGGTCAGCGAGACCTGGCGCAACCTGAAGCTGGCGCATGGCAACGTGGTGGTGTTCCGCTCGCTGCTGGGCATCTCGTGGATGTGGTTCTTCGGCGCGGTCTTCCTGGCCCAGTTCCCGAGCTTCGCCAAGGAGGTGCTGCACGGCGACGAGCAGGTGGCCTCGCTGCTGCTGGTGGTGTTCTCGGTCGGCATCGGCGCCGGCTCGCTGCTGTGCGAGACGCTCAGCCGCCGCCAGGTCGAGATCGGCCTGGTGCCGCTCGGTGCGATCGGCATGAGCGTGTTCGCGATCGACCTGTACTTCGCCTCGCGGGGGCTGCCGGCCGCCGCGCAGATGGGGCTGGGCACCTTCACGGCCCAGCCGGCGCACTGGCGCGTGATGGCCGACCTGGGCCTGCTGTCGCTGTTCGCCGGGCTCTACAGCGTGCCGATGTATGCGCTGATCCAGATGCGCAGCCAGCCCACCCACCGGGCCCGCATCATCGCGGCGAACAACATCCTGAACGCGCTCTTCATGATCGCCAGCTCGGTCATCGCCGGGGTGCTGCTCAAGGCCGGCTTCACGATCCCGCAGATCTTCCTGTTCACCGGCATCGCCAACGCCGTGGTCGCCTTCTACATCTTCATGCTGGTTCCCGAGTACCTGCTGCGTTTCGTGGCCTGGGTGCTGTCGCGCTTCGTCTACCGCTTCGACATCCAGGGCCAGGAGCACATTCCGGAGGAGGGCGCCGCGGTGCTGGTCTGCAACCACGTCAGCTTCATCGATGCGGTGCTGCTCATGGCCGCCAGCCCGCGCCCGATCCGCTTCATCATGGACCACCGGATCTTCCGCGTGCCGGTGCTCGGCTGGCTGTTCCGGCTCGCCAAGGCGATCCCGATCGCGCCCCAGAAGGAAGACCCGGCGGCCTACGAGCAGGCCTTCGCCGACGCCGTTCAGGTGCTGCGCGAGGGCGACTTGCTGGCGATCTTTCCCGAGGGCGCGATCACGCGCGACGGCAGCCTGCAGCCCTTCAAGGGCGGCGTGATGAAGATCATCGAGGCCGCGCGCGCCGAAGGCATGGAGCCGCCGGTGGTGCCGATGGCGCTGACCAATCTCTGGGGCTCCTACTTCAGCCGGATCGAGCAGCGCGACGGCCAGCAGGTGGCGATGGTGCGGCCGTTCCGGCGCGGCCTCTTCAGCCGCGTCGGGCTCCGCGTCGGCAGCGCGATGCCCCGCGCCGAGGTGCAGCCCGAATCCCTTCAGCGGCGCGTCAGCGTGCTTCTCGGCACCTGACGCCCCGCCGATGCCCCATTTGCACGATCTCCTGCACGCGATCACCTGGTTCGGTGACAGCGGCTTCCTGCTGCCGGCCTCGCTCTGGATCGGCGTCTGGCTCGGAATTCGCAGCCCCACCCGGCCGCTGGCGTGGCTGTGGATCCTGCTGTTCGGCTTCGGCGGCAGCCTGATCGCCGCGTCGAAGATCGCCTTCCTCGGCTGGGGCATCGGCAGCGCCCGGCTCGATTTCACGGGCTTCAGCGGCCACACGGCGATCGCCGCCAGCGTCTGGCCCGTGGCCTGCTGGCTGGCGGTCTCGCGCCAGGGGCACCGCGCGCGGGTCGCGGCGGCCGTTTTCGGCTGGCTGTTCGCCGCCTTCATCGGCGCCACCCGGCTGGCGCTCGACGCCCATTCGTGGTCGGAAGTCATCGCCGGCTACGCGCTCGGCGTGGGCGTCAGCGCCACCTTCCTCTGGTGGCAGCATCGCATGCCGCACCCCCGCGTGAGCTGGGTGCTGGTGCTGCTGAGCCTGGCGACCCCCCTGTTCTTCCTGCAGCCCGGCACGCCGGCGCCGACCCAGAGCCTGCTCGAGAAAATCGCCGTGCGGCTGGCAGGGATCGAGCGGCCTTTCACGCGCGCCGACCTGCTGGCCGGCCGCCGGACGCCGCTTGGTATCGAATAGCGATACCGGCGGCGCAGGGTATCGGCACCACCGAAGGAATGGACCCGGGGCGTCCGATGGCCGGACCATGATCCGCCCACTTTCAACGGCGGACGAGAAGAATTCCATGAAGCTGTATCTGCTGACATTCCTGGTGGCCGCCTGCGCCGCCTGCACCCACCTCATCACGCCGGGCGGGAGCCCGTGGTGAGCCGCCAGATCACCAATTTCGGTCCTTACGAGCGGGAGTACCGGGAGCGGGTGCCGCGCTCGCAGCACCTGCTGCGGCTGGCGCTGCAGGGCGGGCTGACGGCCGCCGCCGTGATCGCGGCCGGCGTCTTCGTGTTCCCGATGGAGCGCAGGCCGGAGGCGGCCGTCGTCCAGAATCAGCCGGCCCGATTCAACCCCCCTTCAACAGAGGAAGATTGCAATGAGCAAGGCACTGCGCCTGTCCGAAAAGTGGTTTCGCCGCGGCCTGTGGGTGGTGGCGATTGTGTTCGCCAGCTTCCTGGTCGGGCTCGGTAGCACGATCGTCGGCGACCTGCCCCGGGTCGAGCACCGGATCGAGCTCGATGATTTCATCGACCGCGCGGCGGCCGACCCGCTGCGCACCACGGTGCGCGATGCCGAGCGCAGCGAGCAGCAGGCCGGGCGCGAGCGCGAGCAGGCCGAACTCAAGCTGGTCACGGCCCAGCAGGCCAGCCGGGCGGCGCGCGAGACCTTCGGCAACTGGCTCGCCACCCGCCGCGCCACCGCCCAGCCCGACCAGGACACCGAGCTGATCGCCCGCACCAGGGCGCTCGACGCCTTGAAGGCGAAGGAGGACGAGGCCGAGCGCGGCGTGGTGGCGCAGCGCCAGATCGCGCTCGACGCCCGGCAGTCGCGGCAGCGGGCCCAGCAGCAGCTGGCGCTGCTCGAGGAAGAAGCACGCAAACGGCTCGAGGCCGAGAACCACAAGGTCGAATTGCGGGTGTTCCTTTACCGGCTGGCGCTCACGCTGCCGTTGCTGGTGGTCGCCGGCTGGCTGTTCGCGAAGAAGCGCAAGAGCACCTGGTGGCCCTTCGTCTGGGGCTTCATCTACTTCGCGCTGTTCGCCTTCTTCGTCGAACTCGTGCCTTACCTGCCAAGCTATGGCGGCTACGTGCGCTATGTGGTGGGGATCGTGGTGACGGTGCTGGTCGGGCGCTACGCCATCCTGGCACTCAACCGCTACCTGGCACGGCAGAAGCTGGCCGAGGCCCAGCCGGAGACCGTGCGCCGCAACGAGCTGAGCTACGACACCGCGCTGGCTCGGCTGGCCAAGAGCGTGTGCCCGGGCTGCGAGCGTCCGGTCGACCTCAAGAACACCGAGATCGATTTCTGCCCGCACTGCGGCATCGGCCTGTTCGACCACTGCCGGGCCTGCGACGCGCGCAAGAGCGCCTTCGCCAAGTTCTGCCATGCCTGCGGGACCTCTGCCGCGCCAGACGCCACGGCGCTGCCGGGGCCGCTTCAGGTCCAGCCGGCGTCCACCACGTAGTCCTGGGCGCTGCACATCTTCGAATCGTCGGCGGCCAGGAACAGCGCCATGGCGGCGATGTCCTCGGCCATCACGCGGCCGGGCAGGCATTGGGCGGCGTCGATCTCGGCGTGCGACTCGGGCTTGACCCATAGCCGCAGCTGGCGCTCGGTCATGACCCAGCCCGGCACGATCGTGTTGACGCGGATGTTGGCCTTGCCCAGGTCGCGCGCCAGCGAGCGCGTCAGTCCGCGGGCGGCCGACTTGCAGGCCTGGTAGACCGGATAGCCGGCGCCCTTGATCATCCAGCTGATCGAGCCGAAGTTGATGATCGAGCCGCCGCCGAGCGCGCGCATGTCGTCGGCCACCGCCTGGGCGGCGAAGAACTGGTGCTTGAAGTTGACCGCGACCAGGCGGTCGAAATCCTCGCTCGTGACGTCGGCCATCTGGTGCCGGCGGTCGTTGGCGGCGTTGTTCAGCAGCACCTGGATCGGGCCGAAGCGCGCGCGCACCGCCCCGATGGCGGCCGCGAGCGCGGCCACGTCGGTGACGTCGCATTCAAGGAACAGGGGCGCGTTGCCGCCGCCGAGCTGCTGCGCCAGCGCCGTGCCGGCCGCGACGTCGAGGTCGCAGAAGCCGACCCGGGCGCCCTGCGCATGGAAGGCGCGCACCAGGCCCTCGCCGATGCCGGAGGCACCGCCGGAAATGAAGACGGTGCGTCCGGCCAGCGAAGGGTAGATGGCCGATGGGGCCGGGGAAGTCGATGTGGTCATGGGCAAATTCTGACCTCCCCGCGTGTCGCCCGCCACCCGCGTGGCCGAAAATAGCCGGCGTCCGCAACGCTTGACGAGGTGCCTTCCAAATGAGTGATGAGCAGACAGGCGCAGCCAGCCCCGCGGGCCTGGTTGAACTGGCCGCCGGCGCGATGCGGCTGCGGCTGGCGCCGCGCGTCGGCGGTGCCATCGCGGCGCTGCACGAGCAGCACGGCGACGAGCGGCTCGACTGGCTGCGGCCGGCCACGCCCGAAGACCTGGCGCGCGGCGATCCCTTCGCGATGGGCAGCTTCCCGTTGCTGCCGTGGTGCAACCGCATCCGCGACAGCCGGGCGCATTTCGGCGACCGCGAGATCGCCCTGGCCGCCGGCCACCCGGCGCGGCCGTCGGGCAAGCATGCGCTGCACGGGTTGGGCTGGCTGCGGCCCTGGCAGGTGGCCGAGGCCGGTCCGGCGCGGGCCCGCCTCGGGCTGGCCCGCGAGGCCGACGGGCAATGGCCCTGGGACTTCGAGGCCTCGCAGCTGTTCGAGCTCGATCCCGCGGGGCTGCGCTGCACGGTGGCCTTGACCAACCGGGATTCGGCGCCGATGCCCGCCGGCATCGGCCACCACCCGTACTTCCCGCACCGTCGCGGCACGCGGCTGCGGGCCGATACCGCGGCCATGTGGCGGGCCGACGCCGAGGTGATGCCGGTGTCGCTCGAAGCCGGCGCCGAGGTCTCGCGGCTGCGCGAGGGCGTGCTGCTGTCGGAACTGGATCTCGACAACAACTTCACGGGCTGGCAGCGCGAGACCCGGATCGAGTGGCCCGATGCCGCGCGCGTGCTGGTGCTGGCGGCCGATGCGCCGCTGGACTTCTTCGTTCTCTATTGCCCGCGCGGCGGCGACCACTTCTGCGCCGAGCCGGTGAGCCAGTGCACCGATGCGGTCAACCTGGCGGGGCGGCATGGGCCGCGGGAGATCGGCGGCGCGGTGCTGGCGCCGGGCCAGACGTTGTCGGGGTCGTGGACCCTGCGCCGCGCGTAAATCCGGCGGGCCTAGATCCCGCGCGCCCGGTCCGCCTTGAAGCGGACGCGGAATTCGGCAAAGGTGCCGGCATCGAGCGCCTCGCGGATCTCGCGCATCAGGTTCAGGTAGTAGTGCAGGTTGTGGATGGTGGTCAGCATCGGGCCCAGCATCTCACCGCAGCGGTCGAGATGGTGCAGGTAGGCGCGGCTGAAGCCGTCGCGGCCGCCGGCCTCCCACGGCACGCCGGAAGCGCCGGCGCAGGCGTGGCAGGTGCAGCTGGCGTCGATCGGCTGCGGATCGCTCTTGTGGCGGGCGTTGCGCATCTTCAGGTCGCCATAGCGCGAGAACAGCGTGCCGTTGCGCGCGTTGCGGGTCGGCATCACGCAATCGAACATGTCGACGCCCTGCGCCACGCCTTCGACCAGGTCCTCGGGCGTGCCGACGCCCATCAGGTAGCGCGGCTTGTGGGCCGGCAGCTTGTGCGGCGTGTGCGCCATGATCCGCAGCATCTCGTCCTTGGGCTCGCCGACGCTGACGCCGCCGATCGCATAGCCCGGGAAGTCCATCTCGACCAGCTGCGCCAGCGATTCCTCGCGCAGGTTCTCGAACATGCCGCCCTGGACGATGCCGAACAGGGCGTTGGGGTTGTCCAGCCGCGCGAATTCGGACTGGCAGCGCCTGGCCCAGCGCAGGCTGAGTTCCATCGACTTGCGCGCTTCGGCCTCGGTCGTGACGTGGCCGTCGACGTCGTAGGGCGTGCATTCGTCGAACTGCATCACGATGTCGCTGTTCAGGATGGTCTGGATCTGCATCGAGACCTCGGGCGTGAGAAACAGCTTGTCGCCGTTGACCGGCGATGCGAAGCGGACGCCTTCCTCGCTGATCTTGCGCATCGCGCCCAGCGACCAGACCTGGAAGCCGCCCGAGTCGGTGAGGATCGGCTTGTCCCACTTCTCGAACTGGTGCAGGCCGCCGAAGGCCGCCATGACGTCGAGGCCGGGCCGCATCCAGAGATGGAAGGTGTTGCCGAGGATGATCTGGGCGCCCATCTCGTGCAGGCTGCGCGGCATCACGCCCTTGACGGTGCCGTAGGTGCCGACCGGCATGAAGATCGGCGTCTGCACCACGCCGTGATTGAGCTTGAGGGTGCCGCGGCGCGCGTGGCTGGTCGGGTCGGTGGCGAGGAGTTCGAAGTTCAGCATGGTGCAGTAGGGGTTCTTGCGAGCAGCATCGCGTCGCCGTAGCTGAAGAAGCGGTAGTTCTCGCGGATCGCGTGGGCGTACAGCGCCATCACGCGCTCGTAGCCGGCGAAAGCGCTGACCAGCATCATCAGCGTGCTCTTGGGCAGGTGGAAGTTGGTGACCAGCAGGTCGACGTGCGCGAAGGCGAAGCCCGGCGTGATGAAGATCCGGGTGTCGCCCGCGGCCTCGCCGCTCTTCGCCCACGACTCGAGCGTGCGCACGGTGGTGGTGCCGACCGCGACCACGCGGCCGCCGCGCGCCTTGCACTCGGCGATCGCCTGCTGCGTCGCCTCGGGCACCTCGTAGCGCTCGGCATGCATCTGGTGCTGGGCGATGTCCTCGGTCTTGACCGGCTGGAAGGTGCCGGCGCCCACATGCAGCGTGACGTTGGCGCGCTGCACGCCGCGCGCCTCCAGCGCAGCCAGCAGCGCGGCGTCGAAGTGCAGCGCCGCGGTGGGTGCCGCGACCGCGCCGGGCACGCGCGCGAACACCGTCTGGTAGCGGCTCTCGTCGTCGGCCGAGTCGGTGTGGGTGATGTAGGGCGGCAGCGGCACGTGGCCGCAGCGCGCCATCAGCGCGTAGGGGTCTTCGCCCGCGGGGCTGTCGAAGCGGAAGCGGAACAGCGCGCCGTCCTCCTCGGGCCAGCGGCCCAGCAAGGTGGCCGCGAAGCCGCCCGCCATCGCCAGCGTGGTGCCGACCGGCGGCTTCTTGCTGACCTTCATGTGGGCCACCACCTCGGCGCCCTGCAGCACGCGCTCCACCAGCAGTTCGAGCTTGCCGCCGGTGGGCTTCTCGCCGAACAGGCGCGCCTTGACGACGCGGGTGTCGTTGAACACCAGCAGGTCGCCGGCGCGCAGCAGCGAGGGCAGCTGGTTGAAGATGCGGTCGACGGCCGGCGAGCCGGTGCCGTCGAGCAGGCGCGAGGCGCTGCGTTCGCTGGCGGGATGCTGGGCCACCAGTTCGGGCGGCAGGTCGAAATCGAAATCGGAGAGCGTGAAGGCGCGCATGGTGCTTGAGGG
Organism: Variovorax sp. 10N432; assembly: GCF_056394465.1. Classification (NCBI taxonomy): domain Bacteria; kingdom Pseudomonadati; phylum Pseudomonadota; class Betaproteobacteria; order Burkholderiales; family Comamonadaceae; genus Variovorax; species Variovorax sp. 10N432. The sequence goes on from NZ_JBFTHX010000022.1 coordinate 21,979, forward strand.
CCGGACGGGCCCGTGCCAAGGAGGCATGGGAAAAAGGGAGGGCGGCGAGGAGCCGGGCAGAATTGTCCCATGTCCGCCTTGCCCAAGTCTCCGCCGCCCGAAAAGCCCGCCGCCGCGCCCGGCACCGGCCTGAGCGTGGTGCAGCGGGCGCTGCGCAAGCTCGGCCTGGTGCGCGACATCGATTTCGCCCTCTACCTGCCGATGCGCTACGAGGACGAGACCCGGATCGTCCGGCTGGCCGACGTGCGCGACGGGGAGAGCGCGCAGATCGAGGCGGTGGTGACCGACAGCGAGGTCGTGTTTCGCCCCCGTCGGCAGCTGATCGTGACCGTCGACGACGGCAGCGACACCTGCCAGCTGCGCTTCTTCAATTTCTACCCTTCGCAGCAGAAGCAGCTGGCGGTCGGCGCCCGGGTGCGGGTGCGCGGCGAGGTGCGCGGCGGCTTCCTCGGACGCCAGATGATGCACCCGGCCGTCAAGGCCGCCGGCACCGCGCTGCCCGAGGCGCTGACGCCGGTCTATTCGACCATCGCCGGCCTGGCCCAGCCGATGCTGCGGCGCGAGGTGCGCGCCGGCCTGGCGCGGGCCGTGCTCGACGAGACCCTGCCCGCGGGCGCCGCGCCGCATGGCGCCTGGGAGCTGCGCCGGGCGCTCAACTTCCTGCACTACCCGGCGCCGGACGTGCCGATGGCCACGCTCGAGGACCACAGCCATCCGGCCTGGCAGCGGCTGAAGGCCGACGAGCTGCTGGCGCAGCAGCTCTCGCAGCTGCAGGCGCGGCGGGCCCGGGCGGCGCAGCGCGCGCCGGTGCTCGATGCGGCCGCGTCGGGCGCCTCCCTGCACACGGAACTGCTGGCCGCCTTGCCCTTCGCCCTCACCGGGGCGCAGCAGCGGGTCGGCGTCGAGATCACCCGCGACCTCGGGCGCGCGCTGCCTATGCACCGGCTGCTGCAGGGCGACGTCGGTTCCGGCAAGACCGTGGTGGCGGCGCTGGCGGCGGCGCGCTGCATCGATGCCGGCCACCAGTGCGCGCTGATGGCGCCGACCGAGATCCTGGCGGCCCAGCACTTCGGCAAGCTGGTCGGCTGGCTCGATCCGCTGCTGGCCGAGCGCGGCCTGCGCGTGGCCTGGCTCACCGGCAGCCAGAAAAAGAAGGAGCGCGACCAGATGTCGGCCGCGGTCGAGAGCGGCGAGGCGGCGCTGGTGATCGGCACCCACGCCGTGATCTCCGAGAAGGTAAATTTCAGGCGACTCGCGCTGGCGATCATCGACGAGCAGCACCGCTTCGGCGTGGCCCAGCGGCTGGCCCTGCGCGGCAAGGCGGTCGGCGACCTCGAACCGCATCTGCTGATGATGAGCGCGACGCCCATCCCCCGCACGCTGGCCATGAGCTACTACGCCGACCTCGACGTCTCCACGCTCGACGAGCTGCCGCCGGGACGCACGCCGATCGTCACCAAGCTGGTGGCCGACCACCGCCGCGACGAGGTCATCGACCGCATCCAGGCCCAGCTCGAGCAGGGCCGGCAGGTCTACTGGGTCTGCCCCCTCATCGAGGAGAGCGAGGCGGTCGACCTGCGCAACGCCACCGAGACGCGCGACGAACTGGCCGGCGCGCTCGGCGAGAAGGTCGGCGTCGGCCTGCTGCATTCGCGCATGCCCACCGCCGAGAAGCAGGCGGTGATGGAGAGCTTCACGGCCAACCGGCTGCAGGTGCTGGTCAGCACCACGGTGATCGAGGTCGGGGTCGACGTGCCCAACGCCTCGCTGATGGTGATCGAGCACGCCGAGCGCTTCGGGCTCTCGCAGCTGCACCAGCTGCGCGGCCGGGTGGGGCGCGGCGCCGCCGCCTCGGCCTGCGTGCTGCTTTATGCGCCGAACGAGGGCGGCCGGGTCGGCGAGGCCGCGCGCGCCCGGCTCAAGGCAATGGCCGAGACCGCCGATGGCTTCGAGATCGCCCGCCGCGACCTCGAGATCCGCGGTCCGGGCGAGTTCCTCGGCGCCCGCCAGTCGGGCGCGCCGCTGCTGCGCTTCGCCGACCTCACGACCGATGTCATGCTGCTCGACTGGGCCCGCGAACTGGCGCCGCAGATGCTCGACCGGGACCCGGCGCTGGCCGAAAAGCACGTCGACCGCTGGCTCGGCAGCAAGGCCGAATACCTGAAAGCCTGACGGCCTGCGCCCGCCGATGGCGCAGGCGATGCGTCCCTTGCGCATAATTGACGCAGACTATGACCCTCACCGAACTCAAATACATCGTTGCGGTCGCCCGCGAGCGGCATTTCGGCAAGGCGGCCGAGGCCTGCTACGTCTCGCAGCCCACGCTGTCGGTCGCCATCAAGAAGCTCGAGGACGAGCTCGAGGTCAAGCTGTTCGAGCGCAGCGCCGGCGAAGTCACGGTGACGCCGCTGGGCGAGCAGATCGTGCAGCAGGCGCAGAGCGTGCTCGACCAGGCGGCGAGCATCAAGGAGATCGCCAAGCGCGGCAAGGACCCGCTGTCCGGTCCCCTGAACCTCGGCGTGATCTACACCATCGGCCCCTACCTGCTGCCCGACCTGGTGCGCCAGAACATCGCTCGCACGCCGCAGATGCCACTGGTGCTGCAGGAGAACTTCACGGCCAAGCTGCTCGAGATGCTGCGCGCCGGCGAGATCGACTGCGCGATCATGGCCGAGCCCTTTCCCGACACCGGTCTCGCGATGGCCGCGCTCTACGACGAGCCCTTCATGGCCGCCCTGCCGGCGCACCATCCGTTGGCCGAGCGCGAGTCGGTGAGCTCCGACGAGCTCAAGAAGGAGACCATGCTGCTGCTCGGCACCGGCCATTGCTTCCGCGACCATGTGCTCGAGGTCTGCCCCGAGTTCGCGCGCTTCTCGAGCAACGCCGAGGGCATCCGCAAGAGCTTCGAGGGTTCCTCGCTCGAGACCATCAAGCACATGGTGGCCTCGGGCATGGGCGTGACGCTGGTGCCGCGGCTGTCGGTGCCGGCCGAGGCGCTCAAGCCGCGCGGCAAGGGCCGCAAGGAACCCGAGCAGATCGTGCGCTACCTGCCGGTGCGCGACACCCACGGCGGCGAGCCGCCGACCCGCCGCGTGGTGCTGGCCTGGCGGCGCAGCTTCACCCGCTATGAGGCGATCGCGGCGCTGCGCAACGCGATCTATGCCTGCGAGCTGCCGGGCGTCAAGCGCTTGTCCTGAGATAGAGTGCGGCTGTTGCGAAGCGGCCTCCGCTTGGCTCCCGCCCTCCTGCCGTCAACCTTCCTCTAGAAAGACCCGTCGCCATGGCCAAAGTCGTCAAGAAGCCGAAGTCGCCCGCCACCCCTGCACCGGCATCCTCCGCCGGCAAGGTACCGAAGAAAGGCGGCGTCAAGGTCGCCGAGGAATCGGGCAGCCGCAACGCGCCGATCATCAACATCGGCATCGACCGCCAGGACCGCGCAGCCATCGCCGAGGGCCTGAGCCGCGTGCTGGCCGACACCTACACGCTGTACCTGACGACCCACAACTTCCACTGGAACGTGACCGGTCCGCACTTCAACTCGCTGCACGCGATGTTCATGACCCAGTACACCGAGCTGTGGGGCTCGACCGACGTGATCGCCGAGCGCATCCGCGCGCTGGGCCATTACGCGCCGGGCTCCTATGCGGAGTTCAGCAAGATCGCCACCGTGCCCGACGTGCCGCAGACGCCGCCCAAGGCCATGGAGATGGTGCGCATCCTGGTCAAGGGCCACGAGACCGTGTCGCGGATCGCGCGCGAGTTCATTCCCGTGGCCGAGGAAGCGGGCGACGATCCGACCGCAGACATGCTGACCGCCCGCTGCACCGTGCACGACCAGACAGCCTGGATGCTGCGTTCGCTCCTTGAAGAATGATGCCTTGGCCGGGCCCGGGCAGGACGCCGGGCCGGCCGTCTCGACGCCCATGCCCGAGCCCCGCCGCACACGCCTCGCGCTCTACCTGGACCTGATCCGCTGGAACCGCCCGGCCGGCTGGCTGCTGCTGCTCTGGCCCACCCTCGGCGCGCTCTGGTTCGCCGGTGGCGGCTGGCCCGGATGGCACCTGCTGGTGGTCTTCGTCCTCGGCACATTCCTGATGCGCAGCGCGGGCTGCTGCATCAATGACGTCGCCGACCGCGACTTCGACCGCCACGTCAAGCGCACCGCGCAGCGGCCGGTGACGAGCGGCGCGATCTCGGTCAAGGAGGCGCTGGCGCTGGGCGCGGCATTGGCGCTGTGCGCCTTCGCACTGGTGCTCACCACCAACCAGGCGACGGTGCTGTGGTCCTTCGTGGCGCTGGCCGTGACGCTGGCCTATCCCTATGCCAAGCGATTCGTCTCGATCCCGCAGGCGGTGCTCGGCATTGCCTTCAGTTTCGGCATCCCGATGGCCTTCTCCGCGGTCCGGGGCGAGGTGCCGGCGCTGGCCTGGTGGCTGCTTGCGGGCAACCTGTTCTGGGTGCTGGCCTACGACACCGAGTACGCGATGGTCGACCGCGACGACGACCTGCTGATCGGCATGAAGACCTCGGCGATCACCTTCGGCCGCCTCGACGTCCCGATCGTGATGGCCTGCTACCTCACGTTCCTGGTGGTCTGGACCGCGATCGGCGCCGGCATGGGACTGGGCCCGGTCTTCTACCTGGCGATCGCCGCGGCCGCGGCGCAGGCGCTGTGGCACTGGCGCCTGATCCGCGACCGGACCCGCGAAGGCTGCTTCAAGGCCTTCCGCCTCAACCACTGGCTGGGCTTCACCGTGTTCGTCGGCGTGGTGGCGGGCTACGCCCTGCCTTGAATCGGGCTCAGCCCTTGCCGAACTCCGCGCCCAGCTCTTGGGCGCGCTGGTGCGCGGCACGGGCGGCGGCCTTGATCTTGCCGGCCACGTCGGCGTTTTCCATCGATGTGATCGCCGCGTAGGTGGTGCCGCCCTTGGAGGTCACGCGCTCGCGCAGCACCGCGGGCGGTTCGCTGGCGCTGGCGGCCAGTGCCGTGGCGCCCGAGAAGGTGCCGACCGCGAGCTGGTGGGCCTGCTCCGGCGTCAGGCCCAGCTCGATGCCGACCTCGGTCAGGGCCTCGATGAAATAGAACACGTAGGCCGGCCCGGAGCCGGAGATCGCGGTGACCGCGTCGAGCGCCTCCTCGGCGGCGACCCAGAGCAGTTCGCCGGTGGCGCCCAGCACCTGCTCGACCCGCTTTCGGCCCGCCGCGTCGACGGCTTCGCGAGCGAACAGCCCGGTCATGCCCTGGCCCACCAGGGCCGGCGTGTTGGGCATGGCGCGCACCACGCGCTCGGTGCCGAGCCAGCGCGCGATGCTGTCGGAGGGGATGCCGGCGGCGACGCTCAGGTGCACGGCGTCGGGTGCCAGGCCGCGGACCGGCTTGGCGGCCTCGGCGAAGCTCTGCGGCTTGACCGCCCAGACCACGAGCTCGCAGCGCGCCAGGGCCGCGCCGGCCTCGGCCTGGGCGACGATGCCGAAGTCGCGCGCCAGTCGCTCGCGGGCCTCGGCGAAGGGTTCGACCACCTCGAAAGTACTGGCCGGCGTGTCCTGCCGGATCAGCCCGGCGATGATCGCGCTGGCCATGTTGCCGCCGCCGATGAAGGCGATCGGGGGCAGGGGGGTCGGCTCCTGGCGGGGCAGGAAGGTGACTGCGATGTTCATGACTTGTCCGTGAATTCGAAGGCTGCGAACTGGGTGACCTGCAGGGGGTTGAAATTGTCGTCGCTCACCGCCACCAGCATCCGGCGGCCACCGGGCAGATCGGGACCCCAGCAGAGGCCCTCGGTGTTGTCCAGGCGCGAAAGCCCGAGCGCGGCGAAGTCCGCCACCCGTTTTTTCGGTACCGGACGGTGATTGTCGGGGGTCAGCGCGTCGAGGGCCAGGGTGTCGCTGGCGTCGCGGGTATCGATCTCGTAGAGCCGCAGCGAATTTCCGGCCCCGACCGCGTAGGCGCGCTCCAGCACCAGCATCCGGTGGGCGTCGATCATCAGCACCTCGCTCACGCCGTTGTCGGCGTGCGTGCCCGGCAGCAGGGGGCGCAGCGGGATCGGGTCGGGCAGGTAGGCGATCTGGCGCGTGGCCTGCCCGCTCGCCAGGTCGATCCGGGTGAAGCGGCAGGGGCCGCCGGGCGCGCGCAGCGTGGGCGGCGGGCCGTCCTGGCGCAGCGCGTTCTCCATCGCCACCCAGGCGTGGCGGCCGTCGGGCGTCAGGCCCAGGCCCTCCAGGCTCAGGTTGTCCCTGGGGCCGCGCTGGTTGCTGCGGTCGGCCGCGAACATCGGGGGCAGCGCGATCTCCCGCACCAGCGTCCCGTCGCGCCGCGACTCGTAGAGCGCGGGGCCGAAGCCGCGGGAGACGTCGCCTTCGCTGGTCCAGAGCAGCGTGCCGGTGTCCGGCCGCCAGCGGATGGCTTCGGGGTCGACCACCGGGATGCCGGGGCTGGCGGCGCGGCGAGCGGGCCAGGGGCTGCCGTCAGCCTGTCGCAGCCATGTGATGCCGGTGGCCTGCGGCGGCAGGCGCCCCTCGACGTCCCAGTGCGCACTATAGAAACGTGCCGGCGCGAGATCGGACCGGTCGTCGCTGAGGAGCAGGAATTCGCCCGTGGCCCGGTCGTAGTCGATGCCGGACAGCCCGCCGACGGTGCTGCCCTGGTAGTCCATGCGGTGGGGCCAGCGCGCCTCGGCCAGCAGCCGCAGTGCCTGGCCCTCTCGGGCGGCAGGCGGTTGGGCCACCCCGCTGCGGCAGGCCGCCAGGCCGGCGGCGATCGCGGCCAGCAGCAGGCGGCGGCGGGAAAAAGGCGTCGAAGGTCGGGCTGGCACGCCGCGAGTCTACGGGCTCGCGTCTTCGTCGAAGGGAGGGTGTTGACGTCCTGCCAAGACTATGCAACAATCGCGGGCTTCGCTTTTAAAGGATTAACTTTAGGGGCGACGAGTGTTTCTGCAAATTTTGCAGTTTCAAGTTTCAGCCCAATGGAAGCGCGCCGGAGTGGTTTCGGTGTGTGGACGACGGGCCCAAGACTGACCGCAGCGCTGCCATTCGGGATTGTCCGAGCCAGCAAACGGTACAAGTTGGGAATATCACGAAATGATCCAAACAGAATCTCGGCTCGATGTGGCCGACAACACGGGCGCGAAATCCGTCCTGTGTATCAAGGTGCTCGGCGGTTCCAAGCGGCGTTATGCCAGCGTGGGCGACGTCATCAAGGTCAGCATCAAGGAAGCTGCTCCTCGCGGTCGCGTCAAAAAGGGCGAGATCTACAGTGCAGTGGTGGTTCGCACCGCCAAGGGCATCCGTCGCGCCGACGGTTCGCTCGTCAAGTTCGACGGCAATGCCGCCGTGCTGCTCAACGCCAAGCTGGAGCCCATCGGCACCCGCATCTTCGGACCGGTCACGCGCGAACTGCGCACCGAGAAGTTCATGAAGATCGTGTCGCTGGCACCCGAAGTTCTGTAAGGACAACAACGCCATGAACAAGATTCGCAAAGGCGACCAGGTCATCGTGTTGGCCGGGCGCGACAAGGGCAAGCGCGGCACTGTGTCGCTGCGCAAGGATGATTCCCATCTGATCATCGAAGGCATCAACCTCGTCAAGAAGCACACCAAGCCGAACCCCCTCAAGGGTACGACCGGTGGCATCGTCGAGAAGGCCATGCCGATTCATCAATCCAACGTGGCGATCTTCAATGCCGCGACCGGCAAGGCCGATCGCGTGGGCATCAAGGTCACGGACGGCAAGCGCGTGCGCGTCTTCAAGTCCAGCGGCGAAGAAATCAAGCTGGCCTAAGGAGCATTCACATGGCACGCCTCCAACAACACTATCGCGAAAAAGTCGCGAAAGACCTGACCGAAAAGTTCGGCTACACCTCGCCGATGCAGGTCCCGCGCCTGACCAAGATCACGCTCAACATGGGCGTGGGCGAAGCAGTCGCCGACAAGAAGGTGCTCGACAACGCCGTTGCCGACCTCACCAAGATCGCCGGCCAGAAGCCCGTGGTCACCAAGTCGAAGAAGGCCATCGCCGGTTTCAAGATCCGCGAGAACCAGCCGATCGGCTGCATGGTCACGCTGCGCGGCGTCCAGATGTACGAATTCCTCGATCGTTTCGTGACCGTGGCCCTGCCGCGCGTGCGTGACTTCCGCGGTATTTCGGGTCGTGCCTTCGACGGCCGCGGCAACTACAACATCGGCGTCAAAGAGCAGATCATTTTCCCCGAGATCGAATACGACAAGGTCGATGCCCTGCGCGGTCTCAATATCAGCATCACGACGACGGCCAAGACCGACGAAGAAGCCAAGGCGCTTCTCGCTGGCTTCCGTTTCCCGTTCAAGAACTGAGGCGACCTGTGGCTAAAGCATCTTTGATCCAACGCGAACTCAAGCGCGACAACCTGGTCGCCAAGTACGCCGCGAAGCACGCCGAACTCAAGGCGATCGCCAACGACTTCAAGAAGAGCGACGAAGAGCGCGCTGCTGCCCGCCTGGGCCTGCAGAAGCTGCCGCGCAACGCGAACCCCACGCGCCAGCGCAACCGTTGCGAAATCACCGGTCGTCCGCGTGGCACCTTCCGTCAATTCGGTCTGGGCCGCGCCAAGATCCGCGAACTGGCATTCAACGGCGACATCCCCGGTGTCACCAAGGCCAGCTGGTAAGCCAGGCAGGAGCAAACAACATGAGCATGAGTGATCCCATTGCCGACCTGCTGACGCGTATCCGTAACGCGCAGATGGTGGCGAAGCCCACTGTGTCGGTCCCGTCTTCCAAGGTGAAGACCGCGATCGCGCAAGTCCTGAAGGACGAAGGCTACATCGACGGCTTCCAGGTCAAGACCGAAGCCGGCAAGTCCGAACTCGTCATCACGCTGAAGTACTACGCTGGCCGACCGGTCATCGAGCGCATCGAGCGTGTGAGCCGTCCCGGCCTGCGTGTCTACAAGGCAGCGCAAGCCATCCCGCAAGTTCAGAACGGCCTCGGCGTCGCCATCGTCACGACCCCCCAGGGCGTGATGACCGACCGCAAGGCGCGCGCTACCGGTGTCGGTGGCGAAGTCCTGTGCTACGTCGCCTGACCGAGACATCGAGGAGTCACTGAAATGTCCCGAGTAGGAAAAATGCCGATCGCCATCCCCGCAGGCGTGGATGTGTCGATCAAGGAAGACCAGATCAGCGTCAAGGGTTCGGGCGGTTCGCTCAGCCTGGCCCGCAACGCCCTGGTGAAAGTCGCCAACAACGACGGCAAGCTGAGCTTCGAGCCCGCCAACGATTCGCGTGAAGCGAATGCGCTGAGCGGCACGATCCGCCAGCTGGTGAACAACATGGTGGTCGGCGTGACCAAGGGCTTCGAGAAGAAGCTCAACCTGGTCGGCGTCGGCTTCAAGGCCGCGGCGCAAGGCGCCAAGCTGAACCTGCAGGTCGGTTACTCGCATCCGGTCAACAAGGACATGCCGCAAGGCATCACGGTGGCAACGCCGACCCCGACCGAAATCATCATCAAAGGTGCCGACCGCCAGCGCGTCGGCCAGGTCGCCGCTGAGATCCGTGCCATTCGTCCGCCAGAGCCCTACAAGGGCAAGGGCATCCGCTATGCGGACGAGAAGATCACGATCAAAGAGACCAAGAAGAAGTAAGGGGCAGCAAAATGATGTTGACCAAAAAAGCACAGCGCCTTCGCCGCTCGCGCCAGACCCGCATCCGCATTGCGACGCAAGGCGTGGCGCGCCTGACGGTGAACCGCACCAACCTGCACATCTACGCCACCGTCATCTCCGACGACGGCTCCAAGGTGATTGCCAGCGCATCGACGGCCGAAGCCGAAATGCGCACCGCACTGGGCGCTTCGGGCAAGGGTGCCACCGCAGCCGCGGCCACCGCCATCGGCAAGCGCATCGCTGAAAAGGCGAAGGCTGCCGGCGTCGAGAAGGTCGCCTTCGACCGCGCAGGTTTCGCCTATCACGGCCGCGTCAAGGCGCTGGCCGAAGCGGCCCGCGAAGCCGGCCTGCAGTTCTAACCGGACACGAGATTCAAAATGGCAAAGATTCAGGCAAGAACGCAGAACGAAGGCCCCGAGGACGGTCTGCGCGAGAAGATGATCGCGATCAACCGCGTCACCAAGGTGGTGAAGGGTGGTCGTATCCTCGGTTTCGCAGCACTCACCGTGGTCGGTGACGGCGACGGCCGCGTCGGCATGGGCAAGGGCAAGTCCAAGGAAGTGCCCGCTGCAGTGCAGAAGGCAATGGAAGAAGCCCGTCGCAACCTGGCCAAGATTTCGATCAAGAACGGCACGCTGCATCACCGCGTGACGGGCCACCACGGCGCCGCCTCGGTGGTCATGATCCCGGCCCCCAAGGGTACCGGCATCATCGCCGGCGGCCCGATGCGCGCCGTCTTCGAAGTCATGGGCATCACCGACATCGTGGCCAAGAGCCATGGTTCGTCGAACCCCTACAACATGGTCCGCGCCACCCTGGACGGCCTGAAGAACTCGACGACCGCGTCAGAAGTCGCTGCCAAGCGCGGCCTGACCGTCGAAGAACTCTTCGCCTGAGGAGCAGCAACATGACGCAACAACAAACCGTCAAGGTGCAATTGGTCAAGAGCCCGATCGGCACCAAGGAATCGCATCGCGCCACCGTGCGCGGCCTGGGCCTGCGCAAGCTCAACAGCGTGAGCGAGCTGCAGGACACGCCCGCAGTGCGCGGCATGATCAACAAGATCAGTTATCTGGTCAAAGTGCTCTAACCGGCACCGAGAGAGACGCATATGGAACTCAATGGCATCAAGCCGGCCGACGGCGCCAAGCATGCAAAGCGCCGTGTCGGTCGCGGCATCGGCTCGGGCATCGGCAAGACCGCAGGTCGCGGTCACAAGGGTCAGAAGTCGCGTGCGGGCGGTTTCCACAAGGTGGGCTTCGAAGGCGGTCAAATGCCTCTGCAGCGTCGCCTGCCGAAGCGCGGCTTCAAGTCGCAACTGCTCAAGTACAACGCTGAAGTCACGCTGACCGCTCTCGAGCAGCTCGGTCTGGCCGAAGTGGACCTGCTGGCACTGAAGCAAGCCGGTCTCGTGGGCCAGATCGCCAAGGTCGTCAAGGTCATCAAGACCGGCGAACTGACCAAGGCCGTCAAGCTGACGGGCATCGGTGCGACCGCGGGCGCCAAGGCCGCGATCGAAGCCGCCGGCGGCAGCATCGCCTGAACACCCTGGACTGAAAGAAGTTCTTCGTGGCAACCAACGCGGCAACGCTCGCAAAAACAGGCAAGTTCGGTGACCTCCGTCGCCGGCTCGTCTTTTTGCTGCTCGCGCTCGTGGTCTATCGCATCGGAGCTCACATTCCGGTGCCGGGCATCAACCCGGACCAACTGGCGCAGCTGTTCCAAGGTCAGCAGGGCGGCATCCTGAGCCTGTTCAACATGTTCTCGGGCGGTGCGCTGTCGCGCTTCACCGTGTTCGCGTTGGGCATCATGCCGTACATCTCCGCGTCGATCATCATGCAACTGATGACCTACGTGGTGCCGACCTTCGAGCAGCTCAAGAAAGAAGGCGAAGCCGGCCGGCGCAAGATCACGCAGTACACCCGCTACGGTGCCCTGGCACTGGCCCTGTTCCAGTCCTTCAGCATCGCTGTCGCGCTCGAGTCCTCGGCCGGCCTGGTCATCGCACCCGGCTTCGGCTTCCGCATCACGGCCATGGTCAGCCTCACGGCCGGCTCGATGTTCCTGATGTGGCTCGGCGAGCAGATCACCGAGCGTGGCCTGGGCAACGGCATCTCGATCCTGATCTTCGCGGGTATCGCGGCGGGGCTTCCGAACGCCATCGGCGGTCTGGCTTCGCTGGTGACCACCGGTGCGATGAACCCGATCGTTGCGCTCTTCATCATCGCGGTGGTGGTCCTGGTGACCTACTTCGTGGTGTTCGTCGAACGCGGCCAGCGCAAGATCCTCGTGAACTATGCGCGGCGCCAGGTCGGCAACAAGGTCTACGGCGGCCAGTCGTCGCACCTGCCGCTGAAGCTGAACATGGCCGGCGTGATCCCGCCGATCTTCGCTTCGTCGATCATCCTGCTGCCGACCACGGTGGTGGGCTGGTTCAGCACCGGCGAGAGCATGCGCTGGATCAAGGACATCGCGAGCGCGCTGCAGCCGGGTCAACCGATCTACGTGCTGCTGTACGCCACCGCGATCGTGTTCTTCTGCTTCTTCTACACGGCGCTGGTGTTCAACAGCCGCGAAACCGCCGACAACCTGAAGAAGAGCGGTGCGTTCATTCCGGGTATCCGCCCGGGTGACCAGACCGCACGCTATATCGACAAGATCCTGGTTCGACTGACGTTGGCCGGCGCGGTGTACATCACCTTCGTCTGCCTGCTGCCGGAGTTCCTGATCCTCAAGTACAACGTGCCGTTCTATTTCGGCGGCACGTCCTTGCTGATCATCGTGGTCGTGACGATGGACTTCATGGCCCAGGTGCAGAACTACATGATGTCGCAGCAGTACGAGTCGCTGCTGAAGAAAGCCAACTTCAAGACATCGTAGTCACGGGTCTTAGAGCGCAATGAATTTTCAGGCGAATGGTTCGCCGAGTTGAACAAGAGTTTTAGGAGAATGAAATGAGAGTTTCGGCTTCGGTCAAAACCATCTGCCGTAATTGCAAGATCATCCGCCGCAAGGGTGTGGTGCGTGTGATCTGTACCGACCCGCGCCACAAGCAGCGCCAGGGTTGATTGTTAGAGATTTAGAGGACGCACATGGCACGTATTGCTGGCATCAACATTCCGCCGCACAAGCACGCTGAAATCGGCCTGACCGCCATTTTCGGCATCGGTCGCACTCGCGCACGCAAGATCTGCGAAGCGAGCGGCATCGACTATGCGAAGAAGATCAAGGATCTGACCGACGCCGATCTCGAGAAGATCCGCGACCAGATCGCTCTCTTCACCATCGAAGGTGACCTGCGTCGCGAAACGACGATGAACATCAAGCGTTTGATGGACATCGGCTGCTATCGCGGCTTCCGTCACCGCCGCGGCCTGCCGATGCGCGGCCAGCGCACGCGCACGAATGCCCGTACCCGCAAGGGTCCGCGCAAGGCAGCGCAGTCCCTGAAGAAATAAGGATAGACCATGGCTAAAGCTCCTGCCAACAACGCGGCACAACGCGTTCGCAAGAAGGTTCGCAAGAACGTTGCGGACGGTATTGCCCACGTGCACGCCTCGTTCAACAACACGATCATCACGATCACCGATCGCCAGGGCAACGCCCTGTCGTGGGCATCGTCGGGTGGTCAGGGCTTCAAGGGCTCGCGCAAGTCGACTCCGTTCGCTGCGCAGGTCGCTTCCGAAGTCGCCGGCCGCGCCGCGGTCGAGCAAGGCATCAAGAACCTCGACGTCGAGATCAAGGGCCCGGGCCCCGGTCGCGAATCGTCGGTGCGCGCGCTGGCCGCGCTCGGCATCCGGATCAACTCCATCGCCGACGTGACCCCGGTGCCGCACAACGGCTGCCGTCCGCAGAAGCGCCGTCGCATCTAAGGCGACAGCGCCCGGCGCAGCCTGCTTCACGGCGGCTGCGCATTTTTTGTTTTTATCGAAGCCCACCGCCGTCGGCACGCCGCCGATGGCTCCCGCAGTTCCGCTGCGGCAGATGACACAGAAGGAAATCACGTGGCACGCTACCTCGGCCCCAAGGCCAAACTCTCCCGCCGCGAAGGCACCGACCTGTTCCTGAAGAGCGCCCGCCGCTCGATCCAGGACAAGTCGAAGTTCGACTCCAAGCCCGGCCAGCACGGCCGCACCTCGGGTCAGCGCACCTCCGACTTCGGCCTGCAACTGCGTGAAAAGCAGAAGGTCAAGCGCATGTACGGCGTGCTCGAGAAGCAGTTCCGCCGCTACTTCGAGGAAGCCGATCGCCGCCGTGGCAACACCGGCGCGAACCTGCTGTTCATCCTCGAATCGCGCCTGGACAACGTCGTCTATCGCATGGGCTTCGGCTCGACGCGCGCCGAAGCACGCCAGTTGGTGTCGCACAAGGCGATCACCGTGAACGGCCAGTCGGTCAACATCCCGTCGTACCTGGTCAAGACCGGCGACGTGATSGCTGTCCGCGACAAGTCGAAGAAGCAGACCCGCGTGGCCGAAGCGCTGCAGCTGGCCGCCCAGGTGGGCATGCCGGCATGGGTCGACGTCAACGCCGACAAGGCGGAAGGCACCTTCAAGAAGGTCCCCGATCGCGACGAATTCGCTGCCGACATCAACGAATCGCTGATCGTCGAACTCTACTCGCGTTAAACAGAGGATAACGAGGCGCTTTGCGCCTCGTCCTTGTCATTTTTGTTCCCGCCGGGGCTGCGCCCCGCGGGCGCTTCACCAGCCTTACCGGTGTAACGAGCCGGGGGTATTGAGAGGAAGTCTGCATGCAAACAACCCTGCTGAAACCCAAGACCATCCAGGTCGAGCAACTCGCGCCCAACAAGGCGAAGGTCACGCTCGAGCCGTTCGAGCGCGGCTACGGCCACACGCTCGGCAATGCACTGCGTCGCGTCCTGCTGTCGTCGATGGTCGGCTATTCGGCCACCGAAGTCACGATCGCCGGCGTGCTGCACGAGTACTCGTCGATCGATGGCGTGCAGGAAGACGTCGTCAACATCCTGTTGAATCTCAAGGGCGTGGTGTTCAAGCTCCACAACCGCGATGAAGTCACGCTGAGCCTGCGCAAGGACGGCGAGGGCCCGGTCACCGCTTCGGACATCCAGACGCCGCACGACGTCGAGATCATCAACCCCGACCACGTGATCGCCCACCTGTCGCAAGGCGGCAAGCTCGACATGCAGATCAAGGTCGAGAAGGGCCGCGGCTACGTGCCCGGCACGATGCGCCGCTACGCCGACGAGCCGACCAAGTCGATCGGCCGGATCGTGCTGGACGCTTCGTTCTCGCCGGTCAAGCGCGTGAGCTACACGGTCGAAAGCGCCCGTGTCGAACAGCGCACCGACCTCGACAAGCTGCTGGTCGAAATCGAGACCAACGGTGCGATCACCGCCGAAGACGCGGTCCGCGCCTCGGCCAAGATCCTGGTGGAACAACTGGCTGTGTTCGCCCAGCTCGAAGGCGGCGAACTCGCGGCGTTCGACGCCCCGGCACCGCGCAGCGCCCAGCAGTTCGACCCGATCCTGCTGCGCCCGGTCGACGAACTCGAACTCACGGTGCGTTCGGCCAACTGCCTGAAGGCCGAGAACATCTACTACATCGGCGACCTGATCCAGCGCACCGAGAACGAGCTGCTCAAGACCCCGAACCTGGGTCGCAAGTCGCTCAACGAAATCAAGGAAGTGCTCGCCTCGCGCGGCCTGACCTTGGGCATGAAGCTCGAGAGCTGGCCGCCGGCCGGTCTCGATAAGAGATAATTGAGGATAACAAGGCCTCCTTCGGAGGCCTTGAACTTCTGATTTAGGTGAACGTTCAGTACCTGATACGGCTGGACGAATTTAAAAGGTAAAGGAAAACACACCATGCGTCACGGTCACGGACTCCGCAAACTCAACCGCACCAGCTCGCACCGCCTCGCGATGCTGCAGAACATGATGAACTCGCTCATCGAGCATGAGGCCATCAAGACCACGCTGCCCAAGGCCAAGGAACTGCGCCGCGTCATCGAACCGATGATCACCCTGGCCAAGAAGCCGACGGTCGCCAACAAGCGCCTCGCCTTCGACCGCCTGCGCGACCGCGACATGGTCGTCAAGCTGTTCGGCGAACTCGGCCCGCGCTACCAGGCACGTCCCGGCGGCTACACGCGCATCCTGAAAATGGGTTTCCGCGTCGGCGACAACGCACCCATGGCCCTGGTCGAACTGGTCGATCGCCCCGAAGTGACAGAATCTTCGGACGACTCGCAAAACGCCGCAGAATAGTATATAATTCCATCTTGCCGCGCGATGGAGCAGCCTGGTAGCTCGTTGGGCTCATAACCCAAAGGTCGCAAGTTCAAATCTTGCTCGCGCAACCAAATTCCCGATAACCCCAAAAAGGTTGTCGACGAAGCAAAAAAGCCCACTTTCGAGTGGGCTTTTTTGCTTTCGGACCTTCGGACGTTTGGGTTTTTGGAATTCACGGCCCCGCGAAGCTGCGGGACCAGCCCGCAGGTCTCGCCCCCTGAATCAGTCCGGGATGACCGCCGTGACCTCGATCTCGACCTTGGCCCGCGCCTCGACCAGCCTGGCCACCTGGACGCAGGTCATCGCCGGGAAATTGCGGCCCACGGCCTCGCGATACACCGGCCCCAGCTCGCCGAGGCGGCTGTTGTACTCGTCGCGGTCGGTGATGTACCAGGTCATGCGCACCATGTGCTCCGGGCCTGCGCCGGCCTCGCGCAGCACCTCGACGATATTGCGCAGCGCCTGGCCCGTCTGCGCGATGAAATCGTCGGTCTCGAATTGCTGCTGCGAATTCCAGCCGATCTGGCCGCCGACGAAGATTTGCGTGCCGCGCGCGGCAATGCCGTTCGCATAGCCCTTGGGGGGCAGCCAGCCTGGAGGTTGAAGGTGCTTCATCATGTCATTTGCCTCAATTTGAATCTCTGGAGTTTTCCGGTCTCGGTGCGTGGCAGGTTGGCCACGAAGGTAATTTCCCGCGGGTATTTGTACGGTGCGATGGTGGCCTTGACGTGCTCCTGCAGCGCCTTGGTCAGCGCCGCGTCGCCCGTGTGTCCGGGCTTGAGGACGCAGAACGCCTTGACGATCATGCCGCGCTCTTCGTCGGGCTTGCCGATCACGCCGCACTCGGCCACCGCCGGATGCTTGAGCAGCGCATCCTCGACTTCCGGGCCGCCGACGTTGTAGCCGGCGGTGACGATCATGTCGTCGGCGCGCGACTGGTAGAAGAAATAGCCGTCCTCGTCCTCGACGAAGGCATCGCCGGGGTAGTTCCAGCCGTTGCGTACGTAGTCGGCCTGCCTCGGATCGTCGAGGTAGCGGCAGCCGACCGGGCCGATGATCGCCAGCTTGCCGACCGTGCCGCGCGGCACCTCGTTGCCCTCTTCGTCGACGATCTTCGCCGTGAAGCCGGGCACCGCCTTGCCGACCGCGCCGCGCCGCACTTCGTCGCCGGCGGCCGAGATGTAGATGTGGAAGACCTCGGTGCCGCCAATGCCATCGACCATCTCGAGTCCGGTCGCCTGCTTCCAGAGCTGCCGTGTGGCGTCGGGGAGCGCTTCGCCGGCGCTCACGCTGATGCGCAGGCTCGGCACGCCGGCGGCCTTCGCGAAAGGCGCCATCTGCCGGTAGAAGGTGGGCGCCGTATAGCAGAGGGTGGCGCCGATGTCGCGGATCACCTGGACCATGGTCTCGGGCGTGTAGGGCTTGTCGTGGAAGTACACCGAGGCGCCGGCCCACATCGGAAACACCAGCAGGCCGCCGAGCCCGAAGGTGAAGGCCAGTGGCGGCGAGCCGATGACGATGTCTTCGCTGCGCGCCTTGAGCACGTGGCGCGGCCAGGTCTGGCACATCGCGAGCACGTCGCGGTGGGTGGTGACCGGGGCCTTGGGCTTGCCGGTGGTCCCGGAGGTGAAGGCCAGCAGGGCGATGTCGTCGGCGGCCGTGGGGCAGGCCTGGAACACGCCGTTCTTCGCGGCGGCCCGGGCGGTGAGCGAATCGGGTGCGTCGAGCTGATTGAAGGCGACGATGGTGCGCAGCACCGGATGGGCCTGCTGCGCGGCCAGCAGCTCGTCGAGCAGCTTGCCTTCGCAGAGCGCGACCGTGGGTTGCGCCTTGTCGATGATCTCGCCGAGCTCCTTGGCCCGCAGCAGCGGCATCGTGGCGACCGCGATCAGGCCGGCCTTGACCACGGCCAGCCAGGCCAGCGCCATCGCGATCGAATTGCCGCCGCGCAGCAGGACGCGGTTGCCCGGCACCAGCCGCAGGTCCTCGGTCAGCACCTGGGCGATGCGATTGACCTCGACGGCAGCTTCGGAATAGGTGAGCGTGCGGCCGGGGGAGCGCAGCATCGGCTTGTCCGCAAAGCCCTTGGCGGCCGCCTTGTCGAGCAGTTCCTCGACCAGGTTCAGCTGGTCGGGCAGCTGCAGCTCGGGCAGCTCGTAGCGGAAGATCGGCAGCTGGTCCGACGGCGGCAGGCGGTCGTGCACGTAGCGATCGGTTTGTGCACTGCGGCTCATGGATTCCTCAGCACGGCCTTGCCGATGATCAGTTGCTGGACTTCGGTCGCCCCCTCGTAGATGCGCAGCGAGCGGATGTCGCGGTAGAGGCTCTCGACCTTGGTCCCGACCTTGACGCCGAGGCCGCCGTGCATCTGCAGCGCCATGTCGATCACGCGGCTGGCGTTCTCGGTGGCGCACATCTTGGCCATCGCGGCGGCGGAGGTCAGGTCGCCGACGGCGGGTGCTCCGCGGCGCTCGCTGTCGTCGCGCATCCAGGCTGCGCGGTAGGTCAGGAGCGCGGCGCTGTCGATCAGCGCCGCCATCTCGCCGAGCTTGGCTTGGGTGAGCTGGAAGTCGGCCAGGGTCTGGCCGAACATCTTGCGCTTCTGGGCATGCTGGATGGCTTCGGCGAGGGCTCGCCGCGCCATGCCGAGCGCCGCACCCGCCACCGAGGCGCGGAAGATGTCGAGCGTGCGCATCGCCAGCTTGAAGCCGCCGTTGAGCTCGCCGAGCTGGGCCGTGCGCGGCACCGTGCAACCGTCGAAGCGCAGGGTCGCGAGCGGATGCGGCGCCATCACCTCGATGTGGGCCGAGGTGTCGAGACCGGGTGTGCTGGCGTCGACGATGAAGGCGGTGATGCCGCGCGAGCCGGCGGCCGGATCGGTCTTGGCGAAGACGCAATAGAAGTCGGCGATGCCGCCGTTGCTGATCCAGGTCTTCTCTCCCGTGAGGCGCCAGCCGTCGGCGGTCGGCTCGGCGCGCATCGCCATCGCGCCGACATCGGAGCCGGCCTCGGGCTCGCTGAGCGCGAAGGCGGCGATCTTGTCGCCGCGTCCGACCGGCGCCAGGTAGCCGGCCTGCTGCGCGGCGCTGCCGGCGAGCGTGATGGCGCCGCTGCCCAGCCCCTGCATCGCGAAGGCGAAATCGGCCAGCGGCGAGTGGAAGGCGAGGGTCTCGCGCAGCAGCACCAGTGCGCGCGAGTCGAGGCGCTCGAGCGCGCCGCCCGAGGCGGCGGGCACGCAGTAGCGCAGCCAGCCGCCGTCGCCGAGCCGGCGCACCCAGTCGCGGCAGGCGGCGCGATCGTCGCGCTCGTCGACCGCCTGGGCCGCGGCCCAGGGCAGCAGCTCGCGGGCGAGGGCCCGGTGCGCCTCGTCGAAGAAGGGCAGCGCGAGATGCGCCGTCGAGGGATCTACAGCGGATGCGGCCATGCGGTCAGTCTCCCTGGAAGGCGGGCTTGCGCTTGGCCGAGAAGGCCTCGTAGGCACGCTTGAAGTCTTCGGTCTGCATGCAGATCGCCTGGGCCTGGGCCTCGGCCTCGATCGCCTGGTCGATGGTCATCGACCATTCCTGCGACAGCATGGTCTTGGTCATGCCGTGGGCGAAGCTCGGGCCTTCGGCCAGGTCGCGGGCGACCGCGGTGGCGGCGGCGAGCAGGGCGTCGCTGTCGTGCAGGGCGTTGAAGAAGCCCCAGGCCTGGCCCTCCTGCGCGGTCATCGCGCGGCCGGTGAACAGCAGCTCGGAGGCGCGGCCCTGGCCGATCACACGCGGCAGCAGGGCGCAGGCGCCCATGTCGGCGCCGGCCAGGCCGACCCGCGTGAACAGGAAGGCGGTCTTGGTCGCGGGCGAGCCGTAGCGCAGGTCGCAGGCCAGCGCGATCATGGCGCCGGCGCCGGCGCAGACGCCGTCGATGGCGCCGACGATCGGCTGCGGGCAGTGGCGGATCGCCTTCACGAGGTCTCCGGTCATGCGGGTGAACTCGAGCAGCTCGGGCATCGTCATGCGGGTCAGCGGGCCGATGATCTCGTGGACGTCGCCGCCCGAGCAGAAATTGCCGCCGGCGCCCGTGACCACGATCGCCTTGACGTCGGTGGCGTAGTTCAGCGCCCGGAACAGGTCGCGCAGCTCGCCGTAGGAGTCGAAGGTGAGCGGGTTCTTGCGCTCCGGGCGGTTCAGCGTGATGGTGCCGACGCCGGCCTCGAAGGCCCACGAGAAATGCTCGGCCTGGTAGCCGGCCTTGGGTTCGAACTGTGCGCGCATGGGACTCGTCGCGCCGATGTAGTGCTTCATAGGGCCTCCGCCATTTGTTGATGCGAGTGCTGCTTGACCTTGCCGAGCAGCTTGTGGAGCTGGTTGATTTCTTTCGGGCTCAGCGACGCGAAGGCGTCGCAGATCCAGGCTTCATGCTGTTGCGCCATGTCGTTGAAGAGCTTGCGTCCGCGCGCCGTGAGGCGCACCCGCCAGGCGCGGCGGTCGCCAGCGACATCGACCCGCTCGACCAGCCCTTCGGTGACCAGCTGGTCGGTGATGCCGGTGACGTTGCCGCCCGTGACCATCATGCGGCGCGACAGCTCGTTCATCTTGAGGCCCTCGGGCGAACGTTCGAGCTGCGACATCAGGTCGAAGCGCGGCAAGGTGGTGGCGAACTGCTCGCGCAGCTCGTTGCGCACCTGCTTCTCGATCAGCTGGGTGCAGGTCAGCAGGCGCAGCCAGAGCCGGAGCTCGTCCGGGTGCTCGCTGTGGGCGCGGGCTTCGAGGTCCATGTCAGTGTTCTTCTTCGGCGGCGCGCGGAGCGGCCGCCAGCGCCGCCGCCAGCTGCTGCTGCTTGGCGATCTCGCGGTACATCTGGTCGCGGCCGCTCAGGTACTGCTTGGGCCAGTCGACCTCGCGGCTCTGCAGCTTGGCGGCCTCGTGCAAGGTCCAGGCCGGATCGGCCAGGTGCGGCCGGGCGATCGCGCAGAGGTCGGCACGGCCGGCCGCGATGATGCTGTTGGCCTGGTCGGCGTCGGTGATGGCGCCGACCGCGATGGTCGAGATGCCGACTTCGTTGCGGATCCGGTCGGCGAAAGGCGTCTGGTACATGCGGCCGTACACCGGCTTGGCGGCCCGGGTGGTCTGGCCCGAGGAGACGTCGATGAAGTCGGCGCCGGCTTCCTTGAAGGCGCGCGCCATGGCCACCGCGTCGGCGTCGGTGTTGCCGCCCGGCGCCCAGTCGTGGGCCGAGATGCGCACGCTCATCGGGCGCTCGGCCGGCCAGGCGGCGCGCATGGCGCGGAACACCTCGAGCGGGTAGCGCAGCCGGTTCTCGAGGCTGCCGCCGTAGTCGTCGGTGCGAAGGTTGGTCAGCGGGCTCAGGAAGGCCGAAAGCAGGTAGCCGTGGGCGCAGTGCAGCTCGAGCCAGTCGAAGCCGATCTCGGCGGCGCGGCGGGTGGAGGCAACGAACTGGTCGCGCATCTGGTCCATCTGCTCGCGGGTCATCGCCGCCGGCAGCTGGTTCTGCTCGCCATAGGCCAGCGCGCTGGCCGACAGCAGCGGCCAGTTGCCGGAGGCGAGCGGCTCGTCGGTGACTTCCCAGCCGAGCTGGGTCGAACCCTTGGGACCGCTGTGGCCGAGCTGCATGCCGATCTTGGCGCTCGACTGCGCATGGACGAAGTCGACGATGCGCTGGAAGGCCGCCTGCTGGGCGTCGTTGTAGAGCCCGGTGCAGCCGGGCGTGATGCGGCCTTCGGGCGTCGGGCTGGTCATCTCGACCATCACCATCGCGGCGCCGCCGAGCGCACGGGCGCCCAGGTGCACCAGCAGGAAGTCCTGCGGCACGCCGTCGACCGCGCTGTAGGTGGCCATGGGCGAGACGACGATGCGGTTCTTGAGCTCGAGGCCGCGCACCTTGAGCGGCATCAGCATCGGTGCGATCGGCTTGCCGCCCGACAGCCACTGCTCGTAGCCGCCGAGCCACTGCGTGTCGCGCAGCCGGAGGTTCTCGTGGCTGATGCGCTGCGAGCGCGTGAGCAGCGAATAGGCGAACTGCTCGATCTCCATGCCGGTGTAGCGCGGCACGTTCTCGAACCACTCGGTGGAGTTGCGCGCCGCGTTCTGGATCTTCAGTACCTCGACGCTGCGGCGGGCCTCGTAGGCTTCGAGCACCGGGTCGATGTCGCCGCCGGTCTCGAACTCGTTGGCGAGGTCGACCGCGTCCTCGAGCGCCAGCTTGGTGCCGGAGCCGATCGAGAAGTGCGCGGTGTGGGCGGCGTCGCCCATCAGCACCACCGGAACCGTCCGGCCGTCGACCTCGATCCGGTGCGTCCAGTGGTTGCAGACCACGCGCGGGAAGCGGATCCAGTTGGCCGAGCCGCGCAGGTGGGTGGCGTTGCTGATCAGCGTGTGGCCGCCCAGGTACTTGGCGAACAGCTTCTCGCAGAAGGCGATGGCCTCGGGCTGCTCCATCTTGTCGAGCCCGTGGGCCTCCCAGACCGCCTCGGGCGTCTCGACGATGAAGGTCGAGGTCTTGTCGTCGAACTGGTAGGCGTGGGCCTGGAACCAGCCGTGCTCGGTCTGTTCGAAGGCGAAGGTGAAGGCGTCGAAGGTCTGGTGGGTGCCGAGCCAGACGAAGCGGCACTTGCGCAGGTCGATGTCGGGCTGGTAGACCTCGGCGTAGCGCTGGCGGATGCGGCTGTTGAGGCCGTCGCTGGCGATCACGAGGTCGGCCTTGTATTGCGCCGCCAGGGCCTGGTCGTCGGTGGCGTCGGTCTCGAACACCAGGTTGACGCCGAGTTCGAGGCAGCGCTCCTGCAGGATGTTCAGCAGCCGCTTGCGGCCGATGCCGCAGAAGCCGTGGCCGCCCGAGCGCACCTGCCGGCCCTTGAAGAAGACCTGGATGTCGTCCCAGTGATGGAACTCGTTGCCGATCAGCTTGGCGGTGGGCGCGTCGGCGGCGGCCAGGTTGGCCAGCGTCTGGTCGCTCAGCACCACGCCCCAGCCGAAGGTGTCGAACGGACGGTTTCGCTCGATCACCGTGATCTCCAGCGAAGGCTGGCGGGCCTTCATCAGCAGCGCGAAGTAGAGCCCTGCGGGGCCACCGCCGATGCACAGCACGCGGCGAAGATTCGGGGTAAAGCTATTCATGGATAAATAGTTTAGACATAAACGATCTCGTGTCAACCATGGGAAGCCCGAAGTTCCATGCCCCTGCGGTTGACGAGGCCGTTTCCACTGGCAAGAATGTTCTGTATGCAAAGCCTGATCCCGAAGATCGAGTCCCAGCTTTCCTCGCTGTCCGTTCCCATCGCGCTGCAACTCCCCGATGGCCGGCAGGTCGCCCAGGCCGGCGCCCGGGTCACCCTGGCCTTCAAGGACTGGTCAGAGCTGGCCAAGCTGGGGCGACGCCAGATCGGCGCCATCGGCGAGGCCTATGTGGAGGGCCGGGTCCAGATCGAGGGCGCCATGCGCGACCTGATCGATGCCGCGGTCGGCCTGCTGCCCGGCAATCCGGCCGAGACCAACACCGGCTGGTGGAGCCGCCTGCAGCGCCGCGCCAAGTCGCGCGGCTCGCATTCGCTGGGCAAGGACGCGGCCCAGATCGAATTCCACTACGACGTCTCGGACGATTTCTACGCCTTGTGGCTCGATCCGCGGCGGGTCTATTCGTGCGCCTACTTCCGTGACGCGGACATGACGCTGGCCCAGGCCCAGGAGGCCAAGCTCGACCACATCTGCCGCAAGCTGATGCTGAGGCCGGGCGAGCGCTACCTGGACATCGGCTCGGGCTGGGGCGCGCTGCTCATGTGGGCGGCCGAGCACTACGGGGTGGATGCCACCGGCATCACGTTGTCGAAGAACCAGCACGCTCATGTGCAGCGCCTGATCGACGAGAAGGGGCTGGGGGGACGGGTTCGGGTCGAGCTGCGCGACTACCGGCAGCTGGACGTCGCCCAGCCCTTCGACAAGATCTCCTCGGTGGGCATGTTCGAGCATGTGGGCAGCGCCAACATGGGGACCTATTTCCGCAAGCTGCATGCGCTGCTGGCGCCCGGCGGGCTGGTGATGAACCACGGCATCACCTCGGGCCAGCTCGACTACCGGCAGCTCGGCGCCGGCATGGGCGACTTCATCGAGAAGTACATCTTCCCGGGCGGCGAACTGCTGCACGTGACCCATGTGCTGCGCGAGACCGCGGCGGCCGGGTTCGAGATGGTCGATACCGAGAACCTGCGGCCGCACTACGCGCGCACGCTGTGGGCCTGGTCCGACACCCTGGAGGCCCGGCTCGACGAGGCGCGCCAGGTGCTGCAGAAAAGCGGCGGGCGCCAGGCCGAGAATGCCGAGCGGATCCTGCGCGCCTACCGGCTCTATCTCGCCGGTTCGGCGATGAGCTTCGAGCAGGGCTGGATATCGCTGCACCAGATGCTGTCGACCAAGCCCGACGGCCAGGTCGACGCGCGGTCGCTGCGCGGCGCGCAATCGGAGTACCCTTTCAACCGCGACTACATCTACAACAAGTAAAGAGAGGCTTCATGCTGTATCGATTCCAATCGCGGGCGACGCCCCCCTTCGTGATGCTCGAGGTGAACGCGCGTCAGTTGTTCGAGATCATCGGCCGGGCGCCGGCCCCGAAGGGCGTGATCACGACCGACCAGATGCCGGCCGCCATCGCGGCACTCGAGGCCGCCATGGCGCGCGAAGGCGAAAACCTCCACAACGCCGACGCCTACGCGGTGGAAGGGCACGACAACGAGGCCGAGAAGCAGCATGTCGGGCTGCGCCAGCGCGCGACGCCCCTGCTTCACATGCTCAAGGACTCTCTCGCGGACGGAAAAGACGTCATCTGGGAGGTGTAGCTCGTCCGGCGGTCAGTCGACCTTTGCGCCGGACGCTTTCACGACCTTCGCCCACTTGACGTGCTCGGCGTCGATCAGCTTGGCGAAATCGGCCGGTGAATTGCCGCTCGGGATCGCGCCCTGGGCGACCAGCTTTTCTTTGACGGCCGGGGAGTTCAGCGCCTTGGCCACTTCCTGCTGGACGCGGTTGACGATGTCCGGCGGCGTGCCGGCCGGCGCCAGCAGGCCGAACCAGGAACTGGCCTCGTAGCCCTTGAGCGCGGGGCCGCCGGCTTCCTCGACGGTGGGCACGTCGGGCAGGGCCGGCGAGCGCTGGGCGCTGGTCACGGCCAGCGCCTTGAGCTTGCCGCCCTTGATCTGCTGCATCGAGGAGGGCAGGTTGTCGAACATCACGTCGGCGTTGCCGCCGACCATGTCCATCAGCGCCGGACCCGAGCCGCGGTACGGGATGTGGGTCATGTAGCTGCCGGTCATGCTCTTGAACAATTCGCCCGCCAGGTGGATCGAGGTGCCGCTGCCGCTCGACGCCATGTTGAGCTTGCCGGGGTTGGCCTTGGCGTACTTGACGAAGTCGGCCACGTTGTTGATGTTCAGCGCCTTGGCCTTGTCGACGTTCATTTCCATCACGTTGGGCACCGCAGCGACCAGCGTGATCGGCACGAAGTCCTTGATCGGGTCGTAGGGCAGCTTGGGGTAGAGCGCCCGGTTGATGCCGTGGGTGCCGACCGTGCCCATGAGCAGCGTGTAGCCGTCGTTCGGGGCCCGGGCGACGATCTCGGCGCCCACGTTGCCGCCGGCGCCGGCGCGGTTGTCGACGATGAACTGCTGGCCGAAGGCCCTCGACAACTCGGGCGCGACGGCGCGCGCCAGGATGTCGGTGGTGCCGCCGGGCGCAAAGGGCACGATGATGCGCACCGGCTTGGTCGGCCAGGTGGACTGGGCCGCGGCGGGCCCGGCCAGGAGGGCGAGCGCGGCGCTCGCGGCCAGCGCCAGGGCGGCGCGGCGCGAATGAGCAGGAGAGAAGTTCATGGGCCTGTTTTACCGGCTAAGCCGCCTCGGCGTCGCGGGTGGAAACCCCGGGCGGCGCGCTGGCGCTGCAGCAGGCCACCGAGGCGATCAGCTTGTCGAGCGTGGCGTTGAGCTGCTGCAGCTCGGGGGCCGCGACGCCGGCGAACAGTTCGGCCTCGCGCTCGCGCGCCTGCACCGCCACCGCCGCGTGCACGGCCTTGCCGGCGCTGCTCAGATAGAGCCGGCTGCGGCGCTGGTCCGTCGGGTCTTCGTGGCGATGCAGCCGGCCGGCCCGCTGCAGGCCCGCGAGGGCGCGGCTCACCGCCATCTTGTCGAGCCCGGTGAGGTCGGTGAGCTGGGTGGCGGTGAGGCCGGGGCGGGCGCCCAGCAGCGCCATCGTGCGCCACTCGTTGAGCGTCAGCTGGTGCAGCCGTCCGACCCGCTGCTGGAACGGCCGCGCCGTCAGGTTGACGACCCGCACCAGCTTGAGGAAGACCGTGTCTTCGACGGTCGATGCGGGGTCGTCGGGGTTCATCCGAGCAGTTTCCGTGCGGCGCTCGCGATCTGCCCGGCACCGACCCGCGACTGGGCTTCCAGCACCGGCGCGTACCCCACCGGGATGCGCGGCGCCCCGAGCCGCGCCACCCGGCAGCCGGTCGCCTCGGCCGCGCTGGCGGCGATCTCGGCGCCGAAGCCGGCCGCCTGCACCGCCTCGTGCACCACCAGCAGCCGGCCGGTGCGGCCGCAGGAGGCCAGCACGGCCTCGCGGTCCCAGGGCCACAAGGTGCGCAGGTCGATCAGGTCGACGTCGATGCCCTCGGCCGCCAGCGAGTCGCAGGCGGTGTCGCAGACCTGCATCTGCCGGCCCCAGCTGACCAGGGTCAGGGCATCGCCGCGGCGCCACCGGGCCGCCTTGCCGAGCGCCACGGGCCGGCTTTCGTCGACCGGCCCGCGTGCGCCCCAGAGCGTCTTGTGCTCGATGTAGACCACCGGATCGCCGCATTGCAGCGCCGCGCGCAGCAGCGAATAGTTGTCCTGCGGCGTCGACGGGCAGACCACCACGACGCCGGGCAGGTGCGCGAACCAGGCCTCGAGCGATTGCGAATGCTGCGCCGCCGAGGCGTCCCAGATGCCGCCGGGCATGCGCGCGACCAGCGGCACGCGGCCCTGGCCGCCGAACATGAAGCGGTTCTTGGCGGCCTGGTTGACCAGCTCGTCCATGCCGCAGAGCGCGAAGTCGACCACCCGCATCTCGACCACCGGGCGCAGCCCGGCCAGTGCCATGCCGACCCCGGCGCCCATGATCGCGGCCTCGGAGATCGGCGTGTCGATCACGCGCTCGGCGCCGAAGCGCTGCTGCAGGCCCTTGTACTGGCCGAAGATGCCGCCGCGGCCGACGTCCTCGCCGAGCACCACCACGCGCGGGTCGGCTTCCATTTCGCGCTGGACCGCCAGCACGGCGGCTTCGGCATAGCCGAGCTGAAGCACGGCGGCGGCCGGTTCGTGGGTCATGTCCATTGGCCGGCTCCGGTGGTCTGCACGTCGGTGAAAGCCGCGCCGGCCTCGGGCCACGGTGCGGCGTCGGCGGCGGCGAGCGCGGCCTCGACCTCGGCATGGGCTTCGTTCTCGATCGCGGCCAGCGCCGCGGCATCGATGCCGCTGGCGGCCAGCCGGGCGCGGGCCCGTGCGATCGGGTCGGTCTCGAGCGCCGCGGCCAGTTCGGCCGGGTCGCGGTAGGCGGCCGGATCGACCGAGACATGGCCCTTGACCCGGTAGGTCAGGGCGTGCAGCAGGCGCGGTCCGCGGCCGGCGCGCACCTCGGCGACCAGGCGGCGGGCCGCCGCGTGGACCTCGAACACCTCGTTGCCGTCGACCTGGGTGGCGGCGATGTCCATGGACTCGGCGCGGGCCGAGGCGCCGTCGCCCGCGGTCATCGGCCCGCTGGCGGTGGTGGCGCTCCAGCGGTTGTCCTCGCAGACGAACAGCACCGGCAGCTGGTAGACCCGGGCCCAGTTCAGCGATTCGAGGAAGGGGCCGCGGTTGATCGCGCCGTCGCCGAAGAAGCAGACCGTGATGGCGTCCTTCTTCTGGAGTTTCTGCGCATGGGCCGCGCCGACCGCGATTGGCAGGCCGGCCGCCACCACGCCGTTGGCGCCGAGCATGCCGACCGAGAAGTCGGCGATGTGCATCGAGCCGCCCTTGCCGCCGTTGAAGCCGCTCGCCTTGCCGAAGAGCTCGGCCATCATGCGGCCCAGGTCGGCGCCCTTGGCCAGCGTGTGGCCGTGGCCCCGATGGGTCGAGGTGAGGTAGTCGGCGCGGCTCAGGTGGGCGCAGACGCCGGCCGGCACCGCCTCCTGGCCGGTCGACAGGTGCAGCGGGCCGCGCACCTTGGCGCCGCCCGCCGCCTCCTGGCCGTAGGCGCTGACGCCGCCCTGGCTGGCGGCCTCGGCGGCGTTCTCGAAGGCGCGGATGCGCACCATCGTGCGGTAGAGCGCCAGGCGCTCCGGGGCTGGAATCTCAGGGTCCATCTTGTCTCCGGCTCATGCACAGCTTGCGTTGTTCGCGAAATCGTATCGATCGTGACTAATCAGGCGCAGCGCATTTACCCGCAGGGAATATCCCAATGCCGACACGTAGGCCTGCTGACATAGTTCGTCGCTCAAACTAAATCAAACCTGGAGACCGCCATGAAGTTCGCCCCGACACTGACCGCCCTGGCCCTCGGACTGACCGCGCTCGGCGCTTGCGCCCAGACCGTGGTCGGCGTGAGCTGGTCGAATTTCCAGGAAGAGCGCTGGAAGACCGACGAGGCCGCGATCAAGGCCCAGCTCGAGAAGCTCGGCGCCAAGTACATCAGCGCCGACGCGGGCGGCTCGCCCGAGAAGCAGCTGGGCGACATCGAGGGCCTGATGTCGAAGGGTGCCAAGGCGCTGATCGTGCTCGCGATGGACAAGGACGCGATCCTGCCGGCGGTCAACAAGGCGCTGAAGCAGAAGGTGCCGGTGGTGGCCTACGACCGGCTGATCGAGACGCCCGGCGTGTTCTACATCACCTTCGACAACACCGAGGTCGGCCGGATGCAGGCGCGCGCGGTCTACAAGCTGCAGCCCAAGGGCAACTACGTGATGATCAAGGGCTCGCCGACCGACCCGAACGCCAACTTCCTGCGTGCCGGCCAGCAGGAGGTGATCGCCGATGCGGTCAAGAAGGGCGACATCAAGATCGTCGGCGACGAATTCACCGACGGCTGGAAGCCCGAGGTGGCGCAGAAGAACATGGAGCAGATCCTCACCAAGGCCGGCAACAAGGTCGATGCGGTGGTGGCCTCGAACGACGGCACCGCGGGCGGCGCGGTGGCGGCGCTCACGGCCAAGGGCATTCGCGGCATCCCGGTGTCGGGCCAGGACGCCGACTTCGCGGCGCTCAACCGGATCGCGCTCGGCACCCAGACCGTGTCGGTGTGGAAGGATTCGCGCGAACTTGGACGCGAGGCGGCCTCGGCGGCCGTGGCGCTGGCCGCCGGCAAGCCGGCCGACAAGGCGGCCGACTGGAGCGGCGGCGAGAAGAAGGTGGCGATCTCGTCGCGCTTCCTGACGCCGGTGCCGATCACGCGCGACAACCTCGACGTGGTGGTCAAGGCCGGCTGGATCAAGAAGGACGAACTCTGCAAGGGTGTCAGCGGCGACAAGGCCCCTTCGGCCTGCAAGTGAAGTTCACCCCCAGGCTGGCCCACTTCGTGTGGCCGCCCACCCCCTCTCCGGGGGCAACACCAGCGGCCCGGCAAAGCCGGTTCCGCGGTGTTTCTGGCAGGGAGCCCGCATCATGAGTTCTTCACCGAATCTGTGGCGCCGCAGCGGCGTCGATCTCCGGCTGCTGCTCATGAGCGTGCTGCTGGTGGTGATGGCGATCGTCTTCCACGTCCTGTCGGGCGGCGTCTTCCTGTCGCCCGAGAACCTCTACAACATCGCGCAGCAGACCGCGGTGGTCGGCATCGTCTCGACCGTGATGGTGCTGATCATCGTGGCCCGCCACATCGACCTGTCGGTGGGTTCGGTGATGGGCTTCGTCGGCGTGCTGATCGCCTACCTGCAGTACTCGGCCGGCTGGTCCTGGCCGGCGGCGAGCCTGGCCGGGCTGGCGGTGGCGCTGCTGGTGTCGCTCTACCAGGGCGGGCTGACCGCGGTGCTCGGCGTGCCGTCTTTCGTGGTCACGCTGGGCGGGCTGATGTCGTTCCGGGGCGCCGCCTTCCTGGTGGCCGACGGCAAGACGCAGCCGGTCAACGACGAATTCTTCCAGCGCCTGGGCGGCGGCTACGACGGCGGCATCGGCACCACGGCGTCCTGGGGGCTGGCGGCGCTGGTGGCGGTCGTGATCTTCGCGCGCATGCTGCAGAAGCGCAGCGCCCGGCAGCGCCACGAGATGCCGGTCGAGCCCCTGTGGCTGGACCTGCTGCTGGCCGCAGTGCCCGCGGCGGTGGTGTTCGCCTTCGCCGCCACCATGAACAACTACCAGATCTCGTCGAAGACCGAGGCCCAGGGCATCCCGATCCCGGTGCTGATCTGGGCGGTGGTGGCGGTGGTGCTGTCGTTCATCGTGCACCGCACCCGCTTCGGGCGCTACGTTTTCGCGATGGGCGGCAATCCGGACGCGGCGGCGCTGGTCGGCATCCCGGTCAAGCGCGTGACGCTGATGCTGTTCGCGCTGCTCGCGGTGCTGGTGACGATCGCCGCGATCGTCTCGATCGCGCGGCTCAACGCCGGCACCAATTCGCTCGGCACCGGCATGGAGCTCTACGTGATCGCGGCGGCCGTGATCGGCGGCACGGCGCTGGCCGGCGGCAGCGGCTCGATCTTCGGCTCGGTGCTCGGGGCGCTGATCATGCAGTCGCTCGACAGCGGCATGCTGCTGCTCGACGTGCCGATCGGCAAGCGGATGGTGATCATCGGCCAGGTGCTGATCGTGGCGGTGGTGTTCGATGTGCTGTACCGCAAGAAGTTCGGGGAGAACTAGATGAGCGCCAACCCACCCCTGGTCGAACTGCGCGAGATCCGCAAGGCCTTCGGCGGCGTGAAGGCGGTCGACGGCGTCAGCGTCAACCTCTATCCCGGCGAAGTGGTCGCGCTGCTGGGCCACAACGGTGCCGGCAAGTCGACCTTGATGAAGATGCTCGCGGGCGCCTATCCGATCGACTCCGGCGACACGCTGATCGCCGGCGAAAAGGTCAACATCCGCACGCCCTCCGAAGCCCAGGCCCAGGGCATCGAGACCATCTACCAGACCCTGGCGCTGGCCGACAACCTCGACTCGGTCGCCAACCTGTTCCTCGGCCGCGAGAAGCTCACGCCCTGGCGCACGCTCGACGACCATTTCATGGAAGGCCAGGCGCGCCGTGTGTTCCATCGCCTCAACAAGAACTTCACCAACATCCGGGTGCCGGTGCGGCGCCTGTCGGGCGGCCAGCGGCAGGTGGTGGCGATCTCGCGGGCGCTGTACTTCAACGCCCGCATCCTGATCATGGACGAGCCCTGCGCGGCGCTCGGTCCCGAGGAGACCGCGATGGTCGGCGCGCTGGTGAAGCAGCTCAAGGCCGATGGCGTGGGCATCTTCCTGATCACCCACGACATGCCCGACGTGTTCGGCCTCAGCGACCGTCTCGCGGTGATGAAGAACGGCCGGCTGGTCGGCACCTACCGCACCGCCGACGTCACCGAGGACGAGGTGCTCGGGATGATCATCGCGGGCAAGCGGCCCGAGGGAAAACCGCAGGCCGAACACGCCGGATGAAGACCACGGGCGACCAGCAGCTCGTCAAGCGGATCAACCGCAGCGTGCTGGTGCGGCTGCTGCGGGCGCGGCCCGGCCTGTCGCGCGCGCGGCTGGCCGCCGAGAGCGGCCTCACCAAGTCGACCGTGAGCCTGCTGGTGCGCGAGCTGCTCGACGACGGCTGGCTCGACGAGGCCGGCACGCCGGTCGCCGACGGACTGGGGCGGCCGTCGACGCCGCTGTCGATCAACGTCGGCGTGCGCGCGCTGCTGGGGGTCGAGATCGCGGTCGAGACGGTGCGGGTGGTCTGCGTCTCGCTCCGGGGCGAGGTGCTGTATTCCGATTCGCAGCCGCTGGCCGAACGCGCGCCGCGGGTGGCCTGCGCGCAGGTGGCGCGGATGGCGGCGGCGGCGCATGCCCACCTGGTCGCCGCCGGCCTGCGGCTGTCGGGCATCGGCGTCGGCGTGCCGGGGGCGCTCGACGACGCCACCGGCATGGTGCGCTTCGCGCCCAACCTTGGCTGGCGCAACCTCGACTTCCTGCCGCTGCTCGGCGAGGCGTTGGCGCGCGAAGGGCTGGCGGGCATCGCGGTGCAGCTGCAGAACGACGCCGATGCCGGGGTGCTCGGCGAGTTCGAGTTCTCGGACGGCGAGGGCGAAGACCCGCTGATCTTCGTGAGCTGCGACGTCGGGGTCGGCGCCGGCGTGGTGCTCAACGACCGCCTGTTCACCGGCGCCGGCGGCATGGCCGGCGAGATCGGCCACACCGTGCTGCAGATCGACGGGCCGCGCTGCTCGTGCGGCCGCAACGGCTGCGCCGAAGTCTTCCTGGGGGCGCGGGTGCTCGACCGCAGTGCCGACGGGCCGGCCAGGGCCGCGGGCTACCTGGGCGTGCTGCTGCAGAACCTGTGGGTCACTTTCGAGCCGCGCGCGATCGTGGTCGGCGGCAAGTCGTGCGATGCGCATCCGGACTTCCTGCGCGGCGCCATCGCGACCGTGCAGCGCTACGCCGACAGCGCCGGCCTGCCCGCCCCGGTGGTGCGGCCCGCGCGCTACGGCCAATGGACCCCGGCGGTGGGAGCCGCCGCGCTGCCGCTTCACGAGTACCTGCGTCCGCTGCATCCGAGCTCGGAGGCGCGGCGCCTGCCGGCCCAGCGTTGACAGCCGAGGAAGGCGGCAACGGCGGCTCAGTCGCCGCTGGCCGCCGCCGCCCGGCGCGCCTCGATCCAGCGCTGGAACTGCCGTTCGGCCTGGAGCTTGAATTCGTTGCGGGTCTGGTTGCAGATCGCATGCGAGAGTCGCCGGTGCTGCTGCTTGCGGACGCCGCCGAGGGTGGCGTCGTTGAGGTGCTCGATGGTGGCGGAATCGGGGTCGCTGCGGGGCTCCGCGAAATCCATGGGCAGGCCGCACCAATGGCAGTTGTGACCGAAGGTGGATCGCAGGGCCTGGACGCTCATGAATCGATTGTGCCTTCGCGCCAGCGCCTGAGCCTGGTCGCCTGGGACCCGGTCGCGCAGAAGGAGGCCTGGGGCGTCGACTGCGGCGGCAAATTCCCGAAGCTCGGCTACATGCGGCATGCCTGATTTCACGGGCAAGCTGACGCCCGAGGACGTGGACATGATCAAGGCCTTCATTCAGGGAACGGCTGACGCGATCCGGCTGAAGTAGCGCTTTTCAACCACGAGGGTCGTCCCGAGGGTCCAACGGGCAGTGCAGCGGCATCCGGGCATCCGACACGGCGTATTTCCACTCGGGCGATTCCCGCTTCTGGTACGCCTCGAGGGAGGGGTAGCCGGTGATGCCCACATCTTCGGGGCGTCGCCTATTTGCTGCTCTTCGAGTTGAATGACCTCGAAGCCGCAACGCTTGTCGCGCGTCTTGATCCTGACTGCGATGTGAGGCGGTTCGTTCTTCGAGGCGATGTCGATCACTTCGTAGGAACTGCGCCTGCAGTCGCTGAAGGGCGATTTCCAATCGATGGTCTTGGCCGTGAGACGGGCCGCCCCGTGGCAGACGCGACCCCAGGATTCGTAGACGCCCGTGTAGGGCAATGCATCGGCTGCTGCAGCGCCTGCGGTGGCGTGCAGACAAAGCCACATGATTCGAACGCGCGAGCCGACCAAAGCAGTGGTCTTCAACGACGGGGGTCGCCCAGGGGATCCAGTGGACAGGACAGCGGCATTCGGTCATTCGCCACGGAGTTTTTCCACTCGGGTAGTTCCCGCTTCTGGTACGCGTCCAGTGACGGGTAGCCGGTGATGTCCCACATCTTCGGGTCTTCGCCGATCTGTAACTCCTGCAACTCGATAACTTCAAAGTCGCAATTCTTGCTGCGTTTCTTGATTCTGACGGCAATGCGAGGTGGCTCATTTCTCGGGGCGATGTCGATCACCTCGTAGGCGCTTGGCTTGCAGTAGCTCCAGGTTGTTCGCCACTCGATCGTCTTGGCGCGAAGATAAGCAGCGCCATGACAGCCTCGGCTCCAAGGTTTGTACTTGCCGAAATAGGGCGTGGCGTCGGCTGCGGCGGCCGTGCCCGCAGCAAATAGGCAAAGACCGATGACCACGGTCTTCATGGGGCTGACCCCGGAGATGTTGAGAAGATGAAGGCCTCCCTTCAAGGAGCGGTCGACGCGACTCGACCGAAGTAGCGCTGTTCAAACACGGGGGTCGTCCCGCGGGTCGAGCGGGCAGGTCAGCCGCATCCGGGCATCCGACACGGCGTTTTTCCACTCGGGCAAATCCCGCTTCTGGTACGCCTCGAGCGACGGGTAGCCGTTCAGACTCCACATCTTCATGTCGTATTGAAGCTGCTCGATCTCGACGACGTCAAAGCCGCAGCGCTTGCTGCGCTTCTTGATCCTGACAGCGATGTGAGGCGGTTCGTCCTTCGAGGCTATGTCGATCACTTCATAGGCGCTTGGTTTGCAGTAGCTCCAGGTCGTTCGCCACTCGATCGTCTTGGCGCGAAGATAGGCCGCTCCATTGCAGCCTTGGCTCCAGGGCTTGTACTTTCCGAAGCATGGTGCGGCGTCGGCTGCGGCGGCAGTGCCAACAGCAAGCAGGCAGAAACTGAGGACCAAGGTCCTCATAGAGCAGCTCCCCGGCGCGCCCGTGCAGGGCAATGCATCGGCTGCAGCAGTGCCTCCGGTGGCGAGCAGGCAAAAGTCTCGTGGCGTGCAATACGCGAGCCGGCCAAAGTAGCCGATGTCAATGACGGGGGGCGTCCCGAGGGTCCAACGGGCAGTGCAGCCGCATCCGGTCATCCGACACCGCGTATTTCCACTCGGGCAATTCCCGCTTCTGGTACGCCTCGAGCGAGGGGTAGCCATTGATGCCCCACATCTTCGGGGCATCCCCTATTTGTTGCTCTTCAAGTTGAATGACCTCGAAGTCGCAACCCTTGCTGCGCTTTTTGATCCTCACAGCGATGCGGGGCGGTTCATTGTTCGAGGCTATGTCGATCACTTCATAGGAACTTCGCTTGCAGTTGCTGAAGGGTGATTTCCACTCGATGGTTGTGGCGGTGAGACGGGCTGCGCCACGGCAGACTCGACCCCAGGATTCGTAGACGCCCGTGTAGGGCAACGCATCCGCTGCAGCAGTGCCTGCGGTCGCCAGCAGGCAAAGCCACATGGTTGGAATCTTCAAATTCACAAGGCGGCCCCTCGACGCACCGTTTCCCATGCGTATTTCAATTTCTGCGCATACAGCGGATCGCCGCCGCCGTTGTAGTACCGCGCGATATTCCATAGGTCGATGCTCTTCCAGCCAGTGACAATCTTCCTCCTCGATGCCTTCCGAAGCTTCAGTACCTGTCCTTCTCGCAAGACGTGCGCTGCCGGATTCAGCTTCACCAGGACGTCGACCGTGCTGCCGTTTGCCCTGGCGATCCTGTCCAGGTTGTCTTTCGGCATCGCGGTCACTTCGTAGATATGCGTGTCTCGGTCCATGACAGTCTGAATGTCGAAGTTCGCCATTTTCATCAGCAGGTAGCCGATGCCGGCTCTGATGTTGTCGCGAGGATTGATCTTCACGGCGCTTTCATTGATTGGCAGATACGAAGGGGGAACGATCAGCCATCCGCCCTCGATATTGCCGAGCAGCGCGGGCAGACCCAGATCGAGGCGCGCTCCAATCTGCATCGGCTTGATCTTCCACTCGGAGTCCCTCGCCCCTGATTCGACCCAAAGCATCGCTTTCACAAGGCGCCAGTCCAGCCCGGGAAAGCCCGGCGTGGTCGAAAGGAGATGAAACTCGTAGTCCTGCACGGCCGCCTTGATTTCCAGGTCGTGCGCATTCCATTTTTCATCCGCCTTGTCTATGCCATCCTTCCAACTGTCGAAGCCGCTGAGGCGCTGCGGTGGATGCGAGTGCGACGTTGCCATGCCATCCCTTTTTTATTGGAATGAAACTTATCAGTCGAACTGGCGTGCCAGGGATGCGGGCGCTGGATCGAGAAAAATCCGCGTGCCGAATAGTCCCTTCGTTGGAGCATGGGTCATGCGCCGACCGCGCCACCGGCACGCGCATGAAAAAAGCCGCTGGGCTCTCGCTCCGGCGGCTTTGTCTTTTTCAGCTGCGCGAATCAGTCCGCGTAAACACCCGCCGCCTTGATGATCGGGCTCCACTTGGCGATTTCCGCCGCCACGAACTTCTTGTGGCCTTCGGGCTCGATGCGGCCGTCGGTCGCGACCACGGCGCCCAGGCCTTCCTGCTTCTTGATGAACTCGGGGTCCTTCAGGGCCACCTTGAGCGCGTCGTTGAGCTTCTTGGTGATGGCCGGCGGCGTGCCCTTGGGCGCGTAGAAGCCGTGCCAGATCGTGACTTCGAAGCCCTTCAGGCCCTCTTCCTGGAGGGTCGGCAGGTTCTTCAGCAGCGGCGTCGTCAGGCGCTGGGACGTGGTCACGGCATAGGCCTTGACCTTCTTGGCCTCGATCTGCGGCGAGGTGTTGGTGGTCTGGTCGCAGAGCAAGTCGATCTGGCCGCCGATCAGGTCGGTGATGGCGGGTGCGGTGCCCTTGTACGGCACCGGGGTCATCTCGGTCTTCATGGCGGTCTGGTAGAGCAGGCCGCACAGGTGCGAGGCCGAGCCGATGCCGGCATTGCCGAGGTTGATCTTGCCCTTGTTGGCGGCGATCCAGGCGCTCAGTTCCTTGTAGTTGTTGGCCGCCATCTGGGGCTTGGCGATCAGGGTCATCGGCACGTCGTTGACGATGCCGAGGTATTCGAAATCGGTCTCGACCTTGAACGGCACGTTGCGCACCAGGGTCGGAATCGTCGACATGCCGATGTGGTTGAGCAGCAGGGTGTAGCCGTCCGGGTTGGCGCGCGCCACCTTGGCGGCGCCGATCGAGCTGCCGGCGCCGGGGACGTTGTCGATCACGATGCTGCCGCCGCCCAGGGGCTTGCGCAGGGCCTCCGCGAGGTCGCGCGCGACCCGGTCGGTCGGGCCGCCGGCGGCGAAAGGCACCACGATGCTGATGGGCTTGCTGCCCGGGAAGTCCTGGGCGTGCGCGCCTGCCGCGAGGGCGGCCAGCGCGGTGATTGCGAGCAGTGTCTTCATGCGGTCTCCGAGTAGAAAAGGCAGCAATCTTATAGTCTGACCGGCAGCTGACCATCGCTGTTTTCCCCCAAGGCCGGCCCCGCGGGCGGCGCGGGGACACTGTCGCGGGTATCGTGCCTTCCTGTATTTCGAGACCCGTGGAGTGATGAGCATGCTGAAACTCAAGGACCCGAGCCTGCTGCGCCAGCAGGCCTTCATTGCCGGCGAATGGGCCGATGCGGACGACCGCGAGACCCTCCCGGTCGTCAATCCGGCCAGCGGCCAGCCGATCGGCAGCGTGCCCCTGTGCGGCAGCGCCGAGACCGAGCGCGCCATCGCGGCCGCCGAAGTCGCCCAGCGCGCCTGGGCCAGGCGGCCGGCCAAGGAGCGCTCGGCCATCCTGCGCAAGCTCAACGACCTGATGCTCGCCAACCAGGACGACCTGGCGCTCATCATGACCACCGAGCAGGGCAAGCCGCTGGCGGAGAGCAAGGGCGAGATCGCCTATGCGGCGTCGTTCATCGAGTGGTTCGCCGAGGAGGCGCGCCGGGTCTACGGCGACACGATCCCGGCGCCGCAGTCCGACCGCCGCATCCTGGCGCTCAAGCAGCCGATCGGGGTCACGGCGGCGATCACGCCCTGGAACTTCCCGACCGCCATGCTGACCCGCAAGGCCGGCCCGGCGCTGGCGGCAGGCTGCGCGATGGTGGTCAAGCCGGCGAGCCAGACGCCGTTCTCGGCGCTGGCCTTCGCCGAACTGGCCGATCGCGCGGGCCTGCCCAAGGGGCTGCTGTCGGTGCTGACCGGCTCGGCCTCGAAGATCGGCGGCGAGATGACGCGCAGCCCGATCGTGCGCAAGCTCACCTTCACCGGCTCGACCGAGGTCGGCCGCACGCTGATGAAGCAGTCGGCCGACACCATCAAGAAGCTGTCGCTCGAACTCGGCGGCAACGCGCCCTTCATCGTCTTCGACGACGCCGACATCGATGCCGCGGTCGAGGGCGCGATGGTCTCCAAGTACCGCAACACCGGCCAGACCTGCGTCTGCGCCAACCGCATCTACGTCCAACGCGGCGTGCTCGAGGCCTTCACGCAGAAGCTGGTCGCGAAGGTGAATGCGCTCAAGGTCGGCGAGGGCACCGAGCCGGGCGTCACGCAGGGGCCGCTGATCGACGACAAGGCGGTGGCGAAGATCGAGGAGCATGTCGCCGACGCGCTGGCCAAGGGCGGCCGGGTGCTGGCCGGCGGCAAGCGCCACGCGCTGGGCGGGCGCTTCTACGAGCCGACCGTGATCGGCGGCGCCACGGCCGACATGCTGGTGGCGCGCGAGGAAACCTTCGGGCCGCTGGCGCCGATCTTCGCCTTCGACACCGAGGACGAGGCGATCGCGCAGGCCAACGCCACCGAGTTCGGACTGGCCTCGTACTTCTACAGCCGCGACATCGGCCGCGTCATGCGCGTCGCCGAGGCGCTCGAATGCGGCATCGTCGGCGTCAACACCGGCCTGATCTCGACCGCCGAGGCACCGTTCGGCGGCGTCAAGCAGTCGGGCCTGGGGCGCGAGGGTTCCAGATACGGCCTCGACGAGTTCCTGGAGATCAAGTATGTCTGCCTGGCGGGGCTCGGCCAGTGAACGGAATCCTGGCCGGATGAGCGAGGGCATCGCTGTCGAGCTCGCCGTCGAGTTGCTGCGTGCGGCCCGGCGCATCGTGGTCTTTTCCGGGGCGGGGTTGTCCAGGGCGTCGGGCATTCCGACCTACCGCGATGCCGACGGCCTGTGGATGAACCAGGCCGCGCTGCGCTTCTCGCACGCCGAGGACCTGGCGCGCGACCCGGCCGGGTTCACCAAATTCTGGGCCGAGCGCCTGCGCGTGGTCGAGGCGGCCGCGCCCAACCCGGCCCATCTAGCGCTTGCCCGGCTGCAGCGGCTGCGTCCGGCGACACGGCTGGTGACGCAGAACGTCGACGGCCTGCTGACCCGCGCCGGCGCCGTCGACGTGCTCGAACTCCACGGCGCCCTGCAGCGCTGGCGCTGCGACCACTGCGGCAACCGGCGCGGGCCCTGGCTGTTCCAGCGCTGCATCCGATGCGGCCGGCGGGCGCGCCCGGACGTCGTGATGTTCGGCGAGATGCTCAACAAGGGCGTGCTGCTCGACGCCCAGGTGGCGGCCGAGGAGTCGGACGTCTTCGTGCTGGTCGGCAGCACGGCGGTCGTCTATCCCGCCGCGGACCTGCCCCAGCTGGCGCTCGCCAACGGCGGGCAGCTCATCACCCTCAATGCCGAGCCGCTGGCGCTCGACCATTCGGCGACCGCGGTGCTGCGCGGCAAGGCCGAGGAACTGCTGCCGCTGCTGGTGGACGGCATCGGCGGCGCGTCTGCGCGAAGCTGAAGCTGCGAGCGAATGCTCGTGTTGTTGTGTCGATCGGTTACAGGGGCGACAAATCCAGTCTTCGGCCGCACCAAAACGACCTGGCGCGTTGATTGACACGAAAGTGTGCAAATCGCCGGTCCCGAAGCCGGAAAAGCTCGCGACGTCGACACAGCGGCGCGCGTCGCGCACCACGGCGGCGCAGCAGCGGCACTCGCACGGCGCCGAAACCCTTCGTCGCCGCCGATGGCTTGCGCTTGTGGAGGGCCCACGCGCCGCGCAGAATAGAACGCATGAAAACTGTGGCAGAAATCCTCAAGGCGAAGGGCGATTCGGTCGTGTATTCGATCGGGCCTTCGGCAACGGTGTACGAAGCGCTCGCGCTGATGGCGGAGAAGAACGTCGGCGCGCTGCTCGTGATGGAGGGCGAGAAGATCGTCGGCATGATCACCGAGCGCGACTACGCGCGCAAGGTCGTGCTGCTGGCACGATCGTCGAAGGACACGCCGCTGCGCGACGTCATGACGCCAGCCGTGATCTACGTGCGGCCGGACCAGACCACCGAGGACTGCATGGCGCTGATGACCCAGAGCCGGATCCGCCACCTGCCGGTGATGCAGGATGGCAAGCTGGTCGGCCTGATCTCCATTGGCGACCTGGTCAAGGGCATCATGTCCGAGCAGACCTTCATCATCGAGCAACTCCAGCACTACATTGCTGGATAGGCTCTCATGAGGTCATCCAGCAGCCGGTAGTCCGGCAGCGTGGTGTCGATCGCCTGCCCGGCGCGCAGCACGGTGCGGTCGAACTGCGTGCGCGAGAGCATCTCCGAATAGTTGCGGGCCTTGAGCACCAGCAGGTCGGCGGGCGCGCCGGCCCTCAGCACGCCGCGGTCGATGCCCATGATGGCCGCCGGCGTCTCGGTCGCGGCGCGGATCCAGTCGCCGAGCGGATGGTCCAGGTGCAGGATCTTCACCGCCTGGGTGAAGGTGTCGAGCATGTCGTGGTCGCCGTAGGCATGGAACGGATCGCGGCAGTTGTCGCCGGCCACCGCCACGCGTAGCCCGCGCGCCTTCATCTCGTGGAGCACGGTCACGCCGCGCCAGCGCGGCGTGCGCGCCACGGGGCTGCGGTCCTGCAGGTACATGTTGAC
Source organism: Variovorax sp. 10N432 (assembly GCF_056394465.1). NCBI lineage: Bacteria > Pseudomonadati > Pseudomonadota > Betaproteobacteria > Burkholderiales > Comamonadaceae > Variovorax > Variovorax sp. 10N432. The sequence continues at coordinate 62,553 of NZ_JBFTHX010000022.1, forward strand.
GGTCGGCAGGCTCACGATGTCGATGCCGGCGTCGCGGCAGGCGGCGATGGTCTCCTCGATGAATTCGTCGGTCTGCAGGGCCAGCGAGGTGACGTGGCCGCACAGGATGCGGCCCTTGAAGCCCTGGGCCACGGCATGGCGGGCGACCCGGATCAGCGCCCGTGCGCGCGGGTCGGTCGATTCGTCGACGTGCAGGTCGAGGTCGAGCCCGCGCTCGCCGGCCAGCGTGAACACGCGCACCAGCGCCTCGTCGAGGTCGGGCGGCATCGTTTCGCTCGGGAAGGCCGCCGATCGGGTCACGCAGCCCAGCTTGCCGCCGCTCTCGGCCACGATGTCGGCCAGCCGGCGGCCCTCGTCGGTGAGGAAGATGTCGAGCGGCGCGATCGACGACACCTGGAGGTCGATGCGCCCGGCCCAGCGCTCGCGCACCTCGCGCAGCACCGGAAACGAGATCGACGCCTGCGGCGCGAGCGAGTCGAGGTGCGTGCTGATCGCCACCACGCCCTTGGCATAGGCCGTGGCGAGGCCGAACTCCATCCGCCGCCGCACGTCCTCGGCGTTCCAGTTCGCCTGCCGGTCGCGCATCGTGGCCGCCGAGGCACCCGCGCCGTCGCCGGTCGGGTTGGCCTGGCGCGGCCAGATATGGCCCTTGTCGAGGTGCGTGTGGCAGTCGACCAGGCCCGGCAGCACCATCGAGGCGTCGAGGTCGGGGCCCCACTCGGCGGGCATGCGGCCGGCCAGGTCGATGGCGGCGATGCGGCCGTCGTCGATGAGCAGGTCGATGGCGACCAGGTCGTCGTCGGTGTCGCCCGCCAGAGCGGGCTGCACCAGGCAGCGGGGGGCGCGCACATTGCGCAGGGCATGGCGCGAAGCCCGGGGCGGCTGGAAGAAGGAATGGGGCATCGGCTGGAATGGGATTGGTTCTTTCGCTCTGGCTGCCGCAAGGAGCATGCCCGTCCACGCGCATGCTCGTGGATAATTCGCGCCGATGGGCACCGACAACGCTTTCGCCGAACTGGGACTGGGCTCCGACGCCACCGAGCGCGAGGTCAAGGCCGCCTGGCGCCGCCTGGCCTCGCAGTGGCACCCCGACCGCAACACCAGCGCCGACGCCGTCGCCAGGATGCAGCGGATCAACCAGGCCTTCGAGCAAATCCGCAATGCCGGATTCCCCGCAAGCCCGGCGCCTGCGCCGTCCGACGACGCCGAGCCCGCTCCGGCCGCTGCCGCTGCTGAAGACGCCGCCGAACCCCGGCGCCGGCCGATCCATCGCAAGGTCAAGCTCACGCTCGAGGAGGCGGCGGCCGGCAGCATCAAGTCGCTGCGCGGCAAGATGACGCACGCCTGCGCCACCTGCGACGGGGCTGGCCACCAGGTGCTCGGTGGCAACTGCGCCCAGTGCGGCGGCTCGGGCGCGGTGGCGAAGCGCTCCTTCTTCGGCTGGCCCGGCGGCATGAGCGAGTGCGTCGCCTGCCACGGCGGCGGCATCGCCCAGCGAAGCTGTCCGGACTGCGAGGGCGCCGGGACCCAGTCACGTGCCTACCAGGTCAAGGTCCGCATCCCGCCCGGGGTGCGTCACGGCGACCTGCTGCACGTCGACGGCCGGCGCGCGCGTGCCAATCCGCCGCCGGCCGACCTGGAGCTTCGCGTCGAGCTGCTGGCCCACCCCTTCTTCGAACTCGACGAGGACGGCACGCTGCGCTGCGAGATGCCGGTCGACGGCTTCGCCTGGATCGCCAACCGGACGGTCCAGCTGCCCACCCTCGCGGGCCTGCGGTCCCTGGCCTTGCGCCGCGACCGGCTGAGCTATCGCCTGCAGGGCGAGGGCTATCCGACGGGGCGCGGCGGTGCGCGCGGCGACCAGGTGGTCACGGTGCAGCCGGTGTTTCCGGAGCAGCTCAGCGCCGACCAGGAGATCCTGCTCGACCAGCTCATCGCATCGTCGTCAGGCCACGGCGCCACGGCGCCGGACGAGCGCCTGCGGGCCTGGAACCGGGGCCTGCGCGCCTGGGAGCGCGGGCTCGATGCGCGCGACCGGCGGACCGCCCAGGGCTGATCGGAATCCGGCGCGCTGCTTTTTTCAGAGCAGCTTCGCGCGCTTCGCCTGCTCGGTCAGATCGGCGCGGAAATCCGGGTGCGCGATCGCGATCAGTTCCTGTGCCCGTTGCTTGGCCGACTTGCCGCGCAGCTGGGCCACGCCGTGTTCGGTGACCACGTAGTTGATGTCGTTCTTGCTGGTGCTGACATGCGTGCCCGGCGACAGCGAGGGCACGATGCGCGAGATCGTGTCGCCCTTGGCGGTGGAGGGCAGCACGATGAAGGCCTTGCCGCCGCGCGAGCGGTTGGCGGCGCGCACGAAGTCGGACTGGCCGCCGGTGCCCGAGAACGGCGCATGGCCCAGGCTCTCCGAGCCGCACTGGCCCAGCAGGTCGATCTGCAGGGTGGCGTTGATGGCGACCAGGTTGTCATTCAGGCCCGCCAGCGCCGGGTCGTTGGTGAAGTTGACGGGGTGGATCTCGACCGCCGGATTGCGGTCCATGAAGCGGTACAGCTTGCTCGAGCCGAGCGCGAAGGTCGCGATCGTCTTGCCGGGCAGGTAGTTCTTGCGCCGGTTGGTGACCACGCCGGCCTCGATCAAGGTCAGGATGCCGTCGCCGAGCATCTCGGTGTGGATGCCCAGGTCGCGCTTGTCCGTGAGCTGCATCACGACCGCGTCGGGAATGCCGCCGTAGCCGATCTGCAAGGTCGAGCCGTCCTCGATCAGCTCGGCGACATGCTTGCCGATGGCCTGCTGCACCGGGCCGATCTTCGGCAGTCCGACCTCGAGCACCGGGTCGCTGCTTTCGACCAGGGCCGCGACCTGCGAGACATGCACGTGGCAGTTGCCGTTGGCGAAGGGCACGTTGGGGTTCACCTCGAGCACCACCGCGCGGGCCCGGGCCACCGCCGCCATCGTGTAGTCGGCCCCCAGGCTGAGCGCGAAGTAGCCGTGGGCGTCCATCGGCGAGGCCATGCTGAACACCACGTCGGCCGGGATCTGGCCGCGCTCGATCTGCGCCGGGATCTCGGAGAAGTAGTTGGGTATGAAGTCGATCCAGCCCTCTTGTCCGCCGGCGCGGGTCGCACCGCCGAAGAACAGGGCGACGTGGCGCACGTGCTGCGTGGTCTCGGGGTCGATGTAGGCGTACTTGCGCATCGCCAGGATCTGCGACACCTTCACGTCCCTGAAATCGCGCCGCTGCACCGACAGCGCGGTGAGCAGCGCGGGCGGCTCGCCGACCCCGGTCGGCACGATGATCAGGTCGCCGTCGCGCACCTGGCGCACGGCCTCGGCGGCCGGCTGCAGCTTCTGTTGGTAGAGGTCTTGGATGGTCATCTCTAAAGCTCCTGTTCGCGGCCGCCATCTTCCATCTTATTTATAGCTGCGTGCATCCTCGATGACCTTGCCATCGTTGGGCAGGCTGCCGGGCGCCACCAGCTCCACCGCGCCGCGCAGCTTGGTGACGTCGCGGATCGACTCGGCGATGCGCTCGGCCAGGCCCTCGGGCGCCGCCGGGCATTCGAGCCGGAGCGTCATGCGGTCGTCGGCCATCTCGCCCTCGACCACCAGCCGCGCCCGCTGTACCTCGGGAAAGCGCCGCGCGATCTCCGCCACCTGGCTCGGATGCACGAACATGCCGCGCACCTTGGTGGTCTGGTCGGCGCGGCCGAGCCAGCCCCTGATGCGCGTGTTGGTGCGGCCCGTGGGACAGTGCCCGGGCAGCACGGCCGACAGGTCGCCGGTGCCGAAGCGGACCAGCGGATAGTCGGGATTGAAGGTGGTGACGACGACCTCGCCGACCTCGCCTTCGGGCACCGGATCGCCGGTGCCCGGGCGCACGATCTCGACGATCACGCCCTCGTCGAGCACCAGGCCTTCGCGGGCCGGGGTCTCGTAGGCGATCAGCCCGAGGTCGGCGGTGGCGTAGCACTGCATGCCGGCCACGCCGCGCTCGGCCATCCAGTCGCGCAGGCTGGGCGGAAAGGCTTCGCCCGACACCAGCGCCTTGGTCAGCGAGGCGAGCGCGATGTTCTTCTCGGCCGCCTTCTCGATCAGGATCCGGAGGAAGCTCGGCGTGCCGATGTAGCCCGTCGGCCGCAATTCGGCGATGGCCTCGACTTGCTGCTCGGTCTGGCCGGTGCCGCCGGCGAACACGGTGCAGCCGAGCGCGCGGGCGCCGCTGTCCATGATCGATCCGGCTGGCGTCATGTGGTAGCTGAAGCAGTTGTGCACCAGTTCGCCGCCGCGAAAGCCGGCCGCGAACAGCGCCCGCGCCGTGCGCCAGTAGTCGCTCGCCTCGCCCTCGGGCTCGTAGATGGTGCCGGGGCTGGCGAACACGCGCGGCATGCGGGACCCGAAGCGCAGCGCCGAGAAGCCGCCGAAGGGGTCGCTGGCGCGGCGCGCCTTCTGCAGCGCCAGCAGCTCGGACTTGCGCGTCACGGGCAGCTTCGCCAGCGCCGCGCGGCTCGTGATCTCGGCCGGCCTCACGCCGTCGAGGATGTGGCCGAAGGCCGCGGTCGCGGACTGGGCCTGCAGGACCTGCCTGGGCAGCGCCGCCAGCAGGTCGCGCTCGCGCTCGGCCGGGTCGCGGACCTCGAGCGCATCGTAGAAATCCGTCATGCCAACCACCGCTTTCTGCGCTTGTAGCTCTTCACGTCGCGGAAGCTCTTGCGGTCGGCGCCGCCGACGCCGAGGTAGAACTCCTTGACGTCCTCGTTCTCGCGCAGGCTCTTCGCCTCGCCGTCCATCACGATGCGGCCGTTTTCCAGGATGTAGCCGTAGTCGGCATAGCGCAGCGCCATGTTGGTGTTCTGTTCCGCCAGCAGGAAGGTCACGCCTTCCTTCGCGTTCAGGTCGCGCACGATGCCGAACACCTCGTCGACGATCTGCGGCGCCAGCCCCATCGAGGGCTCGTCGAGCAGCACCATGTTGGGGTTGGCCATCAGCGCCCGGCCGATGGCGCACATCTGCTGCTCGCCGCCCGAGGTGTAGGCGGCCTGCGAGCCGCGCCGGGTCTTCAGGCGCGGGAAGTAGGCGTAGACCTTCTCGAGCGTCTGCGCGATCGCGGCCTTGCCGTCGGTGCGGGTGTAGGCGCCGGTCATCAGGTTGTCCTCGATCGACAGGTGGGCGAAGCAGTGGCGGCCCTCCATCACCTGGATCAGGCCGCGCTTCACCAGGGCCGCGGGCGACAGTGCCTCGATGCGCTCGCCGCGCAGCTCGATCGTGCCCTTGGTCACCGCGCCGCGCTCGCCCGCCAGCAGGTTCGACACGGCGCGCAGCGTGGTCGTCTTGCCGGCGCCGTTGCCGCCCAGCAGCGCCACGATGCCGCCCTCCGGCACCGTGAGCGAGACGCCCTTCAGCACCAGGATCACGTGGTTGTAGATGACCTCGATGCCGTTGACCTCCAGCAGCGGGGCTGCCGGCGCGGGCGCGGATACGTTGACCATGGCGTGCTGCGTCGGGCCGCTCAGCTGCAAGTGCGCGGCTTGATGTTCTTGTCTTTCGCGTACTTGGCCGAGTACTCCGCGACCAGCGGGTCGAGGTTGGCCTTGCGCGCCTGGTACCAGTCGGGCTGTACCTGCCACTTGGCTCCGTCCCACTGCGCGATGCGCGCCCAGTCGGTGCCCATGTGGTTGCTGCACGAGGTCTTGATCGGCCGCATGATCTCGCCGAAGCCCAGCGCCTTGAGCTTGTCGGCCGAGAGGTCGAGGTTCTCGTAGCCCCAGCGAACCTGCTCGGGCGTCAGCGTCTTGCCCTTGCCGTACTTTTCCTGCGCGGCGCGGATGGCTTCGACCTGCAGCATCGCGATCATCATGCCGCGGGTGTGCGCCATGACGCCGATCTCGTCGGCGTTGGCGGCCGTGCCCTGGCCCTTGTCGTAGACGAACTTCTTCAGGTCGTCGTGCACCTTGTCGCGCGAGGCGCTGTTGTGGATCGTGACCGTGTTGTAGCCCTTGGCGCCGGCGCCGATGTCCTTCACGTCGTGGTCCGAGCCGGCCCACCAGACCGAGTACATCTTCTCGCGCGGGAAGCCGCTGGCCTGGGCCTCGCGGATGCCGGCCGGCGTCATCACGCCGGCACTCCAGAACAGCACGTAGTCGGGCTTCTGCTGGCGGATCTGCAGCCACGTCGACTTCTGCTCGACGCCGGGCGGCGTGACCGGGAACAGCGCCAGCTCGAAGCCGTCCTGCGCCGCCAGTTTCTGCAGCAGCAGGATCGGCTCCTTGCCATAGGGCGAGTCGTGGTAGACCAGCGCGATCTTCTTGCCCTTGAGGCTGCCCTTCTCCTTCTTGGCGATGTCCTGCAGGATCACGTCGGTGGCGGTCCAGTAGGTGCCCAGCAGCGGGAAGTTCCATTCGAACACCGTGCCGTCGACCGACTGCGACAGGCCGTAGCCCATGGTCTCGATCGAGACCTTGTCGTTGAAGGCCTTGTCGGTCACCGCGAAGGTGATGCCGGTCGACTGCGGGTCGAAGCCCGAGGCGCCCGTGCCCTTGGCCTTCAGGCGGTCGTAGCATTCGACGCCCTTGGCGGCGTCGTAGGCGGTCTCGCATTCCTCGTACGCGAGCTTGACGCCGTTGACGCCGCCGTCGCGCGCGTTCACCAGCTTGAGGTAGTCCTGCTTGCCGTCGGCCCATGGGATGCCGAGCGGCGCGAACTGTCCGGTGCGGTAGACCAAGAGCGGGATGAACTGCTCGCCGGCGGCCTGCGCCCGGGCCGGCACCGGCAGCATCGCGGACGAAAGCCCGGCCGCTGCGATGGCCGCCGCGAGAGCGATGGACTGGAACTTCATGCTGTGTCTCCTGTTGTTGAATGGACGGGTCAGTGAGGGAAGGGCCACAGCCGCAGCTTCTGCCGGGCCGTGGCCCACAGGGCGGCGAGGCCGTGCGGCTCGACGATCAGGAAGAACACGATCAGCGCGCCGAAGATCATGTGTTCGAGGAAGCTCGCGGTGCCGGTCGAGATCGCCAGCCCGAGCCAGTGCGGCACGAGGTTCAGGAACAGCGGCAGCAGCACGATGAAGGCGGCGCCGAACACCGCGCCGACGATCGAGCCGAGGCCGCCGATGATCACCATGAACAGCAGCTGGAAGGACTTGTCGATGCCGAAGGCGGCCGGCTCCCAGGCCCCCAGGTGCACGAAGCCCCACAGCGCGCCGGCGACGCCGACGATGAAGGAGCTGACGGCGAAGGCGCTGAGCTTGGCGTAGACCGGCCGGATGCCGATCACCGCGGCCGCCACGTCCATGTCGCGCATCGCCATCCATTCGCGGCCGATCGCGCCGCGCACCAGGTTCTTGGCCGCCAGCCCCAGCAGCACCAGCAGCGACAGGCACAGCAGGTACTTGCGCGCCGGGGTGTCGAGCGCAAGGCCGAAGAACTGCAGCGCCGAGACGCTGACCGAGCCCGACGAGGAGCCGTTCGTGACCCAGGCCACCCGGTTGGTGAACCAGTCGGTGAAGAACTGCGCCGCCAGCGTCGCCACCGCCAGGTAGAGGCCGCGGATGCGCAGGCTCGGGATGCCGAACAGGATGCCGAAGACCATCGCGCAGAATCCGCCGCCGATCAGCGACAGCAGCAGCGGCATGCCCTCGATGCGCGCGTTCAGGTTGTAGGCCGCATAGGCGCCGACCGCCATGAAGGCGCCGGTGCCGAGCGAGATCTGGCCGCAGTAGCCGACCAGCACGTTGAGCCCGATGGCCGCCAGCGACAGGATCAGGAAAGGCACCAGCACGGCGCGGAAGAGGTAGTCGCTGGCCAGCATCGGCACGGCGACGAAGGCCACCAGCGCGAACAGCCCGAGCGCGATGCGGTCCTGCGCGATCGGGAAGATCTGCAGGTCGCTCTGGTAGCTGGTCTTGAACTGGCCGTTTTCGCGGTAGAACATGGTGTGTCGAGGCCCTAGACGCGGTCGATGATCTTGTCGCCGAACAAGCCCTGCGGGCGGACCAGCAGGAAGGCGAGCGCCAGCACGTAGGCGAACCAGTTCTCGATGCCGCCGCCGACCATCGGCCCGAGGTAGATCTCCGACAGCTTCTCGCCGACGCCGATGATCAGGCCGCCGAGGATCGCACCGGGCACCGAGGTCAGGCCGCCGAGGATCACCACCGGGAAGGCCTTGAGCGCCACCAGCGAGATCGAGTACTGCACGCCCAGCTTGGAGCCCCAGATGACGCCGGCCACCAGCGCGACCAGGCCGCCGACCGACCAGACGATGACCCAGATGCGGGCCAGCGGAATGCCGATCGATTGCGCCGCCTGGTGGTCGTCGGCCACCGCGCGCAGCGCCCGGCCGGTCTTGGTCTTCTGGAAGAACAGCGACAGCGCGACCACCAGCAGGGCCGCCATCGCCGCGGCGTAGAGGTCTTCCTTGCTCAGCAGCAGGCCGCCCTGGAACACGTTCTCGAGCACGATCATCGGATCCTTCGGCATGCCGACGTCGATCTTGTAGGTGCTGCTGCCGAACAGCAGCTGGCCGGCGCCGTCGAGGAAGTAGCTGATGCCCAAGGTCGCCATCAGGAGCGTGATGCCTTCCTGGTTGACCAGGTGGCGCAGCACCAGCCGCTCGACCAGCCAGGCCACGACCACCATCGCCGCGGCCGCGACGCAAGCCGCCAGCAGGTTGACCAGCAGCATGCTGTCGAGGCCGGTCCAGCGCGGGATCCATTCGGCGAAGCGCGCCATGGTGAGCGCCGCGAACAGCACCATCGCGCCCTGCGCGAAGTTGAAGACGCCCGAGGCCTTGAAGATCAGCACGAAGCCGATCGCGACCAGCGCGTAGAGCATGCCGGCCATCAGGCCGCCGAACAGGGTTTCGAGGAAAAAGCCCATCAGTGTTCAGTCCCCAGGTAAGCCCGGATCACGTCCTCGTTGTTGCGTACCTCGTCGGGCGTGCCGTCGCCGATCTTCTTGCCGTAGTCGAGCACGACCACGCGGTCCGAGATGTCCATCACCACGCCCATGTCATGCTCGATCAGCACGATCGTGGTGCCGAACTCGTCGTTGACGTCGAGGATGAAGCGGCTCATGTCCTGCTTCTCTTCCACGTTCATGCCGGCCATCGGCTCGTCGAGCAGGAGCACCTGCGGCTCCATCGCCAGCGCCCGGCCGAGGTCGACCCGCTTCTGCAGGCCGTAGGGCAGGCGGCCCACGGGCGTCTTGCGGTGCAGCTGGATCTCGAGGAAGTCGATGATGCGCTCGACGAATTCGCGCTGCGCGATCTCCTCGCGCGCGGCCGGCCCCCAGCGCAGCGCCTGCGCGAGGATGCCGCTCTTCATCTTGAGGTTGCGCCCGGTCATGATGTTGTCGAGCACGCTCATGCCCTTGAACAAGGCCAGGTTCTGGAAGGTGCGCGCCACGCCCATCTCGGCCACCTGGCGCGAGTTCATGTGCCTGAAGTGCTGGCCGCGGAAAGTGATCTGGCCCTGCTGCGGCTGGTAGACGCCGTTGATGCAGTTGAGCATCGAGCTCTTGCCGGCACCGTTGGGGCCGATGATCGCGCGCACCTCGTGCTCGCGGACATCGAAGCTGATGTCGGTCAGCGCCTTGACGCCGCCGAAGCTGAGCGAGATGTTCTGCACGTCCAGGATGACGTCGCCGGTCTTCCTGCTGCTCATTGGAGCCCCCACTCTCGGCACTTCGTGTCCTCGCTGCCCCCCGAGGGGGCGCGAGCTTGCTTGGGGCGGCCCGGCGCGGCGCTCATGCGGCTGCTTTCAGCGCTGGAAACCGCTTGGCATCGACGATCTTCAGTGTCGCGCTGACCACACCCGTACGGCCGTCCTCGAACTTGACCTGGGTCTCGATGAACTGCTCGGTCTTGCCGCCGTACAGCGCCTCGATCAGCACCGCGTACTTGCCGGCGATGAAGCCGCGCCGCACCTTGCGCGTGCGCGTGAGTTCGTCGTCGTCGGGGTCGAGCTCCTTGTGCAGCACCAGGAAGCGCGCGATCTGGGTGTCGCCCATGCCTTCCTCGGTTGCCAGGTCGGCGTTGACCTGGGCGATGCAATCGGCCACCAGCCCCAGCACCTCGGGCTTGGCCGCCAGGTCGACATAGCCGCCATAGGCCAGGCCGCGCCGTTCGGCCCAGTTGCCGACGGCCTCGAAATCGATGTTGACGAAGGCGCAGACCTCGTCGCGGCCGTCGCCGAAGCACACGGCTTCCTTGATCTGGGGAAAGAACTTGAGCTTGTTCTCGATGTAGTTGGGCGCGAACATCGCGCCGCCCTGCATGCGGCCGACGTCCTTGGCCCGGTCGATGATGCGCAGGTGGCCTTCGGCATCGAGCACGCCGGCATCGCCGGTGTGGAAGTAGCCGTCGGCGTCGAGCACCTCGGCGGTGGCGTCGGGCCGCTTGTAGTAGCCCTGCAGCACCGACACGCCGCGCACCAGCACCTCGCCGTCGTCGGCGATCTTGAGCTCGATGCCGGGCGCCGCGCTGCCCACGGTCTGCAGCTTGACCTTGCCGTCCTGCTGCAGGCAGACATAGGCGCAGGTCTCGGTCTGGCCGTAGAACTGCTTGAGGTTGACGCCGATCGAGCGGTAGAAGCGGAACAGGTCGGGCCCGATCGCCGCGCCCGCCGTGTAGGCCACGCGGATGCGGCTCATGCCGAGCACGTTGCGCAGCGGGCCGTAGATGAGCAGGTCGCCGAGCGCATAGAGCGCGCGATCCATCGCACCGACCGGTGCGCCGTTGAGGATGTCGGCGCCCACGCGCCGCGCCAGCGCCATGAATTTCGCGTACAGCCAGCGCTTGGGCGCGGCCGCGTCCTCCATCCGGATCGACACCGCGGTGAGCAGGCCCTCGAAGGTGCGCGGCGGGCCGAAGTAGTAGCTCGGGCCGATCTCGCGCATGTCGTTCATCACGGTCTCGGCCGACTCGGGACAGTTGAGCGTGAAGCCGCCGACCAGCCACTGCGCGACCGAGAACAGATGGTCGCCGACCCAGGCCATCGGCAGGTAGCTCATGATGTTGTCGCCGGGGCCGAGCCGGTCGGTCTCGACCCCGCCGCGGCCGGCCGCGATGAAGCTCGCGTGCGTCTGGCAGACGCCCTTGGGGCGCCCGGTGGTGCCCGAGGTGTAGAGGATCACGGCCACGTCGGAGGCTTCGCCGGCGGCGACGCTCTGGTCGAAGAATCCGGGATGGGCGGCGTCCCAGGCGCGGCCGAGTTCGCACAGCTTCTCGTAGCCGAGCAGGCCGGGCTGGTCGTAGTGGCGCAGTCCGCGCGGGTCGTCGTAGACGATGTGGCGGATCGCAGGCCGCGTCTCGCGGCATTCGAGCAGCTTGTCGACCTGCTCCTGGTCCTCGGCGACCACGAATTCGACCGCGGCGTCCTCGAGCATGAAGACCATCTCGGCCGCCACCGCGTCCTGGTAGAGCGGCACCGGCACGCCGCGCAGGCTCTGCGCCGCGATCACCGCCATGTAGAGGTGCGGCCGGTTGGCGCCGACGATCGCCAGGTTGTCGCCGGCCTTGAAGCCCAGGCTCGCCAGTCCGCAGGCGAACTCGCGCACTTCGCGCGCGACGTCCGCCCAGGACCAGCTCTGCCAGATGCCGAGATCCTTCTCGCGCACCGCGGGGGCATCGGGCTGATGCTGCGCATGGCCCAGCAACAGGCGAGGAAAGGTAGGAGGGATGGTCTGCACGATGGGCGGACTGTAGGACCAACTTTGACGCCAACTTGTCGTTTGAACGACAATCCTAGGGACAACACTCCCCGGAGTTTCCCGATGCGCGGCACCGACCCTGGCACCTCCACGATCCGCGACCGCGTGCGGCCGGCCAGCGCCGAAGAGCTCGCCAGCATCCCGTGGCTGGACGCGCTGACGCCCGCCGAACGGCGCCGCGCCGAGGCCGCGGTGGTGGTCGGCGAGGCCGAGCCGGGCGACCTGGTCTGCCGCATCGGCCGCCCGCCGACCTACTGGTTCGGCGTCGTCGCCGGCCTGCTCAAGATGAGCAACGACAACGCCGACGGCACGTCGATGACCTACAGCGGACTGCCGCCGGGTGGCTGGTTCGGCGAAGGCACGGTGCTCAAGCGCGAGCCCTACCGCTATAACGTCCAGGCCTTGCGCCACAGCGTGGTGGGGGGATTGCCGGCGGACGACTTCCATTGGCTGCTCGATCACTCGATCGGCTTCAACCGCTTCGTGATGAACCAGCTGAACGAGCGCTTGGCGCAGTTCATCGCGGCGCGCGAGACCGACCGGCTCAACGATCCCGACGTGCGCGTGGCGCGCAATCTGGCGGCGCTGTTCAACCCGGTGCTGTTCCCGGGAGTCGGCGAGCTGCTGCGCATCACGCAGCAAGAGCTGGCCTACCTGATCGGGCTGTCGCGCCAGCGGGTCAACGAGGCCCTGCGCGCGCTGCAGGCGCAGGGCGCGATCCGGGTCGAGTACGGCGGCCTGCGCGTGATCGACCTGGCCGCGCTGCGCGCCAGCGTGACGGCGGGCAAGGGCGCTGCGTAGCGGTGTCGGGGGCAAGCCGCGCTCGGGCATGCAGAATGCTGGCGCGACTTCCCGGCCACGACAACGCTATCCCCGATGGACCCACTCGACGAACTGCAACGCTACAGCCAACTGCTCCTGCGGCTCTACCGCATGGCCCAGGATCTGCCGATCACCGAATTCCAGGACGCCGCGCTCGGGCTGGTCAAGGGGGTGCTGCCGTTCGACTCGTCGCTGTGGGGCACGGCCGCGCCGTCGGCCGGCGGGCCCGACATCCACACTGTCCACCTGCACAACAAGTCGCCCGAGATGCTGCCGGCCTACGAGTCGGTCAAGCACCTGGACACGGCGGTGGCGGGCATGTTCGCCGAGCCCCGGGCGACCCGCGGCTTCCACCTCGAGACCTGGTTCTCCGACCCGCGCCAGCAGGAGATCCGCGACATGATGCGGCGCTTCGAGATCGAGAACATGCTGGCCACCACCGTGATCGATCCCGCGACCCGCTTCGCCCACTGGATCCTGCTCTACCGCGCCGAGCGCGATGCCGGCTACACGCCCGAGGAGACCGGCCTGCTGGCGTTGCTGGCGCCGCACGTGATGGAGGCGCTGGCGATCAATCGCAAGATGCACCTGGAGCGGCTCGGTCCGGCCGAGCAGGACGCGGTGCCCCGCGGCAGTGCCATCGCCGACATGCGCGGCGTGGTCTACCACGCGGATGCGCGCTTCGCCGCGCTGGCCGGCGAGGAGTGGGACGACTGGCAGGAGCGCCGGCTGCCGGCTGCGCTCGCGAGCCACTTCCAGGGCGACGGCGAGCGCTTTCGCGGCCGCGCGGTGGTGGTCGACGCCCGCGTCGAGCAGCAGCTGCTGTTCCTCAAGGCCCGGCCGCGCTGCCGCGCCGACGGCCTGACGGCGCGCGAGTTCACGATCGCCAAGCTGATCGCCAAGGGCGACACCCACAAGGAGATCGCGCAGACGCTGACCCGCTCGCCGGCCACCGTGCGCAACCAGATCCAGGTGATCTACGAGAAGCTCGGGGTCGGCAACATCGCCGGGTTGATCGAGGCGCTGCGGCTGGCGGACTAGGGCGCGTCCACGCTAGGCTGCGCGTACCGACGCCGCCGGCAGCGTCTGCCGCGCCAGCTTGTCGTCGGCATAGGGCCGCAGGTAGGCCGCGGTTTCCTCCACCGGGCAATGCAGCCAGTCGTCGATCCAGGCGTCGCGCAGGATCGCGGTGCGGCGCTGCTCCGGCCGGCCCGGGGTGCCGAAAGTCAGCAGCGCGAAGCTCTCGACGCATTCGCCGGCGGGCGAGCGCCAGCCGTTCCAGAGGCCGGCCAGGGCGAGCGGCTGGCCGTCGGTGCGCGAGACGCGCACGGTGTGGCCCTCGATGTCGGCGTCCTGGAACACGGCATCGGCAAGGATCACGCAGCGATGGCCGCGCTTCCAGGGCTGGTAGAAGTTGCGCTCGGCAAAGGCGGTCTCGCCGCGTGCCTCGTGGGTGTGCAGGTCCTGGCCGTCCTTGCTGAACAGCGGGATCAGGCCCCAGCGCCCGGGGGCGATCTGGAAGCGGGCCAGCGAATCCTGGGCCGTGTCGTCGGCACGGGGTCGCCGCACGAACAGGCCTTGCTCGCCCGGCCGCACGATCGATGCCTCCGGCCGGCAGGCCAGACCGAAGCGCTGGGCGAAGTGAAGGGGCTCGCTCGCTGCTTGGTAGTGGGTGGGCATGGCCAGGACGGTGTGAAAGCTGGCGGATTCTAGTCAGCCGCCGATACCATAGGAAGGTTCGGCCTGCGCGCAAGCGGCGCCGGCGCGCCATAGCTCACGAAAACTCCCCAAAACTCCATGACCTCTTCCCGCCTCACCATCATCACCGGCGCTTCCCGCGGCCTGGGCCGCGCCATGGCCGAGCAGTTGCTGCAACCCGGCCAACGCCTGCTGTGCATCTCCCGCCAGGCCGACGAGCAGTTCGCCGCCCGTGCCCGCGAGGCCGGTGCCGAGCTTGAGCAGTGGCAGCTGGACCTGTCCGATCCGGTGCCGGGCGCGGCTCGGCTCGCGGCCTGGCTGCAGGGGCTCGACGCCGACGCCTTCGGCAGCGCGACCTTGATCAACAACGCCGGCACGGTCGGCCGTCCGCGCCCCTTGTCCGAAGCGGTGGCGAGCGAACTGGCGCAGGCGCTGCGGGTCGGGCTCGAGGCGCCGATGCTGCTGGCCTCGGCCTTTCTCGGCGCCACCAAGGGCTGGCGCGCCGAGCGCAAGGTGCTCAACATCTCCTCCGGCCTGGGGCGCAATGCGATGGGCAGCCAGGCGCCTTACTGCGCCGCCAAGGCCGGCATGGACCATTTCTCGCGCGCCGTGGCGCTGGAAGAAAAGGCGGCCGCCAACGGCGCGCGGATCGTCTCGCTGGCCCCCGGCATCATCGACACCGACATGCAGGTGGCGCTGCGGGGCGCCGAAGCCGACATGTTCCCGGACCGCGTGCGCTTCGAGAAGTTCAAGGCCGACGGCCTGCTCGACAGCCCGGCGTCGGCCGCCGCCAAGATCCTGAAGTACCTGGCGCGTCCGGACTTCGGCGCCAACCCCGTCGCCGATATCCGTGACTGAGTGGACCGGCACGGCCGGCGCAGCCCGGCCGCGTTGGTGGAACACCGCGGAACTGGCTTCGCCAGGCCGCAGGTGTTGCCCCCAGCAGGGGGGTGGGAGGGCTACACGCAGTGAGCCCGACCTGGGGGGTTACTCAATCGTCGCGCCGGAGTCGTGGACGATCGACTTCCACTTCTGGTAGTCGGTCTTCAGCAGGGTCTGGAGTTCCTGCGGCGTCATGGCCTGCGGCTCGGCGCCCTGGGCGATGATCGCGGCCTTCATCTCGGGCGTGGCCAGCAGCTTGTTGACTTCGGCGTTGACCGTCACGACCACGTCCTTGGGCGTGCCGGCCGGCATGAAGAGGCCATACCAGGTGCTGACGTCGAAGCCCTTGTAGCCCAGCTCGGCCACCGTGGGGACGTCTGGCAGCGAGCTGCTGCGGCGCGCCGAGGTCACGGCCAGGGGGCGCAGCTTGCCGCCCTGGATCTGGCTCATGGCCGAGGGCAGCGACGACACCATGAGGTCGACGTTGCCGGCCAGCACGTCCATCATCGCGGCGTTCGAGCCCTTGTAGGGCACGTGGCGCATCTTGATGTTGGCGGCGCTCTTGAAGATCTCGCCGGCCAGGTGGATGGTGGTGCCGTTGCCGGGCGAGCCGTAGGTGATCGAGTCGGGCGCCGCACGCGCCGCCGCGACGACATCGGCCAGCGTCTTGAACTTGGAATCGCTGCGGGTGACGATCACCACCGGTGTGTAGGCGACATGCGCCACCGCCACCAGGTCCTTGGTCGGGTCGTAGCTCAGGTTCTTGTAGAGCCAGGGCGCGACGACCATGTTGTCCTTCTGGCCCATCACCATGTCGTAGCCCGTGGGCGCCGCCCGCACCGCCTCGGCGATGCCGATGGTGCCGCCGGCACCGGCGCGGTTGTCGGGCACCACGGTCCACTTGCTGACCTCGGTCAGCTTGTTGGCGACCAGCCGCGACAGGATGTCGGTGCCGCCGCCGGGCGGGAACGGCACGATCATGCGGATCGGCTTGGCGGGATAGGGCTGGGCCTGCGCGGCGGTGAACGCCAGCGCCAGGGCGGCGAGGGTGAGCAGCTTTCGGATCATGGGGTGTCTCGTCGTTGGGCGCCGCGAAGATGCGGCGCCATGCGCCGGGAGTGTGCCCCAACCCGGCGGCCGCAGCGCTCGCGATTGGCGATGGCCGAGATCTCGGATCGCGACTGCGGTCGCCCGCGTCAATGCATCGTGGGCGGCCCGGCGTCGCCGTGCGCCTCGGTGCGCCGCTGCAGTGCCTCGATGCCGGCCATCATCGCCGCGCCGTAGGTCGGCATCGGCCCGGAAGCGGCGTCGATCGGGCGGCAGTCGCTGCCTTCCTGCTTCTGCAGCACCCAGTAGAAGTGACCGGCGATCGGTTCGTCGACGATCAGCGAGATCGCATGGATGTCCATGTGCAGTTCCTTGTTCAGCCCATGGACCGGTTGTACGCATGCCCCGCACGCCCGCAAAGCAACGAAATCACGCGGCGGTCCACGCGGTTGCAACAGTCGGCGCTTGCGTGAAAAACGCACGCCGCGGATCGCGGACAATGGGCGCGATGTCCGAGATCCCCGCCCCCTCCCGCCTCAACAAGCGCATGGCCGAGCTGGGCTTGTGCTCGCGCCGCGAGGCCGACGACTGGATCGCGCAGGGTTGGGTCAAGGTCAACGGCCAGGTGGCCGAGATGGGTGTCAAGGTGCTGCCCTCCGACCGCATCGAGGTCGACCGCAAGGCGCAGAACCAGCAGCAGCAGCAGGTGACGATCCTGCTGCACAAGCCGATGGGCTACGTCAGCGGGCAGGCCGAGGACGGCCACGAGCCCGCGGTGGTGCTGATCAATCCGCGCACCCACTGGCGCGAGGATCCGAGCCGCAACCGCTTTTCGCCGCCGCAGCTGCGCGGCCTGGCGCCGGCCGGCCGGCTCGACATCGATTCGGTCGGCCTGCTGGTGCTGACGCAGGACGGCCGCGTGGCACGGCAGCTGATCGGCGAGGATTCCGGCATCGAAAAGGAATACCTGGTGCGGGTGGCCTACGGCCCGGTGGCGCAAAACTCGCAGGCCGCCTTTCCGCGCGAACTGCTCGCGAAGCTGCGCCACGGCCTGAGCCTGGACGGCCAGCCGCTGAAGCCGGCCAAGGTCGACTGGCAGAACCCCGAGCAGCTGCGCTTCGTGCTGACCGAGGGCAAGAAGCGCCAGATCCGCCGCATGTGCGAGCTGGTCGGGCTCAAGGTCGTGGGGCTCAAGCGCATTCGCATCGGCCGGGTGGTGCTGGGCAACCTGCCGGTCGGCCAGTGGCGCTACCTGGGGACGGACGAACGGTTCTGAGCGGCCGGCGCACGGGTCAGAAACGCACGACGACCTTGCCGAAGGCGCCCTGTGCCAGGTGCGCGAAGGCGGCCGGCACATCCTCGATGCCGTAGGTGGCCGCAATCACGGGTTCGAGGCGGTTCAGGTCGACCGCACGCACCATCCGTTCGAGCGCGCGCGCATGGCCCACGCTGATGCCCTGGATCACGGCCCGGCGGCGGATCGCGTCGAAGGCCGAGCCGCTCATCGCGCCGCCTTCCAGCACGCCGATGACGCTGACGCGGCCGCCTTGCGCCACCGCCTCCAGCGAGCGGCCGAGGTTGGCGCCGCCCACGAGTTCCAGCACGTGATCGGCACCGCGCCCGTCGGTCAGCCGGCGCACTTCGGCGGGCCAGTCGCCGTCCCGCGCGAGGGCATGGGCGGCGCCCAGCGCGAGCGCCTGCTGGCGTTTGTCCGCGCTGCCCGACACCACGATGGCCCGGGCGCCGTGCAGGCGTGCGAACTGCAGCCCGAACAGCGCCACGCCTCCGGTGCCATGGATCAGCACGGTCTGGCCGGCCTGCAGCGCGCCGGTCTCGACCAGCGAGAACCAGGCGGTGAGCGCGGCGCAGGGCAGGGTGGCGGCCTGGGCCGCATCGAGCGTGCGCGGCGCGGCGACGACCCACTGGGCGTCCAGCACCACGTGCGAGGCCAGCATGCCCGGGCCGGGGCCGCCCATCGCGATGGCGTGTTCCGGCGCGGCGCCGTCCAGCCAGCCGCCGACGAAGGTGCTGATCACCCGCTCGCCGCCTTGCCATGCCGTGACGCCGGCGCCGACGGCGAGCACCGTGCCCGCCATGTCCGAGGCCGGCGTGAAAGGCAGCGGCGGCGTCCAGCCGTAGTCGTTGTCGAGCAGCATCAGGTCGCGGTAGTTGAGCGAGACCGCTTCGACGCGGACCAGGACCTGGCCGGGTCCGGGCTCGGGAATGGCGCCTTCCGAGAAGCGCAGATGCTGCCGGCCGAAGTCGGTGATGTGCCAGCGGCGCAGGGTGGTGTCTGTCATGGAGTGCTTGCAATGGAGTTGTGGAGAGCAAGTCGATGCTATTGGTTCTTACAATTCCGCAGTGGCGATAAATTTTCGATTGAATGAAGATGTGAAGGAACCAATGAGCGAACGTCTGAACGGCATCGAGGCTTTCGTGGCGGCGGTCGAGGCCGGCAATTTCGCGCTCGCTGCCGAGCGGCTGCACCTGAGCCGCTCGGCGGTGGGCAAGAGCGTCGCGCGGCTCGAGGCGCGCCTTGGCACGCGGCTGTTCCACCGCACCACGCGCAGCCAGAGCCTCACCGAGGACGGCCAGGCCTACTACGAGCGCTGCCATCGGGCACTGGCCGAACTGGACGCGGCCGACGCGGCGGTGGAGGCCGGCCGGCGGACGCCGACCGGGCGGGTGCGCATCACCATGCCGGCGCTGATCGGCCGGGCCTGCGTCGCGCCGCTGCTGCTGGCGCTCGGCCGTAAGCATCCGGCGCTGGCCTTCGACCTGTCGTTCAGCGACCGCCGCGTCGACCTGGTCGAGGAAGGCATCGACCTGGCGATCCGCAGCGGTCCGCTGGGCGACAGCGCGATGCTCTCGGCGCGGCCGCTGGGCCGGCAGTGGATCGGGATTTATGCGGCGCCGGGCTATCTCGCCGAACGTGGCCGCCCCTCGGGTTTCGAGGAGCTCGCGGCCAGCGCGGCGGCGCACAGCTTCGTCGGCTACGCGCGCGAGGGCTGGCCGCATCCCTGGCGCTTCCACGACCGGCTGGGTCGCGTCGCCGAGTTCGAGGTGCCGGCGCGCTCCAGCTTCAGCTGCGACAGCCTGGAGGTCAGCGCCATGGCCGCCATCGACGGCGCCGGGCTGGCGCGGCTGCCGACCTGGCTGGCGGCCGACGCTCTCGCCAGCGGCGCCCTGGTGCGGGTCTTCGAGGAAGCGCAGCCCTACGGCTACGAACTGAACGCCGTGTGGCCGCAGGCGCGCGCGCTGCCGCAGAAGACCCGCGTGGTCATCGACACGCTGGCCGAACGACTGCCGCCGCTGCTCGCGCTGCGCTGAGCAAGCAGCCTCAGCCCGCGCAGGCCTTGTTGTGCGAGGCGTGCATCCCCTTGGCCTTGGCCTCGGCTTCGCTCAGGTACTCGCCCTTCTTGGTCTTGCCGTAGTAGCGGTCGCCCATGCAGTGGTAGACCTTGGTCTCGTCGTTGGCCCAGACCTTGCCGGCGCCGCCGCCGGGTGCGGCGGCCATCGTCGACGGATCGGGCCGCGCCGCCGGCTTGGCGGCCGCCGCTGCCGCGGCCGGGGCAGCGGCGGCCGGTGCGGCTGCCACCGCAGGTGCCGCTGCAGGTTTCGCATCGGCCTTGCCGTACCAGGTCTGGATGCCCTTGTGGCCGCGGCAGGCGCCCGACTTGGTGTCGGGCGACGCAAAGCTGCCATCCTTGCATTGCACGGTGGTGCCGGCGGGCGCGCCGGCCGGCAGTTGCTGGGCCTGGACGCCGAGGGCGGCCAGCAGGCCTGCCGCGGCCAGCAAGGTCTTGGGGGAAAAAGTCATCCGGACGCCTCCTCGGGCGGTGAAATGGGGAACAACCATCGTCCGCGTGCGGTCTGAACGCCAGCTGACCGATCGGCGCATCGTCCGCTCATGCGGCGCTAACAATCCGGGCGTAGCCTCGCCGTCGAACCCGTTCCAAGGAGATTCCGTGCGCGCATTGCTGGTCGAAGACGACGAAATGATCGGCGCGAGCCTGATGCATGCGCTCGACCGCGCCGGCTGGTCGGTCGACTGGGTCCGCGACGGCCTGCTGGCGCACAGCGCGCTCGCCGATGGCGGCTACACCTGCGTGCTGCTCGATCTCGGGCTGCCGAAGCAGGACGGCACCGAGGTGCTGCGGCGCGCCCGCTCCCGCGGCGACGCCACGCCGGTGCTGGTGCTGACCGCCCGCGACGGGCTCGACGACCGGATCCAGACGCTCGACCTGGGCGCCGACGACTACCTGCTGAAGCCCTTCGCCCTGCGCGAACTGCTGGCACGGATGCGCGCCGTGGTGCGGCGCCGCGACGGCGCCGCGCATTCGGTCATCGGCACCGCGGCGCTGCAACTCGACCTCACGACCCGCGACGTGCTCGTCAACGGCGTGCGGGAGGCGCTCACCGCGCGCGAATTCGCGCTGCTGCATGCGCTGCTGGAGCGGCCCGGCGCCATCCTGTCGCGCGAGCAGCTCGAGGACCGCATCTATGGCTGGGGCGACGAGGTCACGAGCAACGCGATCGACGTGCTGATCCACGGCATGCGGCGCAAGCTGGGTGCCGAGGCGATCCGCAACGTGCGCGGGCTCGGCTGGCGGGTCGCACCGGCGTGAACGCCGGCTGGGGCTGGCGCCCGCGCTCGCTGCGCGCCCGGCTGCTGGCCTGGCTGGTGGCGCTGCACCTGCTGGCGATCGCGGCCACCGTGTGGCTCTCCTACGTGGCCTACGGCCGGCTGGTGAACAACTTCATGGACGACCAGATGCGGCTGGTGGCCGAGTCGCATGCGACCCACCGCCGGCTGCCCACCCTGCAGCCGGTGAGCCGCGACGACGTCGTCCAGCGCGGCGCCTTCGTGGTCCAGGTCTGGAGCGCCGACGGCGCCACCTTGCAGGCCACCTCGTGGCGCGGCCTGGCGCTGCCGCTGCAGCCGGAGCCGGGTTTCGGCAACGTCCGCCTCGGCCCCGGCGACACCGGCGAATGGCGCGTCTACACGCTGGCCGCCGAGCCGCCCGACGGCGCGCCGCGGGTGCAAGTGGTGCAGAACGACGGCTTCCGGCGCCAGCGGATCGTGCGCCGGGCACTGCTCGAAAGCCTGCCGATCCTGTTGCTGCTGCCGATCACGCTCGGCCTGCTGTGGGCCATCGTCTCGGCCGCCTCGCGATCGCTGCGCATCGTCGCCCGCGACCTGGCGGCGCAGGACGAGGCCAGCCCCGACGGCGTGCCGGTGGCCCGGGTGCCGGAGGAGATCGCGCCGCTGGTGGCGGCCTTCAACAGCCTGCTGGGCCGGCTGCGCAGCGCGCTGTCGGCCCAGCGCCACTTCATGCAGGACGCGGCGCACGAGCTGCGCACGCCGATGGCGGCGATCGGCCTGCAGATCGAGAACCTGCGCGCCGATGTGCCGCACGGCGACGCCGCCGAGCGCTTCGCCCAGCTCGAGGGCGGCGTCCGGCGCGCCCAGCACCTGATCGAGCAGCTGCTGCGCCTGTCGCGCCAGGACGCGCCTGCGCCCGGTGCCCGCGGCCCGGTGGACCTCGCGCTGCTGTTGCGCGACAGCGTCGGCCAGTTGATGGTGCTGGCCGACCAGCGCCGGGTCGATGTCGGCTTCGAAGGCCTCGTCACGCCGTGGGTCAGTGCGCCGGCGGCCGATCTGCGCAGCGTGTTCGACAACCTGATCGACAACGCGGTGCGCTATGCGGCCGAGGGCGGCGTGGTCGACGTCCGGCTGCACGCGGTCGACGGCCAGCCGGTGGTCGACGTGGTGGACGACGGCCCCGGCATCCCTGGCGAGCAGCTCGAGCGCGTCTTCGATCGCTTCTACCGGGTCGCCGGCGCCCCGGCCGGCGGCAGCGGGCTGGGGCTGGCGATCGCGCAGGCGGCGGCGCTGCGCAACGGGATGCGCATCGTGCTGGCCAACCGGAGCGACCGCAGCGGCCTGGTGGCCCGGGTCCATCTGCCGCCGATCGCTGCCTGAAGCCGCCACACCCGGGGACGCTATCCTGCGCGTCTCGTTCGTGAACCCGGGAGACTTCATGCGCCGTTTCGTTGCCCCAGCCCTCGCCGCCTTCGCCCTGACCGCCACCGCCCTGGCGGCGCAGGCCCAGGGCACAGTCAATGCCCTGTGCAGCACCGACGCCGGCTGGTGCGAGGCGGCGGCGGCCGAGTTCAGCCGGGCCACCGGCATCCGCGTGCTGCAGGCGCACAAGGGCACCGGCGAGATCGGTGCCCAGCTGCGGGCCGAGGCCGCCAATCCGAAGACCGACATCTGGTGGGGCGGCACCGGCGACCCCTTCCTGCAGGCGGCCGAGGAAGGCCTGCTCGAGCCCTACCGCCCGGCCTACATCAACGACCTGTACGACTGGTCGGTGCGGCAGTACGCGATGTCTGGCAACCGGGTCGGCGGCTTCTACACCAGTGCCATGGGCTTCGGCTTCAACACCGAGGTGCTCAAGAAGAAGTACCTGCCGGAGCCGCGCTGCTGGGCCGACCTGGTCAAGCCCGAGTACAAGGGCGAGATCGAGATGTCGCACCCCGCCACCAGCGGCACCGGCTACACCATCGTCGCCGGGCTGGTGCAGCTGATGGGCGAGGACGCCGCCTTCGACTACCTGAAGAAGCTGCACCGCAACACCACCACCTACACCCGCAGCGGCCAGGCCCAGGCGCCCAACGTGGCCAAGGGCGAGGTGGCGGTCGGCATCAGCTTCATCTTCGGCTTCGACAAGTGGCGCCACGACAAGTACCCGGTCAAGACCGCGGCGCCCTGCGAAGGCACCGGCTACGAAATCGGCGGCATCGCGCTGGTCAAGGGCGCGCGCAACAAGGCCAACGCCCAGCGCTACTACGACTGGCTCATGAGCCCGGCCGGCCAGGCCATCGGCGCCCAGGCCGGCAGCCTTCAGTCGCCGGCCAACCGGACCTTCAAGCCCGATCCGCGCATCCCGTCGATGGACGGCGTCAAGCTCATCAAGTACGACTTCGAGAAGTATGGCCAGGCGGCCGAGCGCAAGCGGCTGATCGACCGCTGGACGCGCGAGGTCGAGTCGCAGCCGCGCTGAGGCTCGTAAGGCTTTGAAACCGCCGGCCCTTGCGATCGGGCCGGCCAGCCCCAGGTCTTGTAAAGTTGAAAGCTCGCCGTCGGCGAACCGTTTTTCCCTTTGATTGTTCTCGCGCCATGACCATCTCCAAGACCAAACTCCCGTTCCAGGCCGAAGTCGCCCAGCTGCTGCACCTGGTCACGCATTCGCTCTACTCGAACAAGGAAATCTTCCTGCGCGAACTGATCTCGAATGCGTCCGACGCCTGCGACAAGCTGCGTTTCGAAGCCATCGACCAGCCCGCGCTGTTCGAAGACCAGCCCCGGCTCGACGTCCGCGTCGCCTTCGACGCCGAAGCCAAGACCCTGACCATCACCGACACCGGCATCGGCCTGAGCCAGCAGGAAGCCATCGACAACCTCGGCACCATCGCCAAGAGCGGCACCAAGGAGTTCATGAGCCGGCTGTCGGGCGACCAGAAGGCCGACGCGCAGCTGATCGGCCAGTTCGGCGTCGGCTTCTACTCCGGCTTCATCGTGGCCGACAAGATCACGGTCGAATCGCGCCGCGCCGGACTGCCGGCCGAAGAGGGCGTGCGCTGGGTCAGCAGCGGCGCCGGCGACTTCGAGGTCGACACCATCAGCCGCGCCGAACGCGGCACCAGCGTCACCCTGCACCTGCGCGACGACGCCGAGGAATACCTCAACGCCTGGAAGCTCAAGTCGATCATCGGCAAGTACTCCGACCACATCTCGCTGCCGATCCTGATGGAGAAGGAGGAGTGGAAGGAGGGCGAGGACAACAAGGGCGGCGCGATGGTCAAGACCGGCGAATGGGAGCCGGTCAACAAGGCCAACGCGCTCTGGAGCCGGGCCAAGAAGGACATCAGCGAAGAGCAGTACGTCGACTTCTACAAGAACATCAGCCACGACTTCGAGGCGCCGCTGGCCTGGAGCCACAACCGGGTCGAGGGCAACACCGAGTACACCCAGCTGCTCTACATCCCGGCCAAGGCGCCGATGGACCTGTGGAACCGCGACAAGGGCGCGGGTGTCAAGCTGTACGTCAAGCGCGTCTTCATCATGGACGACGCCGAGGCGCTGCTGCCCAGCTACCTGCGCTTCGTCAAGGGCGTGATCGACTCCGCCGACCTGCCGCTCAACGTCAGCCGCGAGCTGCTCCAGGAGAGCCGCGACGTCAAGGCGATCCGCGAAGGCAGCACCAAGCGCGTGCTGGGCATGCTCGAGGACCTGGCGAAGAAGCAGAAGACGGCGGCCGAGAGCGGCGAGGGCAAGATCGACGTCGGCTCCGGCGAGTCGGTGCCGGCGCCCGAGCCGACCGAAGGCGTGACCGACGTGGTCGACAAGAAGGCCGACCACAGCACGCCCGCGGCCGAAGCCGCCGCGGAATACGCCGACGAATCGGGCAAGTACGCCCGCTTCTATGCCGAGTTCGGCGCGGTCCTGAAAGAAGGGCTGGGCGAGGACTTCGGCAACCGCGAGCGCATCGCCAAGCTGCTGCGCTTCGCCTCCAGCACCAGCGACACGGTCAGCGTCAGCTTCGCCGACTACAAGTCGCGGATGAAGGACGGCCAGGACGCGATCTACTACATCACGGCCGACACGCTGGCCGCCGCCAAGAACAGCCCGCAGCTCGAGATCTTCAAGAAGAAGGGCATCGAGGTGCTGCTGATGACCGACCGGGTCGACGAGTGGGCGCTCAACTACCTGACCGAGTTCGACGGCACGCCGCTGCAGAGCGTGGCCAAGGGCGCGGTCGACCTGGGCAAGCTGCAGGACGAGGCCGAGAAGAAGGCGGCCGAGGAAGCCGCCGAGTCCTTCAAGCCGCTGCTGGAGCGCCTCAAGGAGACACTCAAGGACAAGGCCGAGGACGTCCGCGTCACCACCCGCCTGGTCGATTCGCCGGCCTGCCTGGTGGTGCAGGACGGCGGCATGAGCACCCAGCTGGCGCGCATGCTCAAGCAGGCCGGCCAGCCCGCGCCCGAGCTCAAGCCGGTGCTCGAGGTCAATGCCGAGCATCCGCTGGTGAAGAAGCTGGAGGGGTCGGCGCACTTCGACGACCTGGCCAACATCCTGTTCGACCAGGCGCTGCTGGCCGAAGGCGGCCTGCCGGCCGATCCGGCGGCCTACGTGCGCCGGGTCAACGCCCTGCTGGTCTGAGGCACGCGCTGCGCGACGCCGCCATGTCCGGCTACTGGTTGATGAAGTCCGAGCCCGACGAGTGCTCGATCGACGACGCCCTCGCGGCGCCGAAGTCGACCGTGCCCTGGACCGGCGTGCGCAGCTACCAGGCGCGCAACTTCATGCGCGATGCGATGCAGGTCGGCGACGGGGTGCTGTTCTATCACTCGAGCTGCCCGGAGCCCGGCATCGTCGGCATCGCGCGCGTGGCGTCCGGCACCCGGCCCGATCCGACCCAGTTCGATCCGGCCTCGCCCTACTTCGATGCCGCGTCGAAAGCCGAGCAGCCCCGCTGGCTGCTGCTGGACGTGCAGGCGCTGCGCAAGACGCGCCTGCTGTCGCTGCCCGAACTGCGCGCCACGCCGGCGCTGGCCGACATGCTGGTGCTGCGCAAGGGCAACCGGCTGTCGATCACGCCGGTCGAGCCGCAGCACTGGCAGCTCATCACGGAGCAGCTGCTGGCCTGAGCCCGGGGGCTGCCGCTACGCGGTTCACCTCGACCGAGATGTGGACCAGCTCCTCGTGGATGCGCAGCTGCTGCTTGAAGTAGTCCGGCCCGACATCGCCGTCGGTGGCCAGCGAGACGATGCAGGCGTACTTGCCCCTGCCGACCCGCCACACATGGAGATCGCACAGCGTGGCCGGCACCGGGCTGGCATCGATCACCTCGCGGATCTCGGCCACCACCGGCGCATTCATCTCGGCGTCGAGCAGCACCCGACCCGACTCGCGCATCAGCCCGGCGGCCCAGACCGCGACCAGCCCGGCGCCGACGATGCCCATCAGCGGGTCGAGCCAGTCGGCGCCCCACAGCTTGCCGCCGAACAGCGCGACGATCGCGAGCACCGAAGTCGCGGCATCGGCCACGACGTGCAGGTAGGCCGAGCGCAGGTTCAGGTCGTGGTGCACGTGGCCGTGGTGATCGTGGTGGCCGTGATGGGCATGGCCGTGGTCTTCCCCGCGCAGCAGCCAGGCGCAGGCCAGGTTCACGCCCAGTCCGAGCACGGCGATCGCGATCGCCTGGTCGTAGTGGATCGCGCTCGGGGCCAGCAGGCGCTCGACCGATTGCCAGAGCATCGACGCGGCCACCAGCGCCAGCACGATCGCGCTGGTGTAGCCGCCGAGGATCTCGATCTTCCAGGTGCCGAAGGAGAAGCGCCGGTCGTCGGCGAAGCGCCGCGCCGCGGCATAGGCGGCCACCGACAGACCCAGGGCCACGGTGTGCGAGCTCATGTGCCAGCCGTCGGCCAGCAGCGCCATCGAGTTGAAGATCCAGCCGCCCGCGATCTCGATCACCATCATCACGGCGGTCAGGACCGCCGCCCACAGCGTGGCGCGCTGGGCCAGGGGATTGCCGTCGTCGAAGACGTGGGCGTGCTGCCAGCCCCGGGTGGTTTGAAGAGTCTGCATGGCCAGATACTGTACCCGCCACACCATCACGGGAAGCGCGAAGCTGCTGGCGCGGGTGCGCCGCATCAAGGGCCAGGCCGCGGCGCTGGAGAGCGCGCTCGGCGCGGGCACCGAGTGCATGGAGATCCTGCAGCAGATCGCGGCGATCCGCGGCGCCGTCAACGGGCTGATGCTGGAAGTCCTCGAAGGCCACGTCCGCGAGCACCTGGGGCCGGAGGCCGACCCGGCACAGCGGGGCGAGGACACCGAGGCCGTGGTGGCGGCGCTGCGCTCCTACCTGAAGTGAAGTAGCGCTTACTCGAATCCCGTGCCCGGCGTCAGCGGCGGATGCCGGTAGCTGGCCGGCGTGCGGCTCAGCTTCACCGGCGAGCCGATGCCGCGCCAGCCGCCTTCCATCTCGACCACCATCTCGCGGTGCGCGGTGTGCGGATGCTCGAGCGCCGCATCGACCGACAGCACCGGCGCCGCCGGCACGCCCGCGGCCATGAGCTGGTCGACCAGCTGGCGGCCGTCGAAAGTCGCCAGCTGCGCTTCGAGCCGCTGCTTGAGGCCGTCGCGGTTCACCGAGCGCGATCCGGCGTCGCGGTAGAGCGGGTCGTCGCTCAGCTCCGGCAGGCCGATGGTGCGGCAGAAGCTCGCGAACTGGCGGTCGTTGCCGACGGCCAGGAAGATCGGATCGGTGCCGGTCCGGAGGGCGTCGTAGGGATAGATGTTGGGGTGCGCATTGCCGGTGCGGCGCGGCGTGCGGCCGTCGAGGAACCAGTTGGCGGCATGCGGGTGCAGCAGCGACAGGCCGCTGTCGTAGAGCGCCGCCTCGACGAACTGCCCGCGTCCGCTGCGCTGGCGCTCCTGCAGCGCGAGCAGCACGCCGATCACCGCGTTGAGCCCGGTCACCATGTCGACCACCGGCAGTCCGACGCGCATTGGACCCCCCTCGGACTCGCCGTTGATGCTCATGATGCCGGTCATGGCCTGCACCGCGGCGTCGTAGCCCGGCAGGGCGCCGAGCGGCCCGTCGGCGCCGAAGCCCGACACGCGGCACCAGACCAGTCGCGGGAAGCGCTTCGACAGTTCGTCGTAGCCGATGCCCCAGCGTTCCATGGTGCCGGTCTTGAAGTTCTCGATCAGCACGTCGGCCTCGGCCACCAGTGCCAGCAGGGCCTCGCGGCCCTCGGCGCTGCCGAGGTCGAGCGCCATCGTGCGCTTGTTGCGGTTGAGGCCGTGGTAGTACGAGGCCACGCCGTCCTTGAAGGGCGGCCCCCAGGTCCGGGTGTCGTCGCCCTGCGGCGGTTCGACCTTGAGCACGTCGGCGCCATGGTCGCCGAGGATCTGGCCGCAGTACGGCCCGCCGAGGATGCGCGAGATGTCGAGGACGCGGATGCCCGCCAGCGCGCCGGTGGTGACTGTGGTGGTGGTCATGGCGTCAATCGAGCTGGGCGCCGGACTTCTTCACGACGTCTTTCCACTTGGCGGTCTCGGCGGCGATGAAGCGGCCGAGCTGCTGCGGCGAGGCGTCGGCCGCCGGCTCGAACCCTTGCGATGCGAACAGCTGCTTCACCTTGGGCGTCGCGAGCGCCTCGGTGAAGGCCTTGTTCAGCCTGGCGATGGTCTCGGGCGGCGTGCCGGCCGGCGCCACGATGCCGAAGAACACGCTGACGTCGTAGCCCTTGACGCCCTGCTCGGCCAAGGTCGGCAGGTCGGGCAGGGCTCGCGAGCGCTGCGCGGTGGCGATGCCGAGCGGGCGCAGCTTGCCGGCCTTGATGTAGGGCAGCGCGGTCAGGACGTCGGTGAAGCTCATCGACACCTGGCCGCCCAGCAGGTCGTTGAGCGCCGGCCCGGTGCCCTTGTAGGGCACGTGCTGCAGGACGGTGCCGGCGATGCCGTTGAACAGCACGCCCGCCAGGTGCGAGGAGGCACCGTTGCCCGACGAGGCGTAGCTGAGCTGGCCGGGGTGGGCCTTGGAATAGGCAATCAGCTCGCGCACGTCCTTCACCGGCAGCGCGGGGTTCACCACCAGGATGTTGGGCAGCTGCCCGATCTGGATCACCGGCGCGAAGCTGGTGGTCGGGTCGTAGCTGATCTTGCGGTAGAGGCTGGCGTTGATGGCCAGCGGGCCCGAGGTCCCGAACAGCAGCGTGTGGCCGTCGGGCAGGGCGCGGGCCACGAAGTCGGCACCGATGTTGCCGCCGGCGCCGGCGCGGTTCTCGACGATCACGGGCTGGCCCAGGCCGCCCGTGATCTCTGCGGCCAGCGTGCGTGCCATCGCGTCGGTGGGGCCGCCCGGCGGGAACGGGATGATCAGCGAGATCGGCTTGGTCGGAAAAGCCTGGGCCTGCGCGGTCGACAGGATGGGCAGCACCGGCAGGGCGCAGACGCCGGCGGCGAGGATGAGGGTCTTGAGCAGTTTCATGGTGTCTCCTGGATGTTCTGTGGAGTGCGTCAGGCGGTGGCCGCCTGCTTCGCGATCGCCGGGCTGTTCCACGCGGCTGGCACCGCATCCGGCGCCAGCGGATCGCGCGGCAGCACACGGTGCAGCAGCACGCCCTGCGCCCACTCGATGCGCTGCGGCGAGCCGCTGCGCGCGCCTTCCCAGGCCATCGCGATCGCGCTGCAGACGTGATAGAGGGCGGAAGCCGCCTGCCGCGCCAGGACGTCGCCGCCTTCGTGCGCCGCGGTCGCGGCCAGTGCGGCCGCGCGCGCCAGCGCATCGCGCAGTGCACCGGCAAAGGCCGGCGCCACGGCGGTGTCGTCGAGCAGGTCGCCGAAATGCGCCTGCAGCGCCGGCAGCGAGTTCTCGCGCTTGACGGCGCGGATCACGTCGAGGGCGACGATGTTGCTGGTGCCCTCCCAGATCGAGCCCAGGTGGGCATCGCGCACCAGGCGCGGGTCGCTCCATTCCTCGATGTAGCCGCAGCCGCCGCGGACTTCCATCGCATCGCCGGTCAGCTTGCGGGCGTCGCGGCAGGCGCGGAACTTGATGAGCGGCGTGAGGATCCGCAGCAGCGCATAGGCACCCGCTTCGCCGGCGTCGGAGCGGGCCAGCGCCTGGGCGGTCTGGAACACCATGCTGCGGGCCTGCTCGGCCGGCAGCCTGAGCTTGTTCAGCTGCCGCTGCATCAGGGGCATGTCGGCGAGGCGGCGGCCGAAGGCGCGGCGCTCGCCGGCGATGAACTCGGCCTCGGCGACGGCGCGGCGCATCAGGCCGGCGGCGCGCACGCCGTTCGACAGGCGCGAGTTGTTGACCATGTCGGCCATCTGCTGGAAGCCGCGTCCCTGCTCGCCGACCAGGTAGGCGAGCGCGCCCTCGAGGCGGATCTCGCCGCTGGCCATCGAGCGGGTGCCCAGCTTGTCCTTGAGACGCAGGATGCGGTAGTGGTTGGCGCTGCCGTCCTCCAGCTGCCTGGGCAGCAGGAACAGCGAGACGCCTTTCATGCCGGCCGGCGCATCGTCGGCACGCGCCAGCACCATCGCGAAGTCGGCGTCGGGATTGGAGCAGAACCACTTGTCGCCTTCGAGGCGCCATTGGCCGGCCGCGTCCTTGCGGGCCAGGGTGAGGGTGGCCGCGATGTCGGAGCCGGCCGCCTGCTCGGTCATGAACATCGCGCCCTGGGCCAGGGTGTCGAAGTCGAGCGACTGGAAGCGCGGCAGGAAGCGCTCGACCAGCTCTGGGCTGCCGAACTTCTTCAGCGTGCGGGCCAGCGAGTCGGTCATCGAGACCGGGCAGCAGAGCCCGAACTCGGCCTGCACGAAGAGGTAGGTCAGCACGTACTTGACCAGCGGCGGCATCTTGCCTTTCCAGCCCAGCGTGTCTTCGCGGTGCGACATCGCGGCCAGCCCGAACTCGCTGAGCGCGAGGCGCTCCATCTCGACATAGGCGGGATGCTTGTCGATCTTCTGCTGGTCGATGCCGGTGCGGGTGCGCAGCGACAGGGTCGGCGGGTTCTTGTCGGCGGTCTGCGCCAGCTCGTCGAGGCGGCCGCCGGCCAGGGCGCCCAGGCGCTCGAAGTGCGGGCGCATGTGGCGCACCAGCTCGGGCGGCAGATAGAGCGCGAGCATCCGGTGCAGCTCGGCGTCGGTGGTGAAAAGGTTCTGCCCGTGGCGGTCGGGCACGGGATGGGCGGGTGTGCTGGACATGTCTCGTCTCCTTGTCGGACGCATCTTTTCGCGGTTGACGATGCTTGTCCAATATCAGATATGACTTGATTGATCTGATTTGCCTATTGTGGAAAACTGCCCCACATGGAACTCCGGCACCTGCGCTACTTCGTCGTCCTTGCCGACGAGCTTCATTTCGGCCGCGCGGCACGCCGGCTGTCGATCTCGCAGCCGCCGCTGAGCGTCGCCATCCGCCAGCTCGAGGAATCGGTCGGCGCGCGGCTGTTCGACCGCAACAGCAAGGAGGTGCGTCTGACGCCGGCCGGCCAGGCGCTGCAGGCCTCGGCCCGGCGGCTGCTGCGCCAGGCCGAGGAGGCGGCCCTCGAGGCGCACGATGTCTCGCAGGGCTCGGCGGGGCGCTTGCGGATCGGCTTCGTCGGCGCCATGCTCTATCGCGGCCTGCCGCAGGCGCTGGCCAAGTTCCAGGCCCGGCATCCGGCGGTGCGCGTCACGCTGGCCGAGCTCAACTCGGGCGAACAGATCACCGAGCTGCTGCACGACCGGCTGGACTTCGGCTTCGTCCACACCAGCCGCATGCCGGCCGAACTGCGCCACGAACTGCTGCTGTCGGAGCCTTTCGTCGCCTGCCTGCCGGTCGGGCATCGCCTCGCGCGCCGGCGCACGGTGGCCATCGCCAGCCTGCGCGACGAACCCTTCGTCTTGTTCTCCCGCAGCGCGTCGCCCGACTACCACGAGCGGATCCTCGCGATCTGCGCCGACGCCGGCTTCCGGCCCGAGGTGCGGCACGAGGTGCGGCACTGGCTGTCGGTGGTCTCGCTGGTCTCGCAGGGGATGGGCGTGGCGCTGGTGCCGAGCGCGCTGCGCCGGGCCGCGCTGCGCGGCGCGCTGTTCCGCCCGCTCGACGAGGACGTGGCCGGCTCGGATGCCTACTGCGTCTGGCGCGAGGGGCCCGAGAACGCGGTGGTGCAGGGCTTTCTTCGTGCCGTGCGGGCCGGCGTGCCGGCCGCCGATCAGGCGTAGAGGGGCTCCTCGGCCATCGCCTCGCACTGGTCCTGCAGCATCTGGATCTGCCCCTTCCAGTAGTCGCTGGAGCCGAACCACGGGAAGTTGATCGGGAAGATCGGGTCTTCCCAGCGCCGCGCCAGCCAGGCGCTGTAGTGGATCAGGCGCAGGGTGCGCAGCGGCTCGACCAGCGCCAGCTCGCGGCGGTCGAAGTCGCGGAACTGCTCGTAGCCGTCGAGCAGGCCGCTCAGTTGCCCGGTCTGCTGGGCGCGGTCGCCCGACAGCAGCATCCAGAGGTCCTGCACCGCGAAGCCGGTGCGGGCATCGTCGAGGTCGACGAAGTGCGGGCCGCCGTCGGGGCGGTCGGTCGGCGTCCAGAGGATGTTGCCGGGGTGCACGTCGCCATGCAGCCGCAGCCGCTTCAGCGGCGGGTCGTTGTCGCCGTCATGGCCGATGCCGAGCGCGCTGGCGGCGATCATCTCGAAGGCGGTGTTGCAGGCGGCTTCCCATTCGCGCTGGACGTCCAGCGGCACCATCTGGTGGCCGAGCAGCCAGTCGCGGGACGCGAGTCCGAAGGTCTGGAGATCGAGGGCCGGACGGGTGACGAAGGGCGCGCGGGCGCCGACCGCGTGGATGCGCGCCAGGAACCGGCCCACCCATTCGAGCACCTCGAAGTCGTCGAGCTCGGGCCCGCGGCCGCCGCGGTAGGGGCTGACGCTGAAGGCGAAGCCGCCATGGTGGTGCAGCGTGCGGCCGGCGACCGCGATCGGCGCCACGGCCGGCACTTCGGCCGCCGCCAGTTCGATCGCGAAACCGTGCTCCTCGAGGATCTGGTCGTCGCTCCAGCGGCCGGGCCGGTAGAACTTGACCACCACGGCGCTGCGGTCTTCGAGGTGGACCTGGTAGACCCGGTTCTCGTAGGAGTTCAGGGCCGTGAGACGGCCGTCGCCGTGCAGGTCGAGCGCGGCCAGCGCATCCAGCACCACGTCGGGCGTGAGACTCTCGTAAGGGTGGGCGGCCGAGGCCGCAGGCGAAGGAGGGGAGTTGGAAGGAGCCACCCCGCATTGTCGGGCCTGGCGTGTGCCGTCGACCGGGTTTCGCCTGCTTTGCACAGAAACGGGCGTTTGTCATTCGAGTCGAACCCTTCGACAGGCCGGGCGTGCTGGACTAGTATTTTCCAAACCAAGCAGTCCGCGGGGCGAGCACGGCCGCGGCACGGGGGAAGGAAACCGCCATGGTGAATTCGCTGATCGCTTACTGCGGTGCCGCCGCGGTGCCTGACGATACGTGGTCGCGCTGGAACTTCGATCCGCCGTTGCTGGTCGCGCTCGCCGCCGTGGCGTTGGTGGTGGCCCGCGGCCGCGGCGCCGATGCCCGCGCCGGCTGGGGCGCGCTGGCGCTGATGGGCGTGGTCTTCGTGTCGCCGCTTTGCGCCCTGTCGTCGGCGCTGTTCTCGGTCCGCGTGCTGCATCACGTGATCCTGGTGAGCGCGGTGGCGCCCTTGCTGGCGCTGGCCTTCCCGCAGCGGCGTGCCGGCCGGGTCCCCCTCCCGATGCTGGTCGCGGCCCATGCGGTCGTCCTGTGGGTCTGGCACGCGCCCGGCGCCTATGCCTGGGGGCTCGCGAGCGTCCCGGCCTACTGGCTGATGCAGCTCACGCTGCTCGGCAGCGCCTGGCTGCTGTGGCGGGCCGTCCTGTCGCCGGCCACGCCTTCGGGCCTGGCGCTGGTGGCGCTCGCCGTGACGATCGGGCAGATGGGTCTGCTGGGCGCCCTGATCGTCTTCGCGGCGCAGCCGCTCTATCCGGTGCACTTCGCGAGCACCCTGGCCTGGGGCTTCACGCCGCTGGCCGACCAGCAGCTCGCCGGCCTGCTGATGTGGGTGCCGGCGATGCTGCCCTACCTGGGCGCCGGACTCTGGCGTGCGTGGGCCAGCCTGCGGCCCGCGGAGGCGGCCCTGTGACGACCTTCCTCAAGTTCGTCCATCTGGCGACGATCGCGATCTGGTCGGGCGGCCTGCTGGTCTTGCCCTTCCTGTTCTGGCAGCGGCGCGGGCTCGAGGCCGGCGCCGAGCTCGACCAGCTGCACCGGATCGTCCGGCTGGTGTATGTGGAGCTGACCTCGCCGGCCGCGTTCGTCGCGGTCGGCAGCGGCACCGCGCTGATCTTCCTGCAGGCCACCTACGAGGAGTGGTTCTCGATCAAGATGGTGCTGGTCGGCATCATGGCGATGCTGCACGTGGTGGCGGGCCTGGTGGTCCACCAGCTGTTTTCGCCCACGGGTCGTTTCGGGCGCTTCTCGTTCATCAGCTTGTCAGCCACCTACGCGGTGCTGATCCTCGCCATCCTGTGGGTGGTGCTGGCCAAGCCGCAGATCGATTCGAACCAGTTCGCCACCCACCTGTTCGAGCCCGGCGGGCTGTCACGCCTGTGGCATCAGTCCTTCGGCGACACCAGGATGCCGATGCCATGATCGAACACCAGCTTGCCTCCATGCCAGCCGGCGAAGCCGACCATGACGGACGCCAGCACCGACAGCATCAGGCCGTGCGGCAGCACCGAGGCCGGGTCGGTCAGGCGCAGGCCCCAGCTGGCGCCCGAGATGGCGACCAGCGTCATTGCCGCGATGGCATGCGACCAGCTGGCCTCGTGCAGCCGGATGCCGCGCACCAGCAGCAGCTCGCCGGTGCCGACCAGGCTGGCCGCGACGCCGCTCCAGAAGGCCATGCCGGCGGCCCACAGTCCTGCCCGCAGCCAGAACACATCGCCCGACCACCAGTAGAAGACATCGACGCCGAGCGTGGCGACCACGAACGCGACCGGGAAGTGCACCAGCATCACGTGCAGCGGATGGCCGACCAGCGCGACCGCCGAACCAACTTCGAGCCGCTGCAGCTCGAGCAGGACCTCGCTGCGCGGTGGGGTGGTGTTGCCTTGGTTCGCCATGGTGCGTCTCCTTCTTTGCAGCGGGTGCTTCCGATGAGCGGCCATCGTAGCGGCTTGCGCGCGGCGCTCCAAGCCGGATCGCTGGCGCTGCTGAGCGGCTGCAGCGGGCCGCTCTCGACGCTCGATACCTCCGGGCCGGCCGCGGCCTCGATCGCGACCATGTGGTGGGTCATGCTGATCGGCTCGGCCTTGCTGTTCCTGCTCGTCGTCGGCATCTTCATCCTGGTGATCCGGCGGCCGGGCTGGGGCTCGAGCGTCTCGCCGACGCGCTGGATCGTGCTCGGCGGCCTGGTGCTGCCGGCCCTCGTGCTGCTGCCCTTGCTGGCCTACGGCCTGGTCACCGGCGAGCGCCTGCTGCCGCTGCCGGGCAGTGCGCCGCCGCAGCGCATCGAGGCGATCGCGTCGCAGTGGACCTGGACCTTCCGCTATCCCGGCCACGGCGGCGCCGAGACCCGCAACGTGCTGCTGCTGCCGGTCGGCCAGCCGGTCGACATGGTGGTGACGAGCAAGGACGTGATCCATGCCTTCTGGGTGCCGCGGCTCGCGGGCAAAGTCGACGCGGTTCCCGGGCGGGTCAACCGGCTGCGCATCCAGGCCGACCAGCCCGGCCGCTTCGAAGGCACCTGCGACGAGTTCTGCGGCATCGGCCACACGGGCATGCGCTTCGCGGTCATCGTCCATCGGCCGGAGGATTTTTCAGCCGCGTTGACGCAGGCGCTCTCAGCACCGGAGGCGAAGAAATGAGTGGACCCGCCGTCGACCCGCAGCCAGGAGGCGCCCGCGCACTGCGGCTGCACCGGGAGCTGAACAAGATCTGGGCCACCGGGCCGGGATGGCAGCGGCTGGCCGCGGTCAACCATTCGGTCATCGGCATGCGGATGTTCATCACGTCCTTCGCCTTCTTCCTGATCGCCGGGCTGCTGGGCATGCTGACCCGCGTGCAGCTGGCCACGCCGCATTCGCTGTTCCTCGACCCGGAGACCTATAACCAGGTGTTCTCGGTGCACGGCTCGATGATGCTGTTTCTGTTCGCGATCCCGATGGTCGAGAGCTTCGCGGTCTACCTGACGCCGAAGATCCTCGGGACCCGCGACTTCGCCTTCCCGCGGCTCACGGCCTACGGCTACTGGTGCTATCTGTTCGGCGCCTCGATCGTGACCGTCTCGCTGATCCTCGGCGTCGCGCCCAACGGCGGCTGGTTCATGTACACGCCGCTGAGCTCCAACGCCTTCACGCCGGGCGTGAATGCGGATGTCTGGCTGCTCGGCATCACCTTCGTCGAGATCTCGGCGCTGTCGCTGGCGATGGAGATCGTGGTGTCGATCCTCAAGATGCGCGCGCCGGGGATGTCGCTCGACCGCATGCCGATCTTCGGCTGGTACATCCTGGTCACCGCGATGATGATGATCGTCGCCTTCCCGCCGCTGATCCTGGCCTCGATCCTGCTCGAGCTCGAGCGCGCCTTCGGCCTGCCCTTCTTCGATCCGACGCGCGGCGGCGACTCGCTGCTGTGGCAGCACCTGTTCTGGCTCTTCGGCCATCCGGACGTCTACATCATCTTCCTGCCGATGGCCGGCGTGCTGTCGACCATGATCCCGGTCTTCGCCAACCGGCAGCTGGTGGGCTACCGCGCGATCGTGGTGGCGATCGTCGCGCTGGCCTTCCTGAGCTTCGGCATCTGGGTGCACCACATGTTCACGGTGGGCATCCCGCACCTGGCACTGGCCTTCTTCTCGGCCGGCTCGGCGATCGTCGCGGTGCCGACCGCGGTGCAGGTCTTCGCCTGGCTGGCGACGCTGTCGCACGGCAGGCCGCGCTGGGACGTGCCGATGCTCTACGTCTTCGGCTTCTTCTTCGTCTTCGCGATGGGCGGGCTCACCGGCGTCATGCTCGCGATGGTGCCCTTCGACTGGCAGGCGCACGACACCTACTTCGTGGTCGCCCACATGCACTACGTGGTGGCCGGCGCGCTGGCCTTCCCGATGGTGGCGGCGCTCTATTACTGGCTGCCGCTCCTGACCGGGCGCGCCGCAGTGCAGCGCCTGTCGGTGCCGGCGTTCTGGCTGATCTTCATCGGCTTCAACATGACCTTCTTCATGATGCACCTGACCGGCCTGCTGGGCATGCCGCGGCGCGTCTACACCTACCGCGGCGACGAAGGCTGGAACTGGCTCAACCTGCTGTCCTCGGTCGGCAGCTTCGTGATGACGATCGGCTTCGGGCTGCTGATCATCGACCTCGTGGTGCAGCTGCGCCATGGGCGCCGCGCGCGCCGCGACCCCTGGGGGGCCCAGACCTTCGAATGGGCGATGCCGATGCCGCCGGCCCCGTATGCCTTCGCCTCGATCCCGCATGTCGGGCCGCAGACCGAGGGCGTGACGAAGACCGAGCTGGCGGCTTCGCTGGCGCGTGGCGAGGGCTACCTGGGCGCCACGCGCAACGGCTGGCAGGAGGCGATGGGCGTGCACATCACGAGCGGCAAGCCCGAGCAGCTGATCGTGTTGCCGAACCCGACCTACCTGCCCCTGGTCACGGCGCTGTTCACGGGCGGCGCCGTGCTGGGCTTCCTCTTCAAGGCCTACTGGGTGTCGCTGGCGCTGGCGCTCGTCACCTTCGGCCTGTTCGTCGTCGCGGGGCGGCGCGCGGGCCTGCCGCGCGACTACGGGCCCTTGTCCGTCGGCCTGGGCGTCTCGGTGCCGCCGCACACCGAGGCCGCGAGTTCGCCGTCCTGGCTGGCGCTGATCTGCTCCCTGGTCGCCAACGGCACGCTGTTCACCTCGCTGGTGTTCGGCACCTTCTACCTCTGGCTGTCCGGCGGCGACTGGCAGAAGATGCCGCCGCCCGAGCCGAGCCGGCTGCTGGCCTTCGGCGTCATCGCCTGCCTGGCGGTCGCGGCGGTGGCGGCGCGCGGCTCGCTCAGGGTCGTGGTCGCCAGCGGCAAGACATCGGGCTGGATGGCGATCACCGCGCTCGCGCTGATGGCGGCGGCGGGGATGATCGTGGAGTTGATCATGGGCGTCACGCCGCACCCGCGCGCGCATGCGCTCGGCGCCACCGCGTCGGTGCTGCTGGGCTATGTGGGCTTTCATGCCGCTGCCGGGCTGCTGTTCCTGATCAGCAACTTCCAGCGCGTGCGCAGCGGCTACATCTCGCGCTTGCGCTGCACCGACCTGCGCCTGACGCGGCTCTGGATCGACTACACGCTGGTGACCGGCGTCATCGCGCTGGGCCTGGTGCTGGCGCTGCCGTCGCTGGTCACCGTGCTGGGGGCCCGGCCATGAATGCAGTGACGACGGTTCCACCCCGGCGTGTCTGGTGGCTCGCGGCCGGCTTCATCGTCTGGTGCGTCGCGCTGGCGGCGCTCTATGCGATCCACGCGATCGGCTGTGCCTTCGGCTGGTCGGCGGGCGCGCTGCGCTGGACCCTGGTCCTCGTGTTCATCGCGCACCTGGTCGTGATCGGATGGATGTGGGGCCGGTTCGCCAAGGGGGCACCCGACCCCGGATCGGGAGAGACCGGCAGCTTCCTGCACACCGCGATCGTCTGGACCACGATCACCGCGTTCGCCAGCGGCGTGCTCGCGCTCGGTCCGCCGCTGTTCCTCAGTGCCTGCATCTGATCGCGAACACCAGCCTGTTTCAACGCCGCACACCATGCAGTTCCGTGACCGAGATTTCCATCGCCGGGTCGTCTGGTCCGTGATCTACCTGCTGTTCATCCTGGCGCCGCTCCTGGCGCTGCTGACCGGCGCGCTGCCGCCGGCGCGCGATTTCTGGACCGAGTTCTCGGTCGCGCTCGGCTACACCGGCCTCGCGATGATGGGACTGCAGTTCGGGCTCACGGCGCGCTTCAGGCATGTCACGGATCCGTGGGGAGAGGACGTCATCTACCACTTCCATCGCCGGGTCTCGCTGCTCGCGGTCGGGCTGGTGGTGGTGCATCCGCTGATCCTGCTCGCCAACGGCTCCGACAAGATGGCCATGCCCGACTCCCTGGCCGAGGTGCCGCTGGGCGCTGTCTTCGCGGTGCTGTCGCTCGGCGCGCTGGTCTTGCTGGTCGTGATGGCGCTGTGGCGCACCCGGCTGAAGATCAGCTACGAGTTCTGGCACTTCACGCACATCGGGCTCGCGCTGGCCGCGGTCGGCGGCGGGCTGCTCCACATGGTGGGCTGGGGCTTCTACCTGGCCGATCCGGTGAAGCGCGCGCTGTGGATCGGCATGACGATCTTCTGGATCGCGCTGCTGCTCTACGTGCGCATCGTGAAGCCGCTGTTCATGCTGCGCCGGCCCTACCGCGTGGCCGAGGTGCGGGCCGAGCGCGGCGACACGACCACGCTGGTGATGCGGCCCGAGGGGCACGCCGGCTTCCGCTTCCGGCCCGGCCAGTTCGGCTGGCTCACGCTGTGGGGCAGCCCGTTCCGGATCACCGGCCATCCCTTCTCTTTCTCGTCGAGCGCGGAGGCCCCCGACGGACGGGTCGAGATGACGATCCGCAACCTCGGCGATTTCACCAGCGGCATCGCCAAGGTGCCGGTGGGGCGGCGCGTCTACCTCGACGGGCCGTATGGCGCCTTCACCATCGGCAACCCGGCGGACATGCATGTGCTGATCGCGGGCGGCATCGGCATCACGCCGATGATGAGCATGATCCGCACGCTGATCGACCGCGGCGACAAGCGGCCGCTGATCCTGCTCTACGGCGGCAAGGACCTCGAATCCCTCACCTTCAGGGATGAACTGGATGTGCTGGCGAAGCGGGTCGACCTCACGGTGGTCTACGTGCTGTCGCAGCCGCCGGAAGGCTGGGCCGGTGAAAGCGGCTACATCGATGCCGCCGTGTTCAAGCGGCATCTGCCCCCGGGCTATGCCGACCACGAATACTTCATCTGCGGCCCGGACGTGATGATGGACGCCATCGAGGCGGCGCTGGGCCAGATGAAGGTGCCGCTCTCGAAGTACCACTCGGAGCGCTACAGCTTCGTCTAGGAGACAGATCCCATGCGCCGCTTGTTCGCCGATCGACTGGTTCTCGCCACCGCGATCATCGTGGTGCTGGTGGCGGTCGTGTTCGCGGTCTTGCGCGTGGGCGCGTGAGCAATGGCTCGGGCGTCAGAATCGCCGCATGAACGAATTCGCGGAAGAGCTTCACGATGTCTTCGAGCGCTTCGGCCGCATCTCGCTGCGGCGGATGTTCGGCGGCCACGGCGTGTTCCACGAGGGCCGCATGTTCGGCCTGATCGCGGGCGGCCGCCTCTACCTGAAGGCGGATGCCGAAACGGCGGGCTTCTTCGAGGCCCGGCAACTGCCGCCCTTCGAGTACCAGCGCCGGGGGCAGACGGCCCGGATCTCGTATTACGAGGCGCCGCCCGAGCTGTTCGAGGACCGCCATGAAGCGGCGCTGTGGGCCGGTCGGGCGTGGGAGGCGGTGCTGCGCGCGGGCGCGGCGAAGCCTGCCGCGCGCCGGGTGCCGTCGAAGAGGATTCGCAGGTCGACCTAGGGCGAACCGCCGTGCATGCCACCCAGAAACAGCCGGTCCATCCGCGGGTCGGCCAGGATCTCGGCGGCCGGCTTGTGCAGCACCAGGCGGCCCGATTCCAGCGCGATCGCCTCGTCCGAATGGCGCAGCGCCGATGTCACGTTCTGCTCGACCATCAGCACCGTGGCGCCGCGGTCGGCCAGGCTGCGCAGCAACCTGAAGACGTCTTGCACCACGA
This sequence comes from Variovorax sp. 10N432, assembly GCF_056394465.1. Lineage (NCBI taxonomy): Bacteria > Pseudomonadati > Pseudomonadota > Betaproteobacteria > Burkholderiales > Comamonadaceae > Variovorax > Variovorax sp. 10N432. The sequence goes on from NZ_JBFTHX010000022.1 coordinate 103,138, forward strand.
TCGGCGACAGGCCGATCGAAGGCTCGTCGATCAGGATCACCCTGGGCCGCAGGAGCAGCGCCCGGCCGATTTCCAGCTGCTTCTGCTCGCCGCCCGACAACGAGGACGCCGGCGAGTGCAGCCGCTCTTTCAGGCGCGGGAAGAAGTCCAGGACTTCCGGAATCCGCTCGTGGGTCGCCTTCATCCCGATCGTGATGCCGCCGAGTTCGAGATTCTCGAACGCGCTCAGCTGGCCGAAGAGGTTCCGCCCCTGGGGGACGAAGGCGATGCCCTCGGCCAGCAGTGCCTTCTGCGAGGCGCCCGTGATGTCCCGGCCCTCGAAGCTGATCCGGCCCGCGCGCGGCTTGAGCAATCCGAACAAGGTCTTCAGGACGGTCGATTTCCCGGCGCCGTTCGGCCCGATCAGCAGGCTGATGGCGCCCGCGGGAATCCGGAACGAGAGCTCGTTGAGGATCATGAAGTCCTTGTAGCCCGCCACGACATTCCGGAATTCGATGCAGGTTCGATCGTTCATGCTCAGTTGCCCAGGTAGGCGTCCAGCACCTGCTTGTTCGCACGGATCTCCGCCGGGGTCCCGATCGCCATCACCCGGCCTTCCACCATCACCATGACGCGATGGCAGAGGTCCATCACGAAGTCCATGTTGTGCTCGATCACGACGAACGAACTGCGGGCGCCTTCGGACGGGCCGAGATTGAGCTCCTTCAGCAGCGTGCCGATGCCGCCGACCAGCCCCGGGTTGACGCCCGCGCACGGTTCATCGAGCAGCACGACGTCCGGCTCGCTCATGAAGGCCATCGCGATGTCCACCAGCTTCTGCTGGCCGTAGGAGAGCTCCCCGGCCTTCTTGTCGGCCATGTGCCGGATGCGGAACCGGTCCATCAGCGCATCGGCCCGGGGCCCGAGCCCGGAGTCGGTCGGCGCGAACATGCGGCCGAACATCGAGCCGCGGTGCTCCTGCGCTGCCACGATGAGGTTGTCGCGCACGCTCATCCTGCCGAACACCTGGAGCGTCTGGAAGGTGCGCCCCACGCCCCGGCGGTTGAGTTGAAGCGGCCCGAGCGCCGTCACGTCCTCGCCCTTGAACTCGATCTTTCCTTCGTCGGGTTCGATCTGTCCCAGCATGCTGTTGAACAGCGTGGTCTTGCCGGAGCCGTTCGGCCCGATCACGCCGAAGATCTCGCCCGGGCGGATCTCGAAACTCACGCCGGCCACGGCCTGGATGGCGCCGTAGGCCTTCTTGAGGCCGGAGACTTTCAGGAGCGGCTGTTGAGTCATCGCATCTACAGGGCGCGCGCGGCCAGGGCCTGGCGCGACAGCCGCCGGGCCCGGATCCGGTCGGGCAGGCTCAGCAAGCCGTCGGGCAGCCAGATCATCAGCAGCACGACGGCCGTGCCGAACACGAACAGGTACCAGGCCTGGGCGAAGCGCAGCCACTCCGGCAGCACCACCCCCACCGCGGAACCGAGCAAGGGGCCGAGGAAGTAGCCGGGCCCGCCGACCACCACCATCAGGTACATCATGATCGACTGGCCCACCGTGAAGAGCGAAGGATCGATGAACTGGACCTGCGCCGCATAGAGGCCACCGGCGATGCCGGCGTAGGTGGCGCCGATGGCGAAGCTCAGCAGCGTGTAGCGGCGCGTGTCGATGCCCAGGCTCTCGGCCCGGATCGGGTTGTCGCGCAAGGCCTTGAAGGCCTTGCCCCAGGGACTGCGCAGCAGCGACGCCATCAGCCAGGCCAGCAGCAACGCGGCCGCCAGCACCAGGTAGTAGAAGGCCAGGTTGCGATCCAGGCTCAGCCCGCCCAGGCTGGGACGGGGGATGTTGTTGATGCCGAAGGTTCCGCCGGTGAGCCATTCCTCGTTGCGCATCACCAGCCAGAGCGCGGTGTTGAAGCCCAGCGTGGCGAAGGCCAGGTAGATGGTCTGCACGCGCAGCGCCGGAAAGCCCAGACCCAGGCCGACGGCGAAGCACAGCAGCGCACCCGCGGGCAGTCCCAGCCAGAAGCTGAAGCCTTCGCGCAGCAGGATGGCGGTGGTGTAGGCACCGATGCCGAAGAACGCCGCATGCCCCAGCGATTTCTGTCCCGCATAGCCCACGGTGAGGTTCAGCCCCATGTTCGCGATCACGAACACCAGCCAGGTCGTGAACAGGTGGATGCCGTAGTTCTTCAGACAGGCGGGCACGGCCAGCAGCAGGGCCAGCGCCAGTACGCCCAGCACCAGCGATGTCCTTTTCATACCTTGCGCTCCGGCTTGCGGCCCAAGAGCCCCTGCGGCTTGAACAGGATGACCACCATGAAGATCAGCAGCGCCACGGCATCCTTGTAGGCCGGCGACACGTAGGCCGCCGCCAGGTTCTCGCCCACCCCGACGATCAGGCCGCCCAGCAGGGCGCCGCGCGAGTTGTTGAAGCCGCCGATGATGGCGGCGAAGAAGGCCTTGTTGCCCAGCGACTCGCCCATGTCGAACTTGGCCAGGTAGGTGGGCGTCACGAGCAGCGCGGCGGCGGTGGCGAGCAGCGCATTGATCGCGAAGGTGTAGAAGATCATCCGCGGCACGTTGATGCCCAGCACCGCGGCGCTCTCGGTGTTCTGGGCCACCGCCTGCATGGCGCGCCCGGTGACGGTCCTGGCCAGGAACATCTGGGTCCCCACGACCAGCGCCACGGCAAAGGCGAAGGTGCCGATGTCGGTGGGCGACAGCACGACGCCGGCCAGTTCGAACACCCGGTCCGGGAACAACTGCGGAAAGGGCTGCGGCTCGGCGCTGTAGGCGGCGCGCACGCCGTTGCGCAGAGCGATCGACAGGCCGATGGTCGCCACCACGATCGGCATCATGCCGAAGCGAAAGAGCGGATCGACCAGGCCGCGCTTGAACAGCCACCCCAGCACCACGACGGCGACCACCGCCGTCAGCGCGAAGCTCAAACCCAGGGAAGCGCCGTGGTGCAGCAGGATGAGCATCATGAACGCCGGCAGCATCACGAATTCGCCCTGGGCGAAGTTGATGGTGCCCGAGGCCTGCCAGAGCAGGGTGAAGCCGAGGGCGGCCAGCGCATAGATGCTGCCGGTGGCCAGGCCGCTGAAGAAGAGCTGCAGGAAGTCGGTCATGCGTGCATCGCGTTGAAGGCCTCATCGAACGGTCGCACCGCCCGCCTGCTGCCGCGGGCCGCGCGCTACTTCTTGCTGTTCAATGGCGGAAGGGTCTCGACGACCAGGGTCTTGCCGTTGCGGATCTCCGTCATGAAGCTCTCGCGGTCGAGGTCGCCCTTGTCGTCGAAGCACACGTCCATCAAGATTCCGGGGTTCTGCTTGGCACTGAAGCAGCTGTTGCGCAGCGCGGCGGCCACGGCCTTGCGATCGAGCTTCCCGGCCTTCTCGATCGCCGCCTTCAGGATGTACACGCCGGTGTAGCCTTTGACGCCGTTGTGGTCGGAGACCGTGTTGTACTGGGCCTGGTAGCGCTTGCCGAAGTCCTGCAGCTGGGGCGCGTCCACCGTGAGCCCGACGTGCGCCACGGCCCCGTTGGCCGCCTCGCCCGCTAGTTCGACCACCTTGGCGCTGGTCAGCACGGTCTCGCCGATCATCGGCTTGTTCCAGCCCTGCTTGCGCAGCTCGCGCAGCAGGCGGGCCGACTCTTCTTCGTTGGTGTAGGCGAAGAGGGCATCGGCCCCCGACTGCTTGGCCTGGATCACCGCGGCGGAGAAATCCACCTGGCCCGATTCGGTGGAGATCTCGGCCACGATCTGGGTCGGCGAGTTGGCCAGCAGCTGCTTGATGGCCGCCTGGCCGCCCTTGCCGAAATCGTTGTTCACGTAGATGACGGCCAGCTTCTTCGACTTGGCGTTGATGTAGCGTGCCAACTTGGGGAAGGCGACGCTCTGCCCGAACGAGGTCCGGAACACGTAGGGGTTGCCCTGCTGGGTGATGGACGCCGCCTCGCCGCCCGTGAAGTTGGGCGTCTCCGCGCGTTTGCTCTCCGCCATCGACACCATGATCGAGCCCGAGAACACCGGACCGAAGATGGCGAAGACCTCGTTGTCGACCGCCTTCTGGGTGAGGCCCTTGGCCACGCCCGGATTGGTCTGCGTGTCTTCCGTGGTGAAGCTGATCTTCTTGCCCTGGATGCCCCCCGCGGCGTTGATCTCCTTGATCGCCATTTCGACGCCGTTCTTGAACATCGTGCCGGACGTCGTGCCGGGGCCCGAGAGTTCGACGATGTTGGCGATCTTGATGTCCTGGGCGTGCAGCAGGCCCGCCCCGGCGGCCAGCAGCCCGACCAGGGCCAGACGGACGAATCTCGATGAACGGCGCATCTATGTCTCCTGAACGAATGGGCGCTTCGAGCGAGGCCTGCCTCGCCGAGCGCCTGCAAATGTCCTCGAAAATCGATCGCGCGGGTTCGTCAATTCACCCGTTTACGGGTTTTCACGGGTGAGCGTGAGGATGTGTCCGACCCGCGGATCGCCGCGGCCCGCCAATACCGCCGCATAGGCCTCTTGCACGGCCGCTGCGCCCGCGTGGTGCTCGGCCGTGAGCCACGGCGCCTTCGCGTCCGCGACGCGGTCCAGGAAGGCCTCCCAGGCCTGCACCATGCGTTGGCCGAACTGCGCCGGGCCCCAGTCGCCGCTTCGCTTCTTGACCTGCGCCGGGGCGAAGAACAAGGTGGCGCGCGGGCCGGGCAGGCTCTTGCCGGCGCCGCTGGCCGCCAACTGGTCGACATGGGTGCCGCCGATCGAGGCGCTGTGCTTCAGGTTCGTGAAGCGGGTGTGGACCTCGCGCCGCAGTGCGCCGTTGCCGGCGAAGTCGACATAGACACAGGGCACGTCGGCCGCGACCTGGTCCAGATCTTCGTATGCGAGCACGCGGTGGTAGCACCCCAGGCTCTCGCAGAAGGCCTTGTTGGCCGCCGAGGTCAGGCCGACCACCTCGATGCCCTCGCGCCGGGCCAGCTGGAAGGCGGTGCCGTAGGCGGTCTTGCTCGACGCGCTCGACAGCAGCGCGACCCCGGGGCGGGCGCCGAAGAAGTCGTTGTCGTCGAGGAAGTCGTCGATCAGCCAGGAAGTGAGGAACAGCGGCCGCAGCAGGGCCTGCAGGTCTTCGGTGCCGGGGCTGTAGAGCGGGTCGGAGCGCGTGCGCAGGTACTGGTTGTAGACCGCGGGCAAGGCGCTGCGGTGCGGTGCGGCGTCGGTGAAGCGCTCGGGCGACAGGCGCTCGGGCGTCAGCACCGCGCTGGCGGTCATGGGAAAGTAGCCGTAGAGACGCTCGCCCACGGCCACGCCCGGATGCAGCGACTGCGACACCGTCGCGAAGCCCCACACCGGGACGATGCCCCAGCCCTCTTCGCCGCTCGGGAAGAACTGCCAGTAGCTCATCGCATCGCCGAAAGCCGCGTAGGTGATGTTGTTCGAGGTCAGCGCGAAGCGGTCGATGCGCACGCGCACCTGGCCGTCGGCGAGCGGTTGTTCGGCGGCGCCGCGCAGGCGGGTGGTGTGGAGGTCGTCCTTGCGGACCAGCAGGGTGTCGTTGCTCATCCGGCGACCTTAGCGCAGAGGGCGTGCGGGCGCATGAGAAAAAGCCCGGCGAGGGGTCGCTCAGGCGACGCCGGGCCGGGCTGGCGCTATCGCCCGATCAGACGATCGACAGCTCCACGTCGATGTTGCCGCGGGTGGCGTTCGAGTACGGGCAGACCTGGTGCGCGGTCTCGACCAGCAGCTTCTTCTGCGCGTCGTCCAGGCCCGGCAGCGTGATCGCGAGCTTGACCGCGATGCCGTAGGCCTTGCCTTCGTTGATCGGGCCGAGCGAGACGCTGGAGTCGATGGCGACGTCGTCCGGCACCTTGACGCTGATCTTCGGGCCGACGGCCTTCATGGCGCCGATGAAGCAGGCGGCGTAGCCGACCGCGAACAGCTGCTCGGGGTTGGTGCCGGGCTTGCCCGAGCCGGGCGGGCTGAGCTTGACGTCGATCGCGCCGTCGCTGGACTTGCCGGCGCCGTCGCGGCCGCCGACGGTATGGGCTTCGGCGGTGTAGAGAACCTTGTCGAGCTTGGTGGTCATGGTGATTCCTTTGCAGTGGTGGAGGGAGGGACGAAAAAAGTGGGGCAGGGGACCGGGGTCAGGCCGCCTTCTTGATGCGGTCGCGCAGGGCCTGGACCTGCTGCGTCAACGAAATCAGTTCGGGCACCGAGCATTGGGAGGCCGCCATCAGGCAGCCGGGAACCTCGGCCGCACGGGCCTTGAGCCTGCGGCCCGCGGCCGTGAGGCTGACATGCACCCGGCGCTCGTCCGCGGTGTCGCGGATCCGTGCCACCAGGCCGCTGGCTTCGAGCCGCTTGAGCAGCGGGGTCAGCGTGCCCGAGTCGAGCGACAGCCGCCCGCCCAGCTCGGAGACCGTGAGGCCGTCGCGCTCCCACAGCACCAGCAGCACCAGGTACTGCGGGTAGGTGAGGCCGAGCTTGTCGAGCAGCGGCTTGTACAGCCGCGTCATGGCCAGCGAAGCCGAATACACGGCGAAGCAGAGCTGGTTGTCCAGCTTCAGCAGTTCGTCGGCGGAGAGGCTCGTGGAGGGCATGGGCTGAATTGTAGCGAGCAATTAAATTGTGCGCAATATAAATGTCGCCGACAGGGCCTTTGCCGCTTCGGCCACCACCTGGCGGCCGAAAACCGGCGCTTCAACGGCCGCTGAAGCGCGCGGGCCGGCGCTCGACGAAGGAGCGCACGCCTTCGGCCGCGTCCTCGCTGTTGGCGAGGCGCTGCTGCACCGGGATGAATTCCTCGACCGCCGCCAGCGGCCCCTGCTCGATCGCCTTGATGACGTTCAGCCGGGTCGCGACCACCGCCAGCGGCGCCTGGGCCGCGATCCGCTGCGCGATGCGCAGCGCCTCGTCGAGCTCCTTGCCGGCCGGTACCACGCGCTGCACGAAATTGAGGCGGAAGGCCTCGGCGCTGTCGAACTCGTCGGCCGTGAGCAGGTGCAGCATCGCGTTGCCGAGTCCGGCGCGCTCGGCCATCCGCAAGGTGGCGCCGCCGGTGGCCATGATGCCGCGCTGCACCTCCATCTGCGAGAAGCGGCAGTTGTCGGCCGCCACCACGATGTCGGCGCCCAGCATCAGCTCGATGCCGACCGTGAAGCAGATGCCCTTGACCGCCACCACCATCGGCTTGGTGCGCCGTCGGTAGCCGGCCAGGCCGAAGTCGTGCGGCTCGACCAGGCCCTGCGGCACGGCCTTCTCGCCGCGCTTCATGTATTCGGCCACGGCCGGCAGGTCGAGGCCGGCCGTGAAGTGGTCGCCGAACGCATGCAGCACGCCCACGCGCAGCGCGGGATCGTCGTCGAGCCGCGTGTAGGCCTCGGCGAGCTGCTTGAACATCGGCGGCGTCCAGCCGTTGCGCTTGGCGGGCCGGTTGATGCCGATCAGCAGCACGTGGTCGAGCACCTGGGTGTCGATGCAGCCTTCGATGGGCGGGGTGGTGGGGGTGGCGGTCATCTGTGCTCCTGGTCTGTCCCGCAAGGTCATCAGTAGGTATACACGCCGCGCTTGGTCTTGCGCCCCAGCTGCCCCGCCGCCACCATTTCCTTCAGCAGCGGGCAGGGGCGGTACTTGGAGTCGCCGAACTGCTCGAGATAGACCTCCATCACCGCCAGGCAGACGTCAAGACCGATCATGTCGGCCAGGGCCAGCGGGCCGATCGGCTGGTTGCAGCCGAGCTTCATGCCGGCGTCGATGTCCTCGGCGGTCGCCAGGCCCTCGGCCAGCACGAAGAAGGCCTCGTTGATCATCGGCACCAGGATGCGGTTGACCACGAAGCCCGGCGCGTTCTTCACCGTGATCGGCGACTTGCCGAGTTTCACCGCCAGTTCCTTCACCGCGTCGTGGGTGGCGTCGCTGGTCAGGTAGCCGCGGATGATCTCCACCAGCGCCATCATCGGCACCGGGTTGAAGAAGTGCATGCCGATGAAGCGGTCGGCGCGCGAGGTGGCGGCGGCCAGTTGCGTGATCGAGATCGACGAGGTGTTCGACGCGATGATCACCTCGGGCGCCAGCAGCTCGTCGACCTGCTTGAGGATCTTGAGCTTGAGCGCGTGGTTCTCGGTCGCCGCCTCGATCACCAGCTGGGCCGCCTTCAGGTCGTCATAGTTGGTCGAGCCCTTGATCAGCGCCAGCGCGGCGTCCTTCTGGGCGGCCGTGAGCTTGTCCTTCTTGATCAGGCGGTCGAGGCTGCCCGCCACCGTGGCGATGCCCTTGTCGACCGCGGCCTGGGCGATGTCGACCATGACCACGTTCACCCCCGCGACCGCGCAGGCCTGCGCGATGCCGTTGCCCATCGTTCCCGCCCCGATGATGCCGACCGTCTGGATTGCCATGAGAAATACTCCTTGAACTGAGAAATGAAAGAGGAGGGGCGCCGCCCGGGGGGCGGCATCCCGTGGCGGTGATTGTGAAACAGAGCGCGAGGGCCCACGTTGCCGTCCGTGACAGCGCCGCAGCGGCCGGGAGTGATTTAAAGTGCCGCGTTGCTTTTCCACCGCCACGAATCGACCCATGACCACCCTCGGCACGCCCCTTTCCCCTTCCGCCACCCGCGTGATGCTGCTCGGCTCCGGCGAGCTCGGCAAGGAGGTGCTGATCGCCCTCCAGCGCCTCGGCGTCGAGACCCTCGCGGTCGACCGCTACGAGAACGCGCCCGGCCAGCAGGTGGCCCACCACGCCCGCACCATCACGATGAGCGATCCGGCCCAGCTGAAGGCGCTGATCGAGGCCGAGCGGCCGCAGCTGGTGGTGCCCGAGATCGAGGCCATCGCCACCCCGATGCTGCAGGAGCTGGAGGACGCCGGCGTGGTGCGGGTGATCCCCACTGCCCGGGCGGCCCGCCTCACGATGGACCGGGAAGGCATCCGCCGCCTGGCCGCGGAGACGCTGGGCGTGCCGACCAGCCCCTACAAGTTCTGTGATTCCCTGGCCGAGCTGCAGGCGGCGATCGATGGCGGGATCGGTTATCCGTGCATCGTCAAGCCCGTGATGAGCAGCTCGGGCAAGGGCCAGAGCAAGATCGACGGCCCGGCCGACGTCCAGAAGGCCTGGGACTACGCCATGGCCGGCGGCCGCGTCAGCCACGGCCGGGTGATCGTCGAGGGCTTCATCGATTTCGATTACGAGATCACGCTCCTGACGGTGCGCGCGCCCGACGCCGCCGGCGTGGTGCAGACGCAGTTCTGCGAGCCGATCGGCCATGTGCAGGTGAGCGGCGACTATGTCGAGAGCTGGCAGCCGCACCCGATGGCGCCGGCCGCCCTGCAATTGGCGCAGCAGATCGCCCGGACCGTCACTGCCGACCTCGGCGGCCAGGGCCTGTTCGGCGTCGAGCTGTTCGTCAAGGGCGACCAGGTCTGGTTCAGCGAGGTCAGCCCGCGGCCGCACGACACCGGCATGGTGACCATGGCGACCCAGTGGCAGAACGAGTTCGAGCTGCACGCCCGCGCGATCCTCGGGCTGCCGGTCGACACCACGCTCAAGAGCCCCGGCGCCAGCGCCGTGATCTATGGCGGCGTCGACGCCACCGGCATCGCCTTCGACGGCGTGGCCGAGGCACTGGCGGTGCCGGGCGTCGACCTGCGGCTGTTCGGCAAGCCCGAGAGTTTCGTCAAGCGCCGCATGGGTGTGGCGCTGGCGCATGCGGCCGACATCGACACGGCGCGGCGCAATGCCAAGGAAGCCGCCTCGCGCGTGAAGCCGCGCAAAGCCTGATTCCTCCAGACCCCGGAGCCCCACACAGATGCTGCACCCCCAAGCCCAGGCCTTCATCGACCTCCTCGTGCAGCGCGGCGTGCCGCCCACGCACACGCTGACGCCGGCCGAGGCGCGCAAGTTCTATCGCGAGCGGCGCGCCTTGACGCAGCCCGATCCCGCTGAGGTGGCGCAGGTGCGCGAGCTGCAGGCCGACGGCCCGCACGGCCCGATTCCGCTGCGCCTCTATCGCCCGCTCGGCAGCGCCGCCTCCGCGCTGCTGCCGGTGCTGGTGTACTACCACGGCGGCGGCTGGACCATCGGCGACCTCGACACCCACGACTCGCTGTGCCGCGAGCTCTGCAACGGCTCAGGCTGCGCGGTGGTGGCGGTCGACTACCGCATGGGGCCGGAACACCGCTTTCCGGCGGCGGTCGACGACGTGCTGGCGGCGACGCGCTGGGTGCGCCGCGAAGCGGCCGCGCTCGGCGTCGATGCGCAACGGCTCGCGGTCGGCGGCGACAGCGCGGGCGGCAACCTGGCGGCCGTGGTCGCGATCGCGGCGCGCGACGCCGGCGACCTGCCGGTGGCCTGGCAGCTGCTGATCTACCCGGCCACCGACATGCGCCGCATCCACCCGTCGCACACCACCAACGGCCAGGGCTACGTGCTGACCCGCGACACCATCGGCTATTTCCACGACCACTACATCGCGGATGCGGCCCAGGACCTCGACTGGCGCGCCTCGCCGTTGCTGCGCGAAGACCTCGCGGGCCTGCCGCCGGCGCTGGTCCTCACCGCCGGCTACGACCCGCTGCGCGACGAGGGCCTGGACTACGCGCGGGCGCTGACCGCCGCCGGCAACCGGGCGAGCTACGTCTGCTTCGAGCGCCAGATCCACGGCTTCATCACCATGGGCCGGCTGCTCGACGAGGCCAACACGGCGGTGGCGCTGTGCGCCGCCGAACTGCGCCGCGCGTTGGTCCGTTAGGGAAAGTCCCCGCGCGATCGCCGACCCGGTGGGCGCGGTCCGCCGCTACGATCGACCGATGGCGTCGCCGGCCACCGGGCCGTCCGTCGCCCAGCGGAGGAGACGGCATTGGTCAGCAGGCAAGCGAAGCATGCGCCGCGCGGCAACGACCGCGGCGAGCGCCTCATGTGGATCACCTCGCAGCGCGTGTTCTACGCCGGGCTCCTGGGCGCGGCGGCGGAGCGCAGCATCGGCGGCCTCGGCATCTACCTGTCGCCCACCGGCGCGCCGCTGCGCATCCGCATCGGCGGCGGTGCCTGGCAGCGCGGCGAGCTGATGGTGGTGCCGCCCCTGGTGCCGCACCAGATCGCGACCGATCACCGCAGCATCCTCAGCCTGCTGATCGAACCCGAGTTCGTCGACCCGGCGCAGATGCCTGATTTCCTGCAGCGCTGCGGGCCGGTCGATGCGCCGGCCTTCGTCCAGCGGGTGCGCGACGTCCATGCACTGCTCGCCGCCGCATCGGGACGAGAGAGTTTCGAGCGCTTCGACTTCGACACGCTGTTGTTCGACGCGCCGCTGGCGCCGCGACCGCTCGATCCGCGCATCCGCAGCGTGATCGAGCGCATCAACGCCGATCCCGCGGCGCCGGCCTCGGCCGAGCAATGCGCCGCCTCGGTGACGCTGTCGTTCTCGCGCTTCCTGCATCTGTTCAAGCAGGAGACCGGCCTGACCTTCCGCGCCTTCAGGGCCTGGAAGCGGGCCCGCAGCCTTTTGCGCCACGTGCGCCAGAGCGCCACGCTGACCGATATCGCACTCGACACCGGCTACCCCGACTCGACCCACTTCAGCCACTCGATCCGCCAGGTCTACGGCCTGCGTCCCAGCGACATCCTCGCCGGATCGCGGCGGCTCGCCGTGCACCAATGAGGCGCGCGCGGGCCGCCCGCGCGAACCCGATGCGGGACAACCCTCTGCAGGGCGTGCACGAGTCGCCGCTATAAACCGCGAAACCCGAACGAGACACTTCTTCTTGCAAATCCTTCAGCTCCTGCTCTCAGGCATCGCACAAGGCTGCATCTACGGTCTGATCGCGCTGGGCTTCGTGCTGATCTACAAGGCCACCGAGACCGTGAGCTTCGCGCAGGGCGAACTCATGATGCTCGGCGCCTTCTGCGCCTTCGCCGGCATGTCGCTGTTCGGGCTGCCCTTCTGGCTCGCCGCGCTGCTGGCGGTGGGGGCGATGGTGGCCTTCGGCGTGCTGCTCGAGCTGGTCGTGATCCGCCCGATCCTGGGCCAGCCGCAGTTCTCGATCGTCATGCTGACCATCGGCATCGGCTACGTGGCGCGCGGCCTGGTGACGATGATCCCGGGCATCGGCACCGAGACCCACACGCTGCCGGTGCCCTACAAGGACCAGATCTGGAAGCTCGGCGAGCTGGTGGTCAACCTCGAGCAGCTGGCCATCATCGCCGCCACGGCGGTGCTGTGCGGGCTGCTGTTCGCGATGTTCCGCTACAGCAAGCTCGGTATTGCGATGCAGGCCTCGTCGCAGAACCAGCTGGCGGCCTACTACATGGGCATTCCGGTGAAGCGGCTCAACGGCCTGGTGTGGGGCCTGGCCGCGGCGGTGGCGGCGATCGCCGGCATGCTGCTGGCGCCGATCACCTTCGTGCACGCCAACATGGGATTCATCGGCCTCAAGGCCTTCCCGGCCGCGGTGGTGGGCGGCTTCGGCAGCCTGCCGGGCGCGATCGTCGGCGGCCTGGTGATCGGCATCGTCGAGTCCTTCGCGGGCTTCTACCTGCCGGACGGCTTCAAGGACACGGCGCCGTACATCGTGGTGCTGGTGATGCTGATGGTGAAGCCCAACGGCCTGTTCGGCGAAAAGCTGCGCAAGAAAGTCTGAGGACGCCCCTTTCATGCGCTACATCTTCAAGACCAGCTACACGCAGGACATCGACCTCGCCAGGCATGGCGGCCATGTCTTCTGGTACAGCCTCCTCGGCGTCGCGCTGATCGCCGCGCCCTGGGTGGTGCCCGAGTACTGGCTGGCGCAGCTGACCTTCGTGCTGATCTACGGCATCGTCGGCCTCGGCCTGATGCTGCTGGCGGGCTTCACGGGCCAGTTCTCGATCGGCCATGCGGCCTTCCTCGGCACGGGGGCCTACACGCAGGCGGTGCTCAGCAACATGGGGGTGCCGTTCCCGGTGGCGCTGGTCGCGGCGGCGGCGCTGTCGGCTGCGGTCGGCGTGGTGGTGGCGCTGCCGGCACTGCGCGTGAAAGGCATCTACCTCGGCATTGCCACCCTGGCCTTCGGCTTCATCGTCGAGGAGGTGTTCGCGCGCTGGGAGAGCGTCACCGGCGGCAACTCGGGCCTGCACGTGAAGTCGGCCAGCCTGTTCGGCTGGGAGCTCAACTCGAGCGAGAGCTTCTACATGGTCTGCCTGATCGTCGCGGTGCTGTGCACGCTGGCCATCCTGAACCTGCTGCGCTCGCCCACCGGCCGGGCCTTCGTCGCGATCCGCGATTCCGAGATATCGGCGCAGAGCATGGGCATCCACCTGGCGCGCTACAAGACGATGTCGTTCGCGATCTCGGCCGCGCTGGCGGGCCTGGGCGGCGCGCTGTACGCGCACAAGCTGAGCTTCATCTCGCCCGACCAGTTCAGCATCCTGCAGTCGATCGACCTGCTGCTGCTGGTGGTGATCGGGGGCCTGGGGTCGGTGCACGGCGCCTTCCTCGGTGCGATCTTCCTGATCGCGATGCCGCAGCTGATCGCGTCGGCCAAGGACTGGCTGCCCGAGGCCATCGGCCAGGCGCCCGGGCTGCAGGGCCTGGTCTACGGCCTGGTGCTGATCGCCTTCGTGCTGTTCGAGCCGCTCGGCCTCTACGGGCGCTGGCTCAAGGTGCGCACCTGGCTGCAGTTGTTTCCGTTCTACCGGCGCGGCCTGTTCAAGCGGCAGAAATCCTTCACCAAGTCGGACCGGCTCAGATGACGACACCCGACATCCTGCTTTCCGCCCGGGACCTGAGCGTGCGCTTCGGCGGCGTGCTGGCGGTCAACAAGGTGAGCTTCGACGTCCGCCGGGGCGAGGTCTTCACGCTGATCGGGCCGAATGGTGCGGGCAAGACCACGGTGTTCAACCTGATCAGCCGCATCTACACGCCGACCACCGGCGAGATCGTCTGGCATGGCGGCGGCGCGCCGCTGGCGCTGACCGAGCAGGCGCCGCACGAGATCGCGGCGCTGGGCATCGCGCGCACCTTCCAGAACATCGAGTTGTTCGAGCACGCGACCGTGCTGCACAACCTGCTGATCGGCCGCCACACGCACCGCCAGACCGGTTTCTGGAGCGAGGTGTTCTTCACGCCCGCCACCCGCCGGGCCGAGATCGCGGCGCGCGAGAAGGCCGAGCAGGTGATCGACCTGCTCGACCTGCAGCACCACCGCGACTCGATGGTGGCGGGTCTGCCCTACGGCGTGCGCAAGGTGGTCGAGCTGGCGCGCGCGCTGTGCACCGAGCCCAAGCTGCTGCTGCTCGACGAGCCTTCGTCGGGCCTCAATGTCGAGGAAACGGCCGACATGGCGTTCTGGATCCAGGACATCCAGCATGAACTCGGCATCTCGGTGCTGATGGTGGAGCACGACATGTCGCTGGTGTCGAAGGTTTCGGACCGGGTGCTGGCGATGAACATGGGCGAGGCGCTGGCCTCGGGGACGCCTTCGGAAGTCCAGTCGGATGCTCGGGTGATCGAGGCTTATCTGGGGACTGTGGATGACGTGAGCAGCTTGCGGAGGGTTGCTTGATGCTTTCTTCGTTGTCGTTGTCGTTGTCGTTGTCGTTGGGGCGGGCGCCCGGCACGCGGTGTGGGCCGGGCCCAGGGGGTGATCAAGGATCCGTGGCGTCTCCAACGCCGATGCAACCCCGACGTGTCAGCGGTGGCGGGCGGTATGCCCTGGGCCGGCCGTTGAGGCACCGCCGAGCAGCGGAGCGGCAGGCGGATCAGGGCCGCGCGTGTTTGAGTGGAGCGCAGCGGAGCGAGTTTGCGCGGACCCCGCCTGTCGCGAGCAGCGCAGGGAAGCCCGAAGGGCCGGTGACGTCGGCCGGTCCAGGGC
>NZ_JBFTHX010000023.1:0-108758 GCF_056394465.1 Variovorax sp. 10N432
AGTCCGAGGCGATGAGCGCCGAGCAGCGCCGGCTGTTCGAGGAGACGCTGACCGAAGACGAGGCCGCTCTGGAGGCCCTGCTGAAGCAGGCGCAGGGCACGCCGCCGGATGACACAGCGGTGTCGTCCAAGCGCAAGCCGCGACGCCAGCCTCTGCCCGACCATCTGCGTCGCGTGCAGCATGACCACGAGCCCGAGGACACCGCCTGCCCAAACCCGGGCTGCGGCAAGCCGATGGTGCGCGTGGGCGAGGACATCAGCGAGAAGCTGGACATCGTGCCGGCGGAGTTCTTCGTGCATCGGCACGTCTACGGCAAGTGGGCCTGCCGCTGCTGCCAGCGCCTGGTGCAAGAAGCCGTCGAGCCGCAGATCATCGACGGCGGCATGCCCGCAGCAGGCCTGGTGGCGCACACCCTGATCAGCCGCTTCGTGGATCACCTGCCGTACTACCGTCAGGAGGCCATCAACGCGCGCTCGGGCGTGCACACGCCGCGCTCGACGCTGGCGGCCTGGTCCGGCCGAGGCGGCGCGGCGCTGGAGCCGCTGTACGACGCGCACAAGCGCTTCGTGCTCTCGGCGCGGGTACTGCATGCCGACGAAACGCCGGTGGCCCTACTCGACCCGGGTCGGGGCAAGACCAAGAAGGCCTACGTCTGGGCCTATGCGCGCGGAGCCTTCGATCCGGTGCCGGGCGTGATCTACGACTTCTGCGTGGGGCGTGGCGCGCAGTACCCGATCGCGTTCCTGGGTGCTGGGCAGGGTGGTCAGGACGAGCGAAGTTGGCGCGGTACGCTGGTGCGAGACGAATACAAGGCCTACGACAGCGTGATGAGCGCGGAGCCCGGACGCACGGCCGCGGGATGCCTTGCTCATGCCAGACGCAAGTTCGATGAACTGCTGCTCGACTCGGGCAAGAGCGCTGTCGCTGAGGAGGCGCTGCGTCGCATCGCGGAGATCTACCGCCTCGAGCGAGAGCTGTCGACGCTGACGAGCGATGAGCGGCTGTCGAGAAGAAGCAGCGATGCGAAGCCACTGTGGGCAGACATGCATGCATGGCTGCGGCTGGAGCGAGGCCGAGTTCCTGAAGGGAGCGCCACGGCGAAGGCCCTGAACTACAGCCTCAACCACTGGGAAGCCCTGACGCACAACCTGCGCGACGGCGACGTGAACGTCGACAACAACAGCCTGGAGAACCTGATCCGCCCGTGGGCGGTGGGGCGCCGAGCATGGCTGTTCGCCGGCAGCGCGCTCGCCGGTCAGCGTGCCGCGAGCGTGATGAGCTTGGTGCAGTCGGCCAAGCTGCACGGGCACGATCCGTGGGCCTACCTCAATGATGTCCTGACCCGGTTGCCCACACAGTTGAACAGCCGCATCGAAGAACTGCTTCCCCACAACTGGCAGCCCGCACGCTGAGCGCGCCGCCGCTACCGCGACGATGCTCGCCTGCCCGTCAACTATGGGACGGCCAGCCGCTTACCTCGTTAGCATGTTCGCTGTGAGTGTCACCGCGATGCGGCCACCGTCGAATGACAGTTGGTCGCGAGCGCTCAATGCGCAGTAGGCGACTACATTAGCCAGCGATTGCGCAAACGCGCAGAAGTGCCAGTCGCGAGGAAAGGCCGCTTCCTCCAGTCCGAGCGTCTGGCATGCGCCCCAGTGTGGGCGCCCAGAAGCGAGAAGCTGCAGGTTGGCTTACGCTGAGTATGGGCGTGCGCTCTGAGCAGATAAAGGAGAGCCGCCGGGCCTCTTCTTGTCACTGCTGAAGTGTCTTGCCGCGGGCTTCAGGGCGGCCCACAAACCACTTGGCCCTTTTGTTTCGGAGTTTCGCCACTTTGCTCGCGTTGCGAACACGGGAGTTGACATCGGTCCGGAACGGCGCTGTCGCTCGAACGCCCTCTATCATCCCGGTTGCCCCAATCAGGGTCGCACCTACGGTATCAGCTCTCCATTCAAGTGTCATGGTTGCTTCTTTCAAGACTAAGAGCAATAAGAAGGGAACGCAAGCCAGGGGGGAAAAGGGCAACGGCATCGTCTCATTGAGCATTGCTTTCCAGCCGAACGGGGACAACAACATGGACACGAAAAGCGCTGCGGACGCGAGGAGTCCAAGCGCAAAAATGCAGGCCGTCAACCGGAACCAAGCGGAGTCGTGATTCTTGATATGACCCATCTCGTGCGCAAGTATGTAGTCAGTGATGACGGTCGAATCGCCCAATAGATCACGGGTGACGTATATGTCACCGCCCCAAGTTTCAGCGGTGTGCCCGTTCTGGCGACTGGCGTGCACTTTTACTCGGACTGCCTTCGCTTTTAGCCTTTCGGTGTATGCGTTGACTGTTCGCTGCATCGAAGCCAAGTTCAGCGCTTCGGCATGACTCAAGCCCTTGAAAAGGTCGGTTGGCAAGGCAAGTTGGTGGGTCAAGAAGTTCCTCCAGATTTTGATTCCTAATGCTAGGTGCTGTGCTAGGCCAATTTTCCCTGTTGCCGTCGGGAACTGTGCTGTCTGTATTGGGCATATCTGTATCGCATCTGTGTTGCCTTTGACCTCCGCTCATCCGAGATTTGCGCCCCCAAGCGCGACTCGAAGCAGTCCGCGGCTTGGGAGCGCACCGAGGATGACGTTGTCCGCTCGGCGCGAACCGAACGTCGACTGATAGAACCTACTCGGCATCGGGCACTGGCACCGGTGTAGGGCAGAGGGAATGCCGCAGCGCGCCAGCTTGCGGTCATGCGCGTCGATCAAGCCGTGCTCAATGGTTGAACGCCAGCCTCCATGCATCGGATTTCCGACTAAGGCGAAAGTATGTGTCGTGGCAAATAGCCAACAGCCAACTGTGCAGTCCTCCTCAAAATTGTGGAGCCGGCTAGGTCTCCCCACAGCTTGCGGGCCGAATGGCTCAAAGAATTGCAGATGCCCCGTCGAAGAAAAGCCGGCCCCGCTGAAAACCTGATCGACCTAGTCGCGCTGATGCCTTGGTACGCCGGGGTGATCCTGGCTATCGCCAGCTACATACTGCTTCGCCACATAGCGGCAGCGCCATTGGTTGCGCTCAAGCCGGGTGACGTGAGCGGTGCGATGGCCGGAGCCCTTTGGCGTGGCCTCGCCTCGGCCGGGCAATACATCTTGCCGCTCATCTGCATCGCAGGTTCTGCGGTTTCGATCTGGCGGCGTGGTAAACGTCGATCTTTGATGGACAGCGCCACGCGTTCCGACTCCGCAGGCGGCTTGGATGGGATGAGTTGGCGCGAGTTCGAGATGCTCGTGGGCGAAGGGTTCCGCCTGCAGGGCTACACCGTTTCGGAAAACCACAAGCCAGGCCCGGACGAGGGCATCGATCTGATCCTGCGCAAAAGTGGCGAGCAGTACCTCGTGCAGTGCAAGCAATGGCGCGCCTTCAAGGTCGGTGTGCCCGTGGTGCGGGAGTTGTATGGCGTCATGGCCGCGAAGGGTGCCGCAGGTGGGTTCGTCGTTACCTCAGGCCGGTTCACCGCCGAGGCGGAGGAGTTTGCGAGCGGGCGCAACGTTCGACTCATCGATGGCCCCAAGCTGCACCAGTTGCTCAGGCAGGCCAAGGGTGGAGGTGTCGCAGGTCAATCTGAGGGCCACCTCACGATACGACCTGTCGACCCGGGGCCCAGCGTGGCGAAGCCAGTCGCTCCGACGTGCCCAAGGTGCGCCCAATCGATGGTTCGGCGTACCGCGAAGAAGGGCGCCAACGCCGGACAGGAATTCTGGGGTTGTTCGGATTACCCCCGCTGTCGCGGCACGGCATAGGCATGGCGACCGGCATCCACTTGCTGGTAGATCTGCCAAAACGTCCAGCCTTCCCCAAAGGAGGTTGAGGCCTGGCTCGGTGATGCCGGAGAAGCGTGGGTCTTCTATGACCCGACCCAGCTTAAGCGCAAGGCGGGCTTCGAAGTCGAGAGCCCCCGATCGACGCTCATTCCGATCTCACGCACTGGCTCGAACTCGCTGGATTTTCACCTTGTGTTCTACCTCGGCTACTTGGCGGCCAAATCCATCGTGCCGATTTGTCGCTCTGGCCAAGGACACCGGGTACGACCCTCCGATTGCCCATGCGCGCACGCTTGCGTTTTCCGTGCGCCGCATGAGCTCGCTGCCGGCCGCGACCAAGCTCGGCACCGCAGCCTCGGCCATCGCTTCGCCAAGTCGGCGTCGATCGGCGCGCCTCCCTGACGACCGGACGGTACGATTGCGCATGAGCGCCACCGAAACTATCCCGTTCGTCTACGGGCCGGAAGACTTCGAGGTCAACGACGCTCGCATCCTGCGCGCAGTGCGCACACCAGGCGTCGAAGGGACGGCGGTCTTCGCAACCACGAACGGCGGCTTGACACGGGTGGTAGTCACGATCACGGGCGAGCCATTGCGCATCGCCCGCGCCAGCCTGCCGTTGGAAGCCCAGGCCTTCGGCGGCGATCAACCGAAAGCGATCAGGCCCCGACCGAAGAGCTGACCATCAGTTCGAGATCTTGCTGGCGGCTTCGTGAAGCCCGCTGAGGATTGGTTCGGCCAAGGATTCCGGAAAGTCGCTCGGCAACTGCGCTCGCACCTGCAGAATCACCTGCGGCGTGCGGTTCACCAGGTCGTCGATCACCAAGCCCGAGCCGCGCCCGTCTAGGGTGGTCACCCCGTGCCGCTCACCTACAGCCAGCCAGTGTCGGCGCAGGATTTCCCGCATCTTCCACGTATTCTTGGAGCGGATCGCCATGGCCATCTTGGCCTTGAAAGGCGATAGCTTCCCCGGTCCATCGCCGAGGATGGGATAGGCCGACAGAACGTCGTACAGCGGCGTGAGCTGGTATCGGCCCTTGGGCCGCAGAAACAGGCTGAAGTTCTTCGCATGCCCATCGGTCGCGCAGAGCATCCAGAAGACCACTTGCGCCTGGAAAAAGGTCCGCTTGTCCTCTTCGCGGGACATCGACCCATCCAGCACCTCCACGATGCTGTCAATCCCGGGGCCGCCGTCCGCCTCGTACTTTGCATACGGCGACACCCCCTTCGCCTGACACATATCCTCCTGAGGAAGTCGGATGAGCCGCATGTCGCCTGCAGTCTGGGGTCTTCCTGGCTCGGGGACGAAGGTTTTGTAAGCGCACGCGAGTGGAAACGTTCCAGTCTCTATTGCCAAGGGCGATTGTTCGCGCGGCCAAAATTTTCAAACACTATTGCTCTTTTCCGATTTCTATTGGCCGCCACCAGGTGTTCATCGGAGCGATCCTAGGAAAAGCATCAGAATCCATCAACTCAATGTCATGAATACGGGGAATCCATGCGATGGATTTAAGGTCGCTCGATCTCAACCTGCTGGTCGTCTTCGACGCCATGCTCAGGCACCGCAGCGTGACGCGGGCGTCGGAGGCCATCGGCCTGAGCCAGCCGGCCACCAGCGCCGCCGTGGCACGGCTGCGCGCGCTGTTCGACGATCAACTCTTCGTGAAGATCGGCGCCGAGATGAAGCCGACGCCGCGCGCGGCCGCGCTGGCGCCGAGCGTGCTTCGCGTGATGGACACCGTGCGCGACGAGATCCTCCAGGACAGCGCGTTCGATCCGGCGCTGGCCGCGAGAACCTTCACGGTCCTGACGCCGGACATCGGCGAGGTGGCCTTCATTCCGCCGATCCTCGATCGGCTTGCGCTGCAGGCGCCATCGGTGCGCATTCGATCGCTTGCCCTGCCGCGCAACGCGGCCGCGGAGGCCCTCGAATCGGGCGCGGCCGAACTTGCGATCGGCTATTTCCCGGACCTCCAGAAAGGGAATTTCTTCCAGCAGCGGCTGTTCAAGACCTCGTATGTCTGCATCGTGAGCAGCGGCCATCCGGGCATTGCGGACAAGATCACGATGAAGCAGTTCCAGCAGGCGCGCCATGCCGTCGTCAGCCCGGACGGGCGGGAGCACTTGCTCGAGCGCTGGCTCAAGGAGAAGAACATCCGGCGCGACGTGTTCATCGACGTCTCGCATTTCATGAGCCTGGTGGCGATCGTGCCGGGCAGCGAACTCGTGGCCACCGTGCCGCGCGAAATCGCCGAGGTGATCGCCCGGCACGCGAGCGTGAGGATCGTGGACGCGCCATGGAAGCCGCCTCCGATCGAGGTTCACCAGTTCTGGCACCGTCGCTTTCACAAGGACCAGGCGGTCGTCTGGCTGCGCGGGGTGGTGCACGCGCTGCTTCGCCATTAGGGCGGCCGCGGCATGCCAAGATAGCGCCGTCGAACCATCGAGACAGCCATGCGACGTCTGCGCTTCCTCACCAACCGCCATCGCGCGCCCTCGACCAACAGGGCCCTGGGGCTGCTGCTGGCCTTCAACGCGGGTGCCGTCAACGCGGGCGGCTTCCTGGTGCTGCACATGTACACCTCGCACATGACCGGCTTCGCCTCCCAGCTCGCGGATGGCCTGGTGCTGGGCAACGCGAAGCTGCTGCTCAACGCGCTGGGTGCGGTGCTGGCCTTCCTGAGCGGCGCGGCGGTCTGCGCGATGCTGGTCAACTGGGGCCGCCAGAATCGCCTGCATGGCGTCTACGCGCTGCCGCTGCTGCTGGAGGCGATGTTGATGCTTCCCTTCGGGCTGATGGGCGCGATCACGTTGACCTGGAACACGCCCTTCGCAGTGCCGCTGACGGTGCTGCTCCTGTCGTTCATCATGGGGCTGCAGAACGCGGTGGCATCGAAGACCTCGGGCGGCAGCATCCGCACCACCCACATGACCGGCAACATCACCGACCTGGGCATGGAGCTCGGCAAGCTCTTCTACTGGAACCGCGCCGACCACGCCACGGCGGCACCGGTGCGCCACGATCCGCGGCGCATCCGCATGACCAGCGGCCTGGTGGGCATGTTCGTGCTCGGCGGCGTCGTCGGCGCGCTGGGTTTCAAGTACGTGGGCTTCATCTGCACGCTGCCGCTGGCGGCGCTGCTGCTGGCGCTGTCGCTGCCGCCGCTGGCGCGCGATCTGCCCCGCTCGCGGGTGCTGCGGCGCTTGGCCGGCTTCCTTGGGTGGCGAGCCGGGCGCTAGGCGTTGCCGCCGATGCGGCCGAAGCACCCGGCTGAACTGGCCGTTCAGCTGGGTACACATCTCGATACATCGCGATTAGCATAGCGGGGCTCGGCATCGCGCCGGCACGGGCAGACAACAAGCATTCGAAGATGTCCTGGATTCAAGAATTTTCCCTGCAGGGTCGACTGAGCCGCACCGGCTTCTGGCTGCGCATGGGCGTGGTGGTTCCGGTGGCGCTCTGGCTGTGCACGGCGGTGCAGCAGCGGCTGGGCGCG
The DNA here is from genome assembly GCF_056394465.1 of Variovorax sp. 10N432. Classification (NCBI taxonomy): domain Bacteria; kingdom Pseudomonadati; phylum Pseudomonadota; class Betaproteobacteria; order Burkholderiales; family Comamonadaceae; genus Variovorax; species Variovorax sp. 10N432. The sequence continues at coordinate 7,293 of NZ_JBFTHX010000023.1, forward strand.
CCCTTCGACCTGATCCCCGTGCTGGCCCTCGTGGGGCACCTGGTCTCGGTCTGGGGCCGCCGGCTTCACGACCGGGGGCGCTCGGCCGCCTGGCTGCTGCTGGCGGCCGTGCCGGTGGCCGGCGCGATCGCGCTGCTGATCGAATGCGGATTCCGCGGCCCGGCGGCGAACGCCGAACGCTACGGCGCGCCGGCGGGCGTCCGCAGCGACTATCTGCGGGTGACGAACCCCGCCACCGACCCCGCCCTGCCATGACCAACCACCACATCGTCAACGACGTCACGCAACTGAACCCGGTGCGGGTGATGGCCATCGTCGCGCCGGCCTGCACCGAGGACGTCGTCGAAGCATTGCGCCGCACCTCCGGGCCGGTCTCGATCGGGGGCGGGCGCTTCAGCATGGGCGGGCAGACGGCCAGTCCGGGCAGCCTGCATTTCGACATGCGCTCGATGAACCGCATCCTCGCGTTCTCGCCCGACGAGAAGACGATCAGGGTCCAGCCCGGCGTTCGCTGGTGCGACATCCAGCGCTTCGTCGACCCGCACGGCCTGGCGGTGAAGATCATGCAGACCTACGCCAACTTCACGGTCGGCGGGGCCTTGAGCGTGAACTGCCACGGCCGCTACGTGGGGCTCGGCCCCTTGGTGCTGTCGATCCGCAGCATCGAGGTGGCGCTGCACGACGGCCGGCTCGAGCGCGCCAGCCGGACGCACAACCCCGAGCTGTTCTACGGCGTCATCGGCGGCTACGGCGGACTCGGCGTGGTGGTCGAGATCGAGCTCGACCTGGCCGAGAACAAGCGCGTGCTGCGGGTCGACAAGGTGATGCCGCTGTCGCAGTACTGGACCCACTTCAAGAACGAGGTCCGCAACAACCCGAAGGCGGTCTTCCACAACGCCGACCTCTACGCGCCGCACTACGCGAGCGTGCGCTCGGTCACCTGGGTCGAGACCGATCGCCCGGCCACCACCTCGGCGAGGCTGCAGCCGCTCGCGAGCCGCTACCCGCTGCATCAGTACTTCCTGTGGGCCGTGTCCGAGACGCCCTTCGGCAAGGAGCGGCGCGAGAAGCTGGTCGACCCGCTGCTGTACCTGCGCAAGAAGGTGCACTGGCGAAACTACGAGGCCGGCTACGACGTCGCGGAACTCGAGCCGCCGTCGCGCAAGGACCGGACCTACGTGCTGCAGGAATACTTCGTCCCGGTGGAGCAGCTGGAGGCCTTCGTGCCCCTGATGGCCGCGGTCCTCCGGCGCCATCGCGTGAACGCGCTGAACGTGTCGATCCGCCACGCCATGCCCGACCCCCACACCTTGCTGAGCTGGGCGCCGCGGGAGACCTTCGCCTTCGTGCTGTACCACAAGCAGCGGACCCGGGAGAACGCCAGGAGCCGGGTCGGCGTCTGGACCCGCGAACTGATCGATGCGGTGCTGTCGGTCGGCGGCACCTATTACCTGCCGTACCAGCCGCACGGCACCGAGGCGCAGTTCCATCGCGCCTATCCGCGCGCCAGGGAGTACCTGGCCCTGAAAGAACGGCTCGACCCCGACTTCCGCTTCACCAACGTGCTCTGGAACAAGTACCACAAGCCGGGGCAGCCGGTGCCCGCCGCCACCGATGCGCCGAGTTCGGAGTTCCACCAGGTCTTCGGCGATGTGCGGCTGTCCGATGCCTTCTATCGCTTTCTCCAGAGCGTGTTCCGCACCTTGCCGGAAGACCGCTTCCACCAGCTGATCCGCGATGCCTGCAAGCTGCACAAGGACGAAGAGAGCGTCTACCGCTACCTGCAGAGCGAGCTGAAGGGCATCAAGCCGATGCTGGCCGACCTGACGCATGCGCTGCCGTCGCTGGTCAAGCAGAAGGCCGAGATGACCCGGCAGACGCTGCAACTGCTGGGCGAGCGCAAACGCTTCTCGGGCTATGCCGAGATCGGCTCCAAGGGACGCTACTTCCGCGGACTCGCGTCGGCGCTCGACATCGGCGGCCCCTGCTACTTCATCGACGAGAAGGCGCCGACCTTCTCGCCGGTCGACATCATGGAGCGCGGGCAGCTTCGCAAGCTCGAGGGCCGGCACCTGCCGCTCGCCGACTACGCGCCGCTGCCGGCCGACCCGATCGCCGACGCATCGCTCGACCTGGTCGCCTGCTACGTCGGGCTCCACCACATGACGGTGGAGCGGCTGCTGGGCTTCCTGGCGTCGGTCAACCGCGTGCTGCGCCCCGGCGGCGTCTTCATCGTCCGCGACCACGATGTGCGCTCGGAGGCGCTGCGGGTGCTGGTGTCGCTGGCGCACACCGTCTTCAATGCGGGACTCGGCGAGACCTGGGAGACCAACCGGGCCGAGCTTCGTTTCTTCGAGCCGGTGGCGACCTGGGTCGAGCGGCTGGCGCAGGCGGGCTTCAAGGACTCCGGCGCCCGCATCCTGCAGGACAACGACCCGACCGACAACGTGCTGCTGTGCTTCACCAAGGAAGGCCGGGCGCTGACCGGCAGCGTGGCGAACGACGCTGCGGCAGCGCCGCTGCCGTCCGTGCGTCCCGAAGCGCTCGCGGCGGCACGATGAAGAGCGTCCGGCCACTGCTCGCACTGGTGTTCGCGGGCCTCGCGCTCGCGTCGTTCCACGGCGGGGCCGCCGCGGCGGAAGCCGCCACGCCGCCGGTCCACCAGCGGACCCCCGACCAGACCTTCCTGACCTTCCCCGAGTGGTACCTGGTGCACAGCCCGGCCGAGTACGCTGCCTACCTGGCCAGCGGACGGCCGCCCAGTGCTTTTCCGCTGTTCTCGCACATCGGCCAGTTCTGGCAGGGCTACCGGGCGGTCGGCCGCGAGCTCGGCAACTATCCGTTCAATGGCGGCTATCACCTGATGGTGATGGTGATCGGCACCAGCACCACGGTCGAGTACGCGGTCAAGGGCGCCTACGAGCACACGGTCGGCAGGCTCGCGGAGGCCACGCGGTCGGGCCCGGCGCCAGTGCCCGAGGAAGTCTTCGCGGCGCGCTATGCGCAGGCCTATGTGGACTTCATCCGGGTCGACCCCTGGTACCTGTTCGACTTCGGCGCCGAGCTTCGCCGAATGTGGGCGGCGGGCCTGCCGCTGTCGGGGCCGAACCTGATCCGGCGCTGGGAGCGCCGGTTCGCGCTGACGACCGAGCTGCTGGTGAAGGCCGGCTATGCGCAGGCGATCAAGCTCGGTACCCACGCCATCTATGACGCGCCGCTGCCGGTCACGGCCGTGGTCCTCAGCGGGGCGCCGGCCAGGGATGCCGCGCACCCCGACTACGCGCTGCTCGAAACCGGCGCCGCAGGCGTGTTGGCGACGATCCCGCGCTACGAGGGCTTCACGGCCTACAGCCGCTGGCTCGCGGGCCAGGGGATCGACTTCAGGGAGATCGCCGGCAACCGCGGCGAGGTCGTCGCCAGCCTGCTGGTGCCGGCGCAATGGTCGCCGCCGCCCGGCGCGACGGCGCGGGTGCTGTTCGTGCAGCCGATCCTCACGCGGCCGGGCACCGTGAGAGTGGTGCTGGCCACGCCGATCGACCGGCTCGGCGGCCTGCTGCGGCAGGTCGAGTCGGGGCTGGGCGGCAGTGCCATCGAGCATGTCTACGACTTCTAGAACGGTCGCCTCGACGGTCCTGCGCTGCGCGGCGCTCGCGCTGCTGCTCGTCGGTGCCGTCCTCGTCGCGGCCGCGGGATGGATCGCCTACGCCCACGGCGCACGCGCAGCGCGGGAGACGAAATCGGTCGAGCAGCTGGCCGGCGGGCAGGGCCGCTGGGTGCCTGCCGGCGATGCCGCGCTGTATGTGCAGGAGTGGGGGGAGGCCAAGGCCCCGACGCTCCTGCTGCTGCACGGCACCGGTGCCTGGAGCGGCACCTGGTTCGGGCTGCCCCGGACGTTGAGCGAGGCCGGGTGGCGCGTCGTGGCCGTCGACCTGCCGCCGTTCGGGCTGTCGAAGCCGGCGCTGACGGGTGCCGGCCCGGACTACTCGCGCGCGGCGCAGGCGCGGCGTGTCCTCGGCCTGATCGACAGCCTCGGGGCGCCGGTGGTCCTGGTCGGCCATTCGTTCGGCGCCGGGCCCGCGCTCGAGGCGGCGCTGCAGGCGCAGGGGCGGGTGCGCCAGCTGGTGCTGGTCGATCCGGCGCTGGGGCTGGGCCCGATGGGCGAAGCGCCGGTCTGCGAGGCCGGCGGCCCCGGCTTGCTGGCGCACCGCGATCTTCGAACCGCCCTGGTCGGCGCGACCGCGACCTGGCCCGGACTGACGGGCACGCTGCTGAAGCAGTTCGTTTTTCGGAAGGACGCGGTGACCGACGCGCTCGTCCCCGCCTACCGGGTGCCTTTCGAACGCCAGGGCTTCACGGCGAGCCTCGGCGACTGGGCGCAGGCCTTCGCGGTGTCGGCCTGCGAGAACGCCGCCAGCCTCGACCCCGCGAAGCTGCGCGGCTGGGCCGCCGGCGGCCTGCCGGTGGCCCTCCTGTGGGGCGAGCAGGACAGCATCACGCCGCTGCCGCAGGCGCGTGCGCTGCAAGGCTGGATTCCGCAGGCGACGCTGACGGTCCTGCCTCAGGTGGGGCACATACCGCACATCGAGAGTCCCGAGGCCTTTGCCGATGCGTTACTGGGCCGGCTGCCGTCGGCCGCGGCGCCTTAGTCAGGCCGCAGCGCCAGCCGGCGTCCAGGCCGCACCCTGCACCGCCAGCAGCCCCGAGCGCCCCGCCACCTCGCCCTGCTGCAGCCGGTGCCGCGGCAGGGTGGAGCGATCGACCGCCGCGGCGAGATCGCCGAGCGTGACCAGCTGGTGCCCCTGGGCCTGCCAGCCCTGCAGCAGGCGCTCGAACACCGGCATGAGCTTCATGCCCTCGAGTTCGGCGTGCAGCGTGTAGACCTGGTCGCGGTCGGAAGCGGCCGTGAGGCCCAGCAGGTGGGCGTGGACGTTCTGCGCATCGAGGCCGTCGATGCCGATCAGCTCGTCGAGGGTGGGCAGCGTGGTCGGGAACTGCGGCGGGCCGATGACGCGCCCGTCGTCGGCCACCGGGATGAACGGCCCCTCGCCGCGCGTGTCCGACGCCAGCGCGATGCCGAGCGTGGTCTCGGCCTGCGCGGCCGCCGCGTTGAACTGCCATCCGGCGGCGCCGTGCAGGCGCGGGGCGCTGCCGAAGATCTGCGTGTGCCGCTCGATCGCGCGCGCCATCTGGCGCAGCGTCCATGCCGCATCGCGCTGCGTCAGGTGGTCCTGCCAGTCGATGTGGTCCCAGCAGTGCACGCCGACCTCGAAGCCGGCGTCGCGCACCGCGCGCAGGGTCGAGGCTTCGCGCTTCCCGATATCGGGCCCCGGCAGCAGGCTGCCGTAGAGCAGCGTGCGCACGCCGTAGTGCTCGACCACCGAGGTGCGCGCCACCTTGCTCAGGAAGCCGGGCCGGAACACGCGCAGGATGGCCCGTCCGGTGTGGTCGGGTCCGAGGCTGAACAGGAAGGTGGCGCCGGCGCCGACGCGCTGCAGCAGCGCCTGCAGCCGGGGCACGCCTTCGCGGGTGCCGCGCAGGGTGTCGACGTCGATCTTCAGTGCGATGCGCGCCATCGTCTCAGAGCGCCAGGTCGGCGGCCGCCTCGGCCTCGTCCCGGTAGTACGCGAAGAGGCTGGCGAGCGCCTCCTGCATGCCGACCTGCGGCTTCCAGTCGAGGTCCTTCATGGTCGCGCTGATGTCGGGCACGCGGTGGGCGACGTCCTGGTAGCCGCGGCCGTAGTACTCGGCCGACGACACGTCGGTCAGCCGCACCGCCGCGGCCGCCTCGGCGTATTCGGGCAGCGTGCGCGCCAGGGCCAGCATCATCTCGGCCAGCGCGCGGATCGAGTGGTTGTTGGCCGGGTTGCCGATGTTGTAGATCTTCTGGTCGGCCACGCCGCCTTCGTTGGCGATGATCTTGACCAGTGCCGCGATGCCGTCGTCGACATAGGTGAAGGCGCGCTGCTGGCTGCCGCCGTCCACCAGCCGGATCGGCTCGCCGCGCACGATGTGGCCCAGGAACTGGGTGATCACGCGGCTCGAGCCCTCCTTGGGCGTGTGCAGGCTGTCCAGGCCCGGCCCGATCCAGTTGAACGGGCGGAACAGCGTGTAGCGCAGCCCTTCCTGCATGCCGTAGGCGTGGATGACGCGGTCCATCAGCTGCTTGGCGGCGGCATAGATCCAGCGCGGCTTGTTGATCGGGCCGTAGACCATGTTCGACGATTCGGGGTCGAAGGCTTCGTCTTCGCACATGCCGTAGACCTCGCTGGTCGAGGGGAAAACCACCCGCTTGCCGTACTTGAGGCACTGCCGCACGATCGGCAGGTTGGCCTCGAAGTCGAGCTCGAAGACGCGCAGCGGCTGCTTCACGTAGGTGGCCGGCGTGGCGATCGCCACCAGCGGCAGCACGACGTCGCACTTCTTGACGTGGTATTCGATCCACTCCTTGTTGATCGTGATGTCGCCTTCGAAGAAATGGAAGCGCGGGTCGCCCAGCCACGGCCGGACCCGGTCGGTCTGCATGTCCATGCCGTAGACGTGCCAGTCGGTGGTTTCGAGGATGTGGCGGGTGAGATGGTGGCCAATGAAGCCATTGACGCCGAGGATGAGGACTTTGAGCATGGGGCGATCCGTGGGTTGGGGATGATTCAATGGTCGACCGGCACGCAGGGCGCACCGAAGCGGCGTTCGAAGCCGGCCGCGTCGATCGCGCCGGCAGGGCCTTGCGCGGCCAGCACTTCGAGCGTGCTGCCGTCGGCGGCCAGCAGCCAGAGCGCGCCGGCCTCGCTCGCCAGCCGAAGGCCGGCGCCGGGTGCCCGCCGCGGCCGTTCGGCGAAGCGGGTGCTGTCGATGCGGATGCGCTCGCCGCCGATGTGGCAGAAGGCGCCCGGGTAGTGGGGGGGCGCGAGGGCGCGCACCAGGTTGTGGATCTGCAGGGCGTTGGCGCTGCCCGGGATCAGGCCGTCTTCCGGCTTGCGGCCGCCGAAGTAGCGGCCCTGCGAGAGGTCCTGCGGGCGCTCGACGGCGGTCCCGGCGAGCATCAGCGGCAGGCTTCGCGCCAGCACGATCTCGGCCGCGACGACGACTTTGCCGAACACCTCGTGGGCGGTGTCGTCGATCAGGATCGGCACCGCGCACTGGTCGACGATGGCGCCGTTGTCGGGCTTCTCGTTCATGCGGTGCAGGGTGGCGCCGGTCTGCGTCGCGCCCTCGATCACGGCCCAGTTCACCGGCGCCCGGCCGCGGTACTGCGGCAGCAGCGAGCCGTGCATGTTGAAGGCACCGCGGCTCGGCAGCTGCAGCCAGGGCGCCTTGAGCATGTGGCGGTAGTAGAACGAAAACAGGAAGTCGGGCGTCGATGCGGCCGCCTGGGCCAGCAGTTCCGGCAGGTGCGGGTCGGCGGGCGTCACGCAGCGCAGGCCGTGCGCCGCCGCCACGCCGGCCACGCTGGAGAACCAGATGGCCTCGCCGGCGGCGTCGGCATGCGTGACGACCAGCGGCACCTCGACGCCGGCATCGAGCAGCACCCGCAGGCAGCGCACGCCGACGTCGTGGTAGGCGAAGACGATGGCCTTCATGGGCGCTTGCGCTCCAGCACGGCGTTGATGACGTAGCGCGGCCGGGCGCGCACCTCCTGGTAGATGCGCCCGATGTACTCGCCCAGCAGGCCGATGCCGAACAGCGCCAGCCCGACCAGCAGGAACAGCAGGGCGAAGAGCGTGAAGACGCCGCCTTCCTCGGGCCCCAGCACGACCCGGCGCGTCGCCAGGATCAGGAACAGCAGCGCCGACAGCATCGACACCACGATCCCGAGCAGCGAGAACGCCTGCAGCGGCACCAGCGAGAAGCCGGTCACCAGGTCGAAGTTGAGCCGCACCAGGCTGTAGAACGAGTACTTCGATTCACCCGCGTGCCGCTCCTCGTGGCCGACCACCACCTCGGCCGGGTTGCGCGAGAACTGCAGTGCCAGCGCCGGGATGAAGGTGTTCATCTCGTTGCACTGGTTGATCAGCTGCACCACGTTGCGGCTGTAGGCGCGCAGCATCGAGCCGTGGTCGGTCATCACGATGCCGGTGAGCCGATGGCGCATCCGGTTCATGGCCCGGGACGCCCAGCGTCGCCAGGCCTGGTCCTGGCGGTCGCGGCGGATCGAGCCGACGCAGTCGTGGCCGCGGTCCATGGCGTCCAGCAGCAGGCGGATGTCCTCGGGCGGGTTCTGCAGGTCGGCATCGAGGGTGACGATGCGGTCGCCCCGGCAGTGCTCGAAGCCCGCCAGGATCGCCCGGTGCTGGCCGAAGTTGCCGTTGAAGAGAATGACCCGCGTCACGTCGGGCCGACGCTCGAACTGCGCCGCCAGCAGCGCGGCCGAACGGTCGCGGCTGCCGTCGTTGATGAAGATCAGCTCGTAGGAGACCCCGAGCGCATCGAGCGCCGGGTAGAGCCGCTCGAACAGCGCCGCCAGGCCCTGCTCCTCGTTGTAGACCGGAATCACGACGCTGAGCTCGGGCGTGTCGTCGTCGATGTCGTCGTCGTTGTCGTGGTCGTGGTCGTGGTCGTGGTCGTGGTCGTGGTCGGCCTCGTGGCCGGGAACCGACTGCAGCGGCGTCATGGCCGCGCCTCCTGGAGGTCCGCCATCACGGTGGTGACGGCAGCACACACGCGATCGACGTCGGCGTCCGTCATGGCCGGGAACAACGGCAGCGTGACCGTGCGTTCGCCGATGTCCTCGGCGACCGGGAAATCGCCGCGGGCGTGGCCCATGGCCCTGAACATCGAGAACAGGTGCATCGCGGGGTAGTGCACGCCGACGCCGAAGCCCAGCGCCTTCATGCCGGCGACGAAGTCGGGGCGCGCCGCGGCGAACGCGCGCGGCAGCAGCGGCTGGAACATGTGCCAGTTGCCATGCAGTTCCGTGTCTTCGGGCGGCAGCTCGAAGCCGAGCGAGCGGTCCCAGCGTTCGAAGTAGCGCCGGGCCAGCTGGCGTCGGCGCAGATTGAAGTCGTCGATGCTGCGCAGTTGTCCCAGGCCGATCGCCGCCGCGATGTCGGTCATGTTGGCCTTGGCGCCCCAGGCCTCGACCTCCATGCCGCCGCCGGGCAGCCGCTGGACCCCCTGCAGCCGCAGCAGCTCGAAGCGCCGCGCTTCGGCCTCGTCGTTCATCACCAGGCAGCCGCCTTCGCCGAAGGTCATGTTCTTGTTGGCGTGGAAGCTGAACGACACCAGGTCGCCGAAGCTGCCGATCGGCCGCCCGCCCCATTGGGCACCGAAGGACTGCGCCGCGTCCTCGACCACGCGCAAGCCATGGGCCGCGGCCAGCCGGTTGAGCCGGTCCCGGTCGACCGGCAGGCCGGCCAGGTCGACCGGCAGCAGGGCCCGCGTGCGCGGCGTGATGGCGGCCTCGATGCGGTCGAGGTCGATGTTGCGGGTGGCGGCATCGGCGTCGACGAACACCGGCGTGGCGCCGACCGCCAGCACCACGTTGGCGGTGGCGACCCAGCTCATCGGCGTGGTGATGACCTCGTCGCCCGGGCCGATGTCGCACAGCCGAAGCGCCAGCTCGAGCGAGGCGGTGCCGGAGTTCACCAGCCGCACCGGCCGTCCGTCGAAGCGCTTGGACAAGGCGGCCTCGAGCGCCTGGCACTTCGGGCCCGTGGTGAGCCACCCGGAGCGCAGCACCTCGGACACTTCGGCGATGGTGCGCTCGTCGATCGAGGGGCGCGTGAAAGGCAGGAAGGGGATGTCGTTCAATTCGTGCTCCCGCTGCGCGCCACCAGGATGACGCCGACGACGATGACTGCGATGCCGAGCCAGCGCTGGGCGTTGACCTGTTCGCCGAACAGCCACCAGGCCAGCGCCGCGTTGACGATGTAGCCGATCGAGAGCATCGGGTAGGCGATGCTCACTTCGACCCGCGACAGGGCGACGATCCAGACCACCACGCTGATCGCGTAGCAGGTCAGGCCGCCGAGGATGCCGGGATGCTGGGCCAGGCCGGTGGCGCTGCGCCAGAGCGCGGCACTGCCGTCGCTCATGGAAATCTCGCCGACGCTGCGCGCCCCGGCCTTGAGCAGCAGCTGGGCTGCGGCGTTGAGCAGGACGCCGGTCAGCACCCATGCAAAATCGATGATCTTCATTGTCTGGCTACCACCACGCGTCGTTGATCCTGAAAGATGACCCGCATCGGAAGGCCGCGCTGGCGCAACGCGCTGAAGCTCGGGAAGTCCATGTAGGCCGCGGCCTGCGGCAGTGCCTCCCAGCGGCTGGCGAAGGCGTCGAGCGAGTCCAGCGAGCGGCCCGGCTCCAGCACCTGGCCCATGGCGAATTCGTCCTGGTAGTCGACCAGAACGACGTCCCGCCGCAGGTAGAAGGGCAGCGTCTGGTCGTAGATCCCGACCGCGAACATCGGCGCCCCGGACCGCAGCACCGGCTCCAATGCCGACACGATGGGCGCCGCGCTCTTGAGTTGTCCGTAGGCGTTGTGGGCCGCCATCACCATCGTCATCCCGATCAGATGGCCGAGCGCCAGGCTGACGATGGCCAGCGTGACGCCGCGCCGCCGCAGGGCCCACCAGGCGAACGCCGCGAACGCGAGGAAGACCGCGGCGCCCCAGCGGATGCCAACGCCGAGCTGGGCGAAGATCTCGGCCGGCGTCGAATGGGAGGCCACCCGGGCGCTCTGCGTCGAGGCGACCAGCGCGATCGACCAGACCAGGATCGGGACCAGCAGGTGGCCGCGCAGCGCACGCGGGCTGGCCTGCTGCAGCCGCAGGCCGATCAGCAGGGCCAGTGCCGGGAACATCGGCAGGATGTAGGAGGGCAGCTTCGAACCGCTGGCACTGAAGAACAGCAGGATGAAGACCGAGTGCACGAACAGGAAGTCGGCCGGCGCGACGCCGCGCGGCGGCGCGTCGCCCGCGCGCCGGGGACCGAGCCATGGCAGCGCGCTGGTCCAGGGCAGCATCCCGCCTAGCAGCAGCGGCAGGTAGTACCACCAGGCGCCTTCACGCTGGTGGACCTTGGTGAGGTAGCGCGCGAAATGCTCGTGGATGAAGAAGAATTGGGCGAAGGTCGGATTGCGCATCGACACCAGCACGAACCATGGCGCCGCCAGCGCCAGGAAGATCAGCAGTCCGGACCACCAGTGCATCCGGCGCCAGGGACCGAAGTCCCGGCGCCAGAGGCAGGTCAGGACCAGCGTCGCGCCGGGGATCAGGATCCCGACCAGCCCCTTGCTGAGCACCGCGCCGGCCATCGCGGCCCATGCGAGCCAGATCCAGTTGCGGCGCACCGCGGGTGTCGCGGGAACGTTCTCGGCGATCAGGACGGCGCACAGCGCGATCGTGAGGAACAGCGTCAGGCCGGCGTCGAGGGTCAGGAAATGAGCGTTGCCGAAGACCCAGGTCATCGACGCCGCGATCGCCAGGGTGCGGATGCCGGTCTCCCGGCCCCACAGCCGCGAGGCCGTCGCGCCGACAGCGAGCACCGTGAGGAAACCGGCGAGCGCCGGCCACAGGCGGGCGGCGAACTCGTTCAGGCCGAACAGGTGCAGGAACAGCGCGCTGAGCCAGTACTGCATCGGCGGCTTCTCGAAATAGAGCAGCCCGTTCAGGCGCGGTGTGATCCAGTCGCCGCTGCGCATCATCTCCCAGGCGATGCTGGCGTAGCGGCCCTCGTCGGGGCTGATGAGCGAGCGCATGCCGAGCGAGCCGAACCAGATCACCGCCAACGGGGCGAGCAGCAGGGCCAGCATGCCGCGAGAAAGCGGTCGCTGGTCCGCGAGGGGCGGTGCGGGGTGGTACGTACCTCGATCGATCGGGTGATTCATGAATACATTGGATGTACATCCGGGCCGGTGCTGCATCGCAACATCGTCGCCTCGGCGGCGCATGTCGATGATATGCGGCGCAGTGGCTCGGCCTCCGCGGCCGACCGCTAGGTCAGAAGGATGACACTGGAAGTGGCGCCTTGGATGCTATGTCCGCCACCTGCACGAAACCTGAACGGCCGGACCCCGTCCGCGGGTCAGGCGGTGTTCAGCCGCCTTTCATCCTCTGGCCCTACATTGCCGCCATGCTCCGCGTCAGGCAACTGGCCAATGACTTCGGCGGCCCGTTCGATCTGGACCTGGCGCGCGGCGAATGCGTGGCCGTGCTGGGCGCGTCCGGCGCCGGCAAGAGCGTGCTGCTGCGGCTGATCGCCGACATGGACGTCGGCACCGGAGCGGTCACGCTCGACGGCCTCGACCGCGACCGCACCAGCGGCCCGCAATGGCGGCGGCGCGTCGTCTACCAGGCGGCCGAACCGGCCTGGTGGGCACCCGATGCCGCCGCGCATTTCCGGCCCGGCGACCTCGCGCAGGTCCATGCCCTGCTGCCAATGCTGGGCCTTTCGCTCGATCTGATGGACGTCGACATCGCGCGCCTGTCGACCGGCGAGCGCCAGCGTCTGGCGCTGGTACGCTCGCTCGCGGTCGGCCCCGACGTGCTGCTGCTGGACGAGCCGACCGCTTCGCTGGATGCGGCGTCGACCGCGGCGGTGGAGGCCCTGCTGCGCGAGCGCATGGACAGCGGCCTGGCGGTGCTGCTGGTCACGCATTCGCGCGAGCAGGCGGCGCGCATGGGGCAGCGCGCGTTCGACATGATCGACGGCGCGCTGCACCCGGCATGACGATCCACCTCGACACGCTCGACGTCGGCGTGGCCGCCCTGCTGGTGCTGGTCAATGCGGCGGCGTCGCTCGCGCTCGGCCTGCAGGTGCATCGGCAATTGCTGTGGTCGGCGTTCCGGATGGTCGTCCAGCTGCTGCTGGTGGGCCTGGTTCTGCGCGCGGTCTTCGCGGCCTCCTCGGTGCCCGCCACGCTGGGCATCGTCGCGCTGATGATCCTCGCCGCGGCCCGAGAGGTCGCGGTGCGGCCCCGGCAGCGGCTGGCGAACGGCGGCAACTTTCGCATCGGTGCGCTGGTGGTGACCGTGTCGGGCATCGTGACCGTGGCGCTGGCGCTCACGACCGCGATCAGGCCGGTGCCCTGGCACGACCCGCGCTATGCCATTCCGCTGATGGGCATCGTGCTCGGCAGCGTGCTGAATTCGGCCAGCCTCGGGCTCGACAGCTTCTTCGAGGACGTGCGGGCGCGGCGCTCGGCGATCGAGGCCCGGCTGGCGCTCGGCGACAGCGCCCGGCAGGCCCTGGCCGTGACGGTGCAGGCCGCCATACGCCGCGGCATGATCCCCCTCGTCAACCAGATGTCGGCGGCCGGCATCATCACGCTCCCGGGCATCATGACCGGCCAGCTGCTGGCCGGCATGGACCCGCTGGAAGCGGCCAAGTACCAGATCCTGTTGCTGTTCCTGCTGAGCGGTGCCGGCGGGCTGGCCGCCGCCGGGGCGGTGTGGCTGGCCGCGCGCAGCGTCACCGACGAACGGGATCGCCTGCGGGTCGATCGCCTGCAAGCGCCGGCGAAGCGCCGTGTGCGCGCCGAAGGTAGAGGAACACGATCCAGGGCAGGCTGAGTCCGATCGCCGCGTCGCGGTTGGCCGAGTTGACGCTGGTCGCCACCAGCAGCACCAGCATCGCGACGAAGGCCAGCCGCCCGGCGAGGTCGGCGCGCCGCCAGGCCATGCCCAGGCCGGTCGCGAAGACCAGTGCCAGCGCCAGCAGCCCCGGCACGCCGGTCTGCGAGCCCATCCACAGGAAGTCGTTGTGCGGCATGTTGTAGTCGTGCAGCAGGCTCGGCGCGCGGCGGTGCCATTCGCTGGTCCAGCTGCCGACGCCCCAGCCGGCCCAGGGGCGCTCGATCATCATGCGCGAGGTCTCGCGGTACATGTAGAAGCGCACCACCCAGCTGCCCTCCGACACCGCGCCGGCCTGGGCGGCCTCGATTTCCTGCACGCCGAGCTTGAACTTCTCCTGCGCCGATGGCGCCTGCGAGATCAGCCCGCCGGCGGCGATCATGACGACGCAGAGCGACACGGCGAGCGCGCGCAGCCGAAGGCGCCATTGATGCACGCAGGCGCCGAGCACGGCGACGAACAGGGCGATCAGCGAGGTCCGCGATGGCAGCGCCAGCGTCACGATGACCGCGCAGCCCAGGGTCGCGGCGAAAGCGGCCGCCAGCCAGGCGAGCCGTTTCGGCGTGGTGCGCGGCAGCGCCAGCGCCCAGGTCGCCGCCGACGCGCCGAGCAGCGCGAACAGCAGGGCGTCGTTGATCGACTTGTTGCCCTTCATCGTCGTCAGGTTGTGCCACAGCGGCAGGTCGGGCAGGCCGAAGGCGCAGGTCAGCAGCATCACCGTGAGCGCCAGCAGGGCTCCGGCGAAGAAACCGCGCAGGCCCCAGGCGGCTTCTTCATCGGACAGCAGGATCGGCAGCACCATGGTGGTCGCGATCCGCAAGCCGTGCCCCAGCTCGACCGGCGTCCCGGGATAGCGCGGGCCGAACGCCAGCACGGCCAGGGTCCACAGCAGGAAGGCCGCGATCGGCCAGCGCAGCGGGTGCGTGCGCAGGCGGTCGAGGCGCTCGGGCAGCGGGCCGCCGGCCAGCATCGCGATGATGAGGAAGACAGCGCCGGCGTAGTTGAGCCCGACGGGCATGAAGACGACGGCGCCCCAGAGAAAGGCGCAGGTGCGAACCCAGGTGTGCCTGGACATTGGATGCAGAAAGGGGAAAGCGGCCGCCCGGCGATCGGCGCCGGGCGCGGGCGTGGGTGCGGGCAAAAAAAGTTGCGCGATTCTTGGCGATGAGGGTGAACGGATCGTGAATGTGAATGCCCGGGACCCCGCCATGGGCGCCGTGTAGGATGCTGCACCGATTGCGGAGGTTCCGAGCCATGCCCCCTGCGACGCCGAGCATCGACGAGCTGCGCCAGCTCGAATCGGACGACTTTTCCCTGGTCCTGGGGGGGCCCCTGTTCCAACTCTGGCGGCGCGCGCACCTGTCGGACGCGGTCGGCAACATGCCGCACCGCCGCGCGCTGGCCGCGGTGCTCCTCGCCTGGGCCCCGCTGCTGCTGATATCCGTGGTCGAAGGACGGGCCTGGGGCAGCATCGAACTGCCGTTCCTGCGCGATCTCGAACTCCATGCCCGCCTGCTGGTCGCATTGCCCTTGCTGATTCTGGCCGAGCTGGTGGTTCATCGGCGCATGCGCCTGGTCGCGCGGCAGTTCCTGGAAGACGGCCTGGTGCCGGACGATTCGCGCGGGCGCTTCCACCTGGCCGTCGCGTCCGCCCTGCGCCTTCGCAATTCGGTCTGGGCGGAAGCTCTCCTCGTGCTGCTGGTCTACGGCATCGGCGTGTTCGTGGTCTGGCGAACGCGATTGACGCTCGACGTCTCGAGCTGGTATGGCGTCGTCGCCGACGGGCAGCTCAGGCTGACGGCCGCGGGCTGGTGGCTGGCCTGCGTGAGCCTGCCGTTGTTCCAGTTCCTGCTGTTGCGGTGGTACTTCCGCCTGTTCATCTGGGCCCGCTTTCTCTGGCAGGTGTCGCGCATCCGGCTGGACCTGATGCCGACCCATCCCGACCGCTGCGGGGGACTCGGCTTTCTCTCGCTGGTGCGGGTGGCCTTCGCGCCCTTCCTGTTCGCCCAGGGCGTGCTGCTGGCCGGCATGATCGCCGACCGGATCTTCTTCGGTGGCGCCAGCCTGCTCGAGTTCGAGGTCGAGATCGCCGGGGTGGTCGCCCTGATGGTGTGCGTGATCCTCGGGCCGTTGTGCGCCTTCAGTGCCCAGCTCGAGGCGACCGAAAACAGGGGCCGCCGCGAGTACGGCACGCTGGCGCAGCGCTATGCGCGCGAGTTCGACCACAAATGGCTGCGCGGCGGGGCGCGGCCCGACGAGGCGCTGATCGGCAGTCCGGACATCCAGGCGCTGGCCGACATGGGCAACAGCTTCGCGATCGTCGAGGACATGCGCTGGGCGCCGTTCACCCTGAAGACCGTGCTGCACCTGGCAGTCACCACGCTGCTGCCCCTGCTGCCGCTGACGCTCACGATGTTCTCGGCGCAGGAGCTGCTCGCCCGGCTGCTGAAGGTTCTCATGTGACAGGAGGCGATCATGGTCATCACAGGCGGTTGCCACTGCGGCAACACAACTTTCGAACTCGGCTGGGAGCCGGAGCCGACCGAGATCCCGGCGCGGGCGTGCGGCTGCTCGTTCTGTGCCAAGCACCGCGGGGTCTGGACCTCCAACCCCGGCGGGGTGCTGCGGGTGACCGTGGACGATCCGTCGCTCGTCTCCAGCTACTTTTTCGGCACGCGCACGGCCCGGTTTCATGTCTGCGCGCGATGCGGTGTCGTTCCCCTGGTCACCAGCCTGCTCGACGAGCACCTCTATGCCGTCGTGAACGTCAACGCGTTCGACAACGTGTCGCCGTCGCTTCTTCGCCCGCAGCCGGTGTCGTTCGAAGGCGAGGACGTCGAGACGCGGCTGGCGCGCAGGCGGCGCAACTGGATCGCCGACGTCCGCTTCGTCGAGGGCTGCGCTGCCGTCTCCGACTGAGCCTGCCGCTGGCCCGCGCCGGTTGCCCCGCGGGCGCCCAGGTGCTCCAATGAGCGTCCTTTCTGCGATGAAGGAGACATCCATGGCCTACGAAGCGCGCTACGTGTTGCGACCCAGCCCCGGGGCCGATCTCGCGGCCGTCATCGATGCGATGAAGGTGGGTGCGGCGCTCTGGAAGAAGCACGGTGCACCCCAGCCCCGGCTGTGGACGGTGGCGGCGGGCGAACTGGGCAACTATGTGCTGACCGTGGAGTTCGACAACGCGGCGGCCTACGCCAAGGTCACGGACCCGCTGTCGGCCGATCCCGAGTTCCGCCAGTGGCAGGCGGGCAATCTCCGCGCCGGGGCCTTCACCTGGGTCCGCAGCAACCTCTTGCGAGAACTCCCCCTGGCATGAAGAAATCGGAAGCGACCGCAGGCCCGTCGGCCTCCGAGCTGATCGACCAGCGGATCGCCGAGCTCGGCGACTGGCGCGGCCAGACCTTGGGCAGGATGCGCCAGCTGATCAAGGAAGCCGAACCGGAGGTCGTCGAGGAATGGAAGTGGATGGGCACGCCGACCTGGTCGCACGAAGGCATCCTCTGCACCGGCGAGTCCTACCAGGCGAAAGTGAAGTTGACCTTCGCCAAGGGGGCTTCGCTGGAAGACCCCGCCAAGCTCTTCAACGCCAGCCTGGACGGCAACGTGCGGCGCGCGATCGACATCGGCGAGGGCGAGCAGGTCGACGCCGAGGCGTTCAAGGCGCTCGTGCGGGCCGCGGTCGCCCTCAATGCGGCGGGCGTCAAGGCGAAGGCGAAGCCGCGGCGGGCGGCTTCCTGATCACACGGCGAAACCCGCTGCCTGAACCCCCGCGATGCAGATCGCCTCGTCTTCGTCGCCGCTGCCTCCGCTCGCACCCACCGCGCCCAGCACCCGGCCCTGGGCGTCCTTGATCAGCACCGCGCCCGTCTGCGGCAGGAACCGGCCGGCCGACGTCGCGGCCAGCGAGACGAAGAAGTTCGGGTTGCCCTTGGCCCGCTCGCCGAGCTGGCGGCTCGATACGCCCATGCCGACGGCGCCCCAGGCCTTCGCCTGGGCGACGTCGAAGCGGAACATGCTGGCGCCGTCCTCGCGCGCGAAGGCCTTGAGGTGGCCGGCGTCGTCGAGGACCGCGATGCCCATCGGCTGGTAGCCGGCCTGCTTCGAATGCGCGAGCGCGGCGGCGATGATCTGGTTGGCTTGGGCGAGGGTCAGTGAGGTCATGGTGAGAAGGTGCAAGGTGGAAGAAGTCAGCCCGGGGCGGGCACCGGCATGAACGCCTCGAAGCCGAAGCGGTTCATGCTGCCGAAGGCCGGCGCGGCGGGATGCGACACGAAACGCGTGCGGCAGTCCAGCACCGACGGCAGGCCCGAGGCCAGCGCCCGGCCCAGGGCCGGCGCGAACTGCTCCGCACGGGTCACGGTTTCGCCGAAGCAGCCGAAGCCGCGCGCGATCGCCGCATGGTCGGTGCCTTCGAGGCTGGTCGCGAATTCGAAATCGAGCTGTGCCCGCTGGCCCGAACGGATGATGCCCCAGGCGGCGTTGTTGTGGATGATGCAGACCACCGGCAGCCCGGCGCGGCGCGCGGTGTCGAGTTCGTTCAGCGTGAAGCCGAAGGAGCCGTCGCCCGTGATGTTGAACACCGGCCGGTCCGGATGCTGCAGCTGCAGCGACAGCGCGTACGGCAGCCCGAAGCCGAGGTGGCTCATGCCGGGCTCGTGGAAGCGCGTGCGCACCGCATCGACCGGCGTGAAATCGTTGCTCCAGAAGGTGGTGTGGCCGCCGTCGAACACCGCCAGCGCATCGCCCGGAAGCGCATCGGCAATGGCCTTGGCGAGGGCCGCGGGATGCATCGTCGGGTCCGGGTCGCGCGCCATCGCGGCCAGGCCTTCGACGTAGCGGGCGCGGACCTCGCGCAGTCCGGCGAGCCAGCCGACGTCCGGCGTTCGCTCCGGGCCCTCGGCCGCGAGGGCGGCCAGCAGGTCTTGCAGCGCCAGCCGCGCATCGGCCTGCATCGCCACTTCGTGGAGCACCGGATGGCCCAGCGCGGACGGGTCGGTGTTGATGCTGATGGTGCGGTGGTGGCGGCGCGCCAGGGGCCCGCGGGCATCCCACATCCAGGACGAGAAGCGGCAGCCGACGGCGAGCACCACGTCGGCCTGCTCGAAGGCCGCGCGCAGCGCGTCGCCCGAGATCAGGCCGCCATGGCCGATGAAGTGCGGGCTGTCGCTGGCGACCACGCCGAGGGCCATCTGGGTCGGCACCACGGGCGCGCCGAGCAGGCCGGCGAGGGTGCGCACGGCGTCGACGGCGCCGCTGGTCACCACGCCGCCGCCGGCGACCACCAGCGGACGCCGCGCAGCGCGCAGCAGGGCCGCCGCGCGGGCGACCGACTCGGCCGCCGGGCGGGGGCCGAGGGTGGCGCGGTAGCGCTCCGGCGGCAGTGCGAACTCGTCGTCGGGGTAGTCGGTCGTGGCCGCCAGCACGTCTTGCGGAATGTCCAGGTGGACCGGGCCGGGCCGGCCCGACAGGGCTTCGCGGAAGGCGCGGCGCACCAGTTCGGGCAGGCGGCGCGGGTCATGAACGACCGCATTCCACTTGGTCAGCGGGGCGAACACCGCCTTCGTGTCCAGGTCCATGAACATGCCGCTGTGCGGATAGGCGGCCGCCCGGTGCTGGTTGGTGGTGACGGCCAGCAGCGGCAGGTTGTTGTTGAGCGCCACGCCCATGCCGGATGCGAGGTTGAGGCCGCCGGGCCCCATCTCGCCGACCGCCACGGCCATGCGGCCCGAGCCCGCGTGGACGGCGGCGGCCATCATCGGCGCGCTCGCCTCGTGGCGCACGCCGACGAAGCGCACCGCCTGTTGTTGCGACAGGGCGTGCATCAGCGGCGCCAGCTTGCCGCCGACGATGCCGAAGGCGAAAGGGACTTGCTCGATCGCCAGCAGGCGCACCAGCGCCTGGGCTGCAGTGAGGCGAGGCACGGTGCTCAGTCCTCCGCGGTGAAGCCGGTGGAGCGCACGATCGGGCCCCATTTCTCGTAGTCGGCCTTGACCATCTGCGCGAACTCCTGGGGCGACTGGTGGATCGGCTGCAGGCCGTAGGTGGCGAGCGCGGCCACGAAATCGGGCACCTGCAGCGCCTCGCCGACCAGGGTGTTCAGGCGCAGCACCACGTCGGCCGGCGTTTTGGCCGGCAGGAACCAGCCGAGCCACTCCTGTACCGCGATGTTCTTGTAGCCCTGCTCGATCAGGGTCGGCACCTCGGGCAGGAAGGGCGAACGCTGGGCGCTGGTGATGGCCAGCGAGCGCAGCTTGCCCGAGCGCACGTGCGGCATCACCTCGCCGACCACGTTGAAGCTCACCGGCACCTGGCCGCCGAGCAGGTCGTTCAGCAGCGGCGCGCCGCCGCGGTAGGCGACGCTGGTCATCTCGATGCCGGCCGCCTTCTGCAGCAGCATGCCGGCGAAGTGCAGGGCCGAGCCCGCGGCCGGGATGCCGTAGGTCGCCAGCTTGGGATTGGCGCGGGCCCAGGCGACGTAGTCGGCCACCGTCTTGATCTCGGCCGGCAGGCCCGGCCCGGCGGTGAACGAAAAGGCGTAGGTCACGGTCGAGCAGACCGGCGCGAAGTCGGTCAGGGGGTCGTAGTTGAGCTTCTTGTAGGTGTGCGGATAGAGCGTCATGGGCGAGCTCGGGATCTGCAGGATGGTCAGGCCGTCGGGCGCGGCCCGTTTCACGTATTCGACCGCGATGCGGCCGCCGGCGCCGGTGCGGGCCTCGACCATCAGGCTGGTCGCGTAGCGCCCGCGCAGCCGCTCGGCCACCGGCCGCGCCACGTTGTCGCCCATGCCGCCGGCCGGAAAGCCCGAGACGATGACGGCGTTGCCGTTGAGTTGGGCCCATGCCGGGCGCCCGAGGCCCAGGCTGGCCAGGCCGGACAGGGCCGCGCTGCGTTGCAGCAGCTCACGTCGATTCCACATGCTTGTCTCCGGTGTTTCTTGATGAACGGGGTCCAGCTTAGGGAGACGGCGGACTTTCCACCATGGACGAACAGGAGGGGTTCTTGTAGATTTCCGGCCTCCAAGGGGACACAACCATGCGGCCCAGCAACCTCCTCGTCGTCCCGTTCCGCGAAGTGCGCCACTTCATGCCGGAGGACAGCCTGCACGTCGAGGCGATCGGTGTCCGCGCCCAGCAGCACCATTGGAGAATTCCGGCCCACCGGCACGAGGAACTGCACCAGTTCCAGCTCCTGACCGCCGGGGCGCTGGTCGGCACCTTCGACGGCGAGCGTCATGCGCTGCGGGCGCCCGTGGCGCTGATGGTGGCGCCCGGGGTGGTGCACGGTTTCGACTACGAGCCCGACAGCGTCGGCACGCAGGTGACGGTGCCGAGCAGCGCACTGGCTTCCCTGTGCGCGCACTCGCCGGTGGTGGCGCAGCGGCTGGCGCAGACGCTGGTGCTCGATGCCACGCACCTGGGTGACAACGCGGCGGCCTGCGCCCGGCATTTCTCCGCGCTGGCCGAGGAGTTCCAGTCCCAGCGCATCGGCCGCGCCGAGGCGCTGCAGTCCCAGGTCGTGCTGCTGGCCCTGTGGTTCCTGCGCCAGGAGATCGCGGCCACCGGCATCGGCCGGCGCCAGGCCCTGCGCGACACTCTGGTGCAGCGCTACCGGGCCCTGCTGGAGCGGCACTTCCACGAGCACCGGCCGCTGGCCTTCTATGCGCAGGCCCTGGATGTCACGGCCGACCACCTGAGCCGCGTCTGCAGGGCGGTGGCCAGCACCAGCGCGCTGGCGCTGCTGCACGAGCGCGTGGTGCTGGAAGCCAAGCGCATCCTGGCCCATACGCCCATGACGGTCTCGGAGGCCGCCTTGCAGCTCGGCTTCGAGGATGCCGCCTATTTCAGCCGCTTCTTCAAGGCCGAGGTCGGCTGTGCGCCGTCGGAGTTCCGCCTGCGCATCGCTTCGGGTGCGCAGGCGGTGCCTGCGCCCGGGCGGACGCTCTCTCAGAGCCGCTGAATCATTTCATGCCAGGACACGCCGCCGTGGTTCGAGGCGGATGGCTTGACGTAGTCGTAGCCCATGCGTCTGTAGAGTTCGATGTGGCGTTGCTTGCACATCAGGTGGACCTCGCGCTTGCCTGCAGCCCGCATCCTCCGCAGGAACTCGGCCATCAGAAGCTTCGAGAAGCCCCGTCCCTGCCGGGTCGGCGCCACGGCCACCGACATGATGACGACCTTGGGTGCAGCAGGATCGTGCCCCACGAGTTCCTTGAACGCCGAGTCGGACATCGCGACCTCGTCGGCGCATCCGCTGTTGATGAAGCCGACGATCTCATCGTCGACCTCCAACACCAGGAACCCCTGCGGATACACGTCGATGCGCTTGGCGATCTTTGCCAGCGTGGCGGCTTCGTCGCCTTCGTAGGCGGTGCTTTCGATCTCGAAGCAACGCACGGCGTCGCCGGGGACTGCATCGCGAAGGGTGGTCTGGGTCATTGCGAAGAGATGCGGGTGCGGGTGATGGGCAAGGGCGACAGTATCGGTTCGCCTGCGCCCTCGGTCCATCGAAGGCCTCGATGCATCCCCCGAATGGCGGATGTTCAAGCGCCGCACCTGCATGCAGACTCCGGCACGTCGCAATGTCAGAGGAGACGAGATGGGAAGCAACAGCCGCGAAACGCGCGCCATGCGAATCGTGCGGATCCCGTCGAACAAGATCGAGGGCCCGATTTCCGACTACCACGTGCTCACCTACGCCGACTCCGGCTTCGGGCCCTTGCCGCACTACACCCGGCGTCGCGTTCCGCGCGACCAGGTGGAAGCCATCGTCAGCCGCATCAACCAGCGCGACGAGGCCGCGACCTTCTTTCCGCTGCCGCTGAGCGCGGTGCCCCGCAAGGTGATCTGGGACAGGCGCCACTGGGCGGAGCTGCGCGCCCATCTTGCGGATTTCTTCCACGTCAATGCGCGCACCTTCGGCGCGCGCCGCATCCTCGTCGACCTGCAGTCCCCGCATGGCACCGCGCACCTGATGGAGCCGCTGCGCGGCGCGGTGGAGGATGTCCCGCCGGTCTGCGTGGACGAGATCGTCGTCGTCACGGCCGCTGAAGGCGACGACGACCAGCCGGCCCTTTCACGGCGCCAGCGCGACGCCAGCGTCATCGCAGCCATCGTCAAGGACCACGAGGCGGCCGAGGCCGAGCGTCGCAATCGGCGGTCACGGCCGTAGGCAGGGCGCAGGCCGGCCGCCTGTCGACCTGACATCAGCCGGCGACTCTTGCTCTTCCGTGCGAGGCATCTAAAATACAGAAATCTGTATCGGCGGTCAGAGAAAGCCATGAAGACCACGCTCAACCTCAACGACAACCTGCTTGCTGAAGCCAAGGCCTTGGCGGCGCAACAGCGCACCACTCTGACGCGCCTTATCGAAGAAGGTCTGCAACTGCGATTGCGCGGGCGGCCGCCGCAGCTGAAGTCCGCGCGCCTGCCGGTCTATCGGGGCAAGGGTGGACTGGCACCGGGACTCGACGGGCTCAGCAACAAGGCGATGCTGGACGCCGCCGACAGTGACGCCTGACGTCAACGTCCTCGTTGCTGCGTCGCGCAGCGACCATCCGCACCATGCGGTCGCCCGCAACTGGCTGGAACAAGCCCTCGCGGACGCGACCCACGCAAGGCCACTTCAGCTGCAGCCCATGGTGGTGGCGAGCTTCCTGCGGCTGGTGACGAATCCGAAGATATTCCTGAACCCCACGCCAACGCCGGAAGCCCTGCGCTTCGTCGATGCGTTGCTGGCGGCGCCGGGCGTGGAGCGACCGGCGCTAGGGGCCGAGTGGCCGGCGTTCCGCCAGTTGTGTGCCGACAATGCGCTCGCCGCGAACGATGTACCCGATGCGTGGCTGGCTGCCGCAGTCATCCATCAAGGCGAGCATCTGGTCAGTTTCGACAGCGACTTCAGGCGGCTTCTGTCCAGGGCGCAGTTCACCCGCCTGCAAGCCTGACATCACCCGGCGACGCCAGCCTGCGCTTCCCGTGCCTGGTTCAGGTCCGGCGAGTCCAGCAGCAGCTGCGCCGTGTGGTCCAGGTGGCGCGCGATCAGAGCCTGGGCGGTCGGGATGTCGCGGCCGAGCACCGCGTCGACGATCGCCTGGTGCTCGGCCTTGACGTCGCGCTCGGTGGCGGCCAGCGGGGCCGTAAGGAAGCGGTAGCGCTCGCTCTGCTGATAGAGCATCTGGTGCATCTTCAGCAGCCATTCGTTGGGGCAGCCGGACACCAGCGCGTGATGGAACTCGCCGTGGTTCGCGGCCCATTCGCGATTGAGATGGCGCGGCTGCCCGGCTTCGCGCTCGGCGATGCGCGTCAGCCGGTGCAGGGCCGAGACGATGCGCCCCTCCCAGGCCAGGTCGCCGTGCCGGATGGCTTCGGCGAGGCAGAGTTGCTCGACCTGGATGCGGGCCTCGACCAGGTTGCGCAGGTCGAGCGCCGAGACCGGACTGACGCGGTATCCGCGGGCCGGCTCCGACACCACCAGCGCCTCGGCCTCGAGCATCGCCAGGCCTTCGCGCACCGCGCCGGCACTGACCGAGAGCTCTTC
Source organism: Variovorax sp. 10N432 (assembly GCF_056394465.1). NCBI lineage: Bacteria > Pseudomonadati > Pseudomonadota > Betaproteobacteria > Burkholderiales > Comamonadaceae > Variovorax > Variovorax sp. 10N432. The sequence goes on from NZ_JBFTHX010000023.1 coordinate 31,394, forward strand.
CGCCAAGGCAGCGATGTTGAGCTTCGAGCTCGGCAGCAGCCGCCCCTCGACGATCGCCGTGCGCAGCCGCTCGAACACCAGCCGTGTCTGGCTCATTCCCCGGGGGCGCTCGCTCGTCGCTGTCATGTGTGGTCCGAAAGGAATGAACTTCCTTGTTAACCCTAGGTATAGATAAAGCGTCTGTCGATATAGTTTGTCTTGAAGAATATATTATTTCGAGCTTCGCGAGAAGTACCGGAGACAGACCATGGCCATCGAGCTTCGTACCCGGAAGGACCCGTATCGGGCCGCCGTTCATGGCGTGCATTCGCTGGACGGCATCGTCTTCACGGTCCCCGACCTCGACGATGCAGTGCGCTTCTACGAGGCCTTCGGGCTGGAGACGAAGCGCGTCGGCGATCGGCTCGACCTGCACACGCTCGGCCATCCGCATGCCTGGGCGTCCGTCCATGCGGCGCCGGGGCCGAAGAAGCTCCAGTACCTGCGCTTCGGCTGCTTCGCCGAAGACTTCGATGCGATTGCCGCGCGCATCGAGACGCTGGGCGTCGAGCGCTGCGCACCGCATCCCCTGGGCAGCGGCGAAGGCCTGTGGGTCAAGCATCCGGACGGCTTCCCGGTGCAGGTCGTGGTGGCCGCCAAGAGCACGCCGGACCTGCGCAGCGAGAAGCAGCCGGAGCCGCCCGTGCCGCTGGGCACCGGCGCTTCGCTGGCGCGCTCGCGCATTCCGAAGGTCCGGCCGCGCCGCCTGTCGCACGTGCTGCTGCACTGTCCCGACGTCTCGCGCGCCATCCATTTCTACGAGGATGCGCTCGGCCTGCGCCTGACCGACCGCTCGGCCGACCTGGTGGTGTTCATGCACGGCGTGCACGGCAGCGACCACCACCTGATCGCCATGGCGAAGTCCGATGGGCCCGGCCTGCATCACCTGAGCTGGGACGTGGCCAGCATCGACGAGGTCGGGCGCGGCATGGAGCAGATGTACGCGGCCGGCTTCACGCGCGGCTGGGGCGTCGGGCGCCATGTGCTGGGCTCGAACTACTTCTACTACGCGCGGGACCCGTGGGGCAGCTACAGCGAGTTTTCGTTCGACATCGACTACGTGCCGGGCGATTTCGAGTGGCGCTCCGGCGACCACCCGCCCGAGGATTCCTTCTACGCCTGGGGCCCCGCGGTGCCCGAGGACTTCATCACCAACTTTGAAATCCGGAACGGTTGACCGCACCATGCGTCTCATCGCTTTTCAGAACAAGGGCCAGTCCGCCATCGGCCTGCGCCTGGGCCAGGAGGTCGTCGACCTCACGGCCGAAGGCCTGCCCGCCACCCTCGACGCGCTGCTGCGCGCCGGGCCCGAAGGCCTGGCCGCGGCGCAGCGCGCCGGCGCCTCGGCGCGGACGCGGCTTCCGCTGGCGGACATCGCCTGGCTGCCGCCGCTGCAGTCCCCCGCCAAGGCGATCGCGGTCGGCCTCAACTACGTCGACCATGCGGCCGAAGGCAACTTCGAGCCGCCCAAGTACCCGGTGCTGTTCCATCGCTTCCCCTCGTCGTGGGTCGGCCACGGCCAGCCGCTGGTGCGCCCGCACGTGTCGAGCCAGTTCGACTACGAAGGCGAACTGGTGGTCGTGATCGGCAAGGGCGGCCGCTACATCGACAAGGCGAAGGCGCTCGAGCACGTGGCCGGCTATTCGCTCTTCAACGACGGCTCGATCCGCGACTACCAGTTCAAGTCGGCCCAGTGGATGATGGGCAAGAACTTCGACCGCTCCGGCGCCTTCGGCCCGGAACTGGTCACGGCCGACGAACTGCCCCCGGGCGCCACCGGCCTGAAGCTCCAGACCCGCCTCAACGGCCAGGTGCTCCAGGAGGCCGATACGCGCGACATGATCTTCGACGTCGCCACCCTGGTGTCGGTGTGCTCGGAACCCTTCGCGCTGCAGCCGGGCGACATCATCATCGCCGGCACGCCCGCGGGTGTCGGCTTCGCGCGCAAGCCGCCGATCTTCATGAAGGCCGGCGATGTCTGCGAGGTCGAGATCGAAGGGGTCGGCCTGCTGTCGAACCCGGTCGTCGACGGCGACTGACAAGCACCCGCCGACCGCTTCCCCGAACAACTACAGGAGACAGAGCATGAACATGGACCGTCGTTCCTTCGTGGCAGCGGCCGGCGCCCTCGGCGCCAGCGCACTGTGGAGTTCGCAGGCCGGCGCCCAGCCCAGCGGGGCGCCGATCAAGGTCGGCGGCACGCTGGCGCTGACCGGCCCGCTGTCGTCCACCGGGCTGGTGCACAAGCTCACCGGCGAGATCTATGTCGACTCGCTCAACAAGCGCGGCGGCCTGCTCGGCCGGCCGGTGGAGTGGGTGCTGAAGGACGACCAGTCCAAGCCCGACCTGGCCCGCACGCTGTACGAGCAGCTGGTGACGGCCGACAAGGTCGACCTGCTGATCGGGCCCTACGCCACCGGCAACATCCTGTCGGCGATGGGCGTGGCGCAGCGCTACAACAAGACCCTGGTGCACCACACCTTCGGCATCCCGAACCTGGCCAAGTACGACCAGCAGTTCCCGGCCTGGTCGATCGGCCCCGAACCCGAGAAGACCCTGCCGGCGCTGGTGCTGACCGCTCTGGCCTCGTCGTCGGCGCCGCCCAAGACCATCGCGGTCGTGACCAGCAAGTTCCCGTCGGTGCACTTCGTGGCGCTCGGCGCGCGCGAAGTGGCCAAGCAGCGCGGCATCAAGGAGGTGCTGTTCCTCGAGTGGGACTTCGGCAATCGCGACTTCGGCCCGATCGCCGGCCGCGTGAAGGAAGCCAACCCGGACTTCATCTGGACCGGCGCCATCGGCCTCGAGGGCAACCAGCTGCTCGACGCGATGAAGAAGATCGACTATGCGCCGCTGCACCACTTCTATCACGTGCCCGCGCCGGCGCCGATGCTGAAGGCGCCCGAGGCCAACGGGGCGTTGTCGATGACCATCTTCGAGGACCATCCGCCCTTCACCAACAACCCGGTGGCGGCCGAGTTCGTGAAGGTCTACCGCGAGCGCGCAGCCGGCGCCGGCATGCCCGACACCGCGGTCGAGACCCAGGCCGCGGCCTCGTTCACGGCCTGGCAGATCATCGAGGCCGCGGTGATCGCCACCAAGGGCCTGGACGACAAGGCCATGGCCGCCTGGCTGCGCGCCAACCAGGTCGACACCATCCAGGGCAAGCTGCGCTTCAACGAGCGCGGCAACTTCGGCGCCGACCTGAGCCGGGTCAAGCAGGTGCAGAACGGCAAGTGGGTCACGGTCTGGCCGGCCGAATGGGCGGCCCCCGGCGCCAAGCTTCAGACCCGCGGCGCCTGAGCCGATGGCACTGCCGAGCGCCACCCTTCTCGCCCAGGCCATCCTCGCGGGCCTCTTCACCGGAGCGCTCTACGGCCTGCTGGGCCTGGGCCTGAGCCTCTCGTGGGGCATGCTGCGGCAGATCAACCTGGCGCATTTCGCGCTCGCCTTCCTCGGCGCCTATCTGACCTACGAGCTGTCGAGCCGGCGCGGTGTCGACCCGCTGCTCTCGCTGGTCTTCATCGTGCCGCTGTTCTTCGCGCTCGGCACGGCCTTGCACTGGGTGCTGACGCGCTTTCGCGTCAGCCCGTTCAACTCGCTGCTGGTGACCTTCGGCGTCACCGTGATCATCGAGGCGCTGCTGCAATGGATCTGGACCGCCGACTACCGCAAGCTGGAGTCGAGCTATGCCGAGCACAAGCTGCGCCTCGGGCCGCTGTTCCTGCCGCTGCCGGAGCTGATCACGCTGGGGCTGGGCGTCGGCATCTCGCTCGCCGTGTGGGTGGCGCTGCGCCGCACCGACCTCGGCAAGGCGATGCGCGCCGCCGCCGAGGACGCCCCGATCGCCGCCGCCTTCGGCGTCAACCAGAACGCACTGGCGCTGATGCTGTCCGGCCTGAACGCCGCGCTGGCCGGCGTGGCGGGCGTATGCATCGCGCTGGCCTACACGCTGTCGCCGTCGCAGATCTACGCCTGGATCGGCGTGGTCTTCGCCGCCGTGATGCTCGGCGGGCTGGGCCGGCCGCTCGGGCCGCTGATCGCCGGCTGCGTCATCGGCGTCACCGAAGCCGTGACGATGGCGGTCACCGCGCCCTCGTGGGCGCCGCTGGTGTCTTTCTCGCTGCTGATGCTGGTGCTGCTGGCGCGGCCGGGGAGGGTGGCCTGATGAAGCGCTCGCTGCTCGTGATCCTGGCGGCCGGCGCGGGCCTGGCCACGGTGCCGTGGCTCGGGCTGCCGGCCTTCTACGAGTCGATCCTCTACCTGGTGCTGCACTGGATCGCGCTCGCCACCTCGTGGAACCTGTTGTCGGGCTACTCTGGCTATTTCTCGTTCGGCCACGGCGCCTTCTTCGGCATCGGCATGTACACCACGGCGACCTTGGCGACCCGCTTCGACATCCCGTTCCTGTGGACCTTGCCGGCCGCCGGCCTGGTGGCCGCGCTGTTCGGCACCCTGCTGGGCGCGGTGGCCTTCCGGGTCCAGGCGGTGCGGGCCGAGCTGTTCTCGCTGCTGACCCTGGCCGCCACCTTCGTGGTCGCGACGCTCATCCTCAACACGCCGATCGACGGCGGCCCGGGCGTCTACATGAGCGCGGTGCCGGTGCCCGCGATCGGTCCCACCGCCTCGGGCACCTTCTATCTGCTGGCGCTGGCCGTCGCGCTGGCGACGGTGGTGGCCGCGCTGGTGGTCTACCACTCGCGCTTCGGCACCGGCCTGTTCGCGATCCACGACGACGAGGACGTCGCCGAGGTGATGGGCGTGCCGACCTTCCGCTACAAGCTCGGCGCCTTCGCGCTGTCCTGCGGCCTGGCGGGCGTGGTCGGCGGCGTGCAGGCGCTTTTCATATCCTATGTGACCACCGGCGACACCTTCACGATCGCGCTGCCGCTCACGGTGGTGCTGATGGCGGTGCTCGGCGGCACGCGGCACTGGGCCGGCCCGATCGTCGGCGCCACCGCGATCACGCTGCTGCTCTATGCCTTCACGGGCGGCGACACCGCGATCATCGGCAAGGGCCTGACCGGGCTGGTGCTGATCGTGGTGATCCTCTTCATGCCCGAAGGGCTGCTCGGCCAGGCCCTGAAGTGGTGGCACGCGCGGCGCGGCGCCGGGGCGATCGCAGCGCCCGCGCCTGCACGTGCGCCGGCCCTGGCGACGGGCGGGCCGGCCGTGTCGCCACGGCCGGAGGCCGGCGCCGGCGAGGTGCTGCTGCGCGCCCGGGGCGTGCGCAAGTCCTTCAAGGGCGTGCAGGCGCTGCGCGGCGTCGATCTCGAACTGCGGCGCGGCGAGATCCTCGGGCTGCTCGGCCCCAACGGCTCGGGCAAGTCGACCTTCATCAATGTCGCGAGCGGCCACTATGCGGTGACGGCGGGGGTGATCGAGTTCGACGGCCGGCGCATCTCGGGCATTCCGGCCCACCGCATCGCGCACGGCGGCATGGCGCGCACCTACCAGATCCCGAGGCCTTTCGCCCATCTCACGGTGCTCGAGAACGTCGCGCTGCCGGCGATGTTCGGTGCCGCCTCGCTCGACCGCCGCAGTGCCGAGGCCGAGGCCTGGCAGTGGCTGGCCTTTACCGGCCTCACCGAGCGCGCCGGGGCACTGCCCGGAGAGCTCAACCTGCACCAGCGCAAGTTCCTCGAGTTCGCGCGCGCGCTGGCCTCGCGGCCCCAGGTGCTGATGCTCGACGAGGTGCTGTCGGGCCTGACGCCGTCGGAGATCGACGAGGCCGTGGCGCTGATCCGGCGCATCCGCGACCAGGGCGCGACCATCGTCTTCGTCGAGCACGTGATGCGGGCCGTGATGGCTCTGTGCGACCGGGTCGTGATCTTCCATCGCGGCGAGGTGCTGGCCGAGGGCGAGCCGCGCGAGGTCATGCAGCGGCCGGCGGTGGTCTCGGCCTACCTGGGGCAGGCGATGGCGCCGGCGTGCGCCGAGGCCGCCTTCGAAGCGCCGATGCCCGTCGGCGTCGCGGAGCTGAGCCATGCTTGAGGTGCAGGAGATCCGCGTCGCCTACGGCCAGGCGACCGCGCTGTGGGACGTGTCGCTCTCGATCGGCAAGGGCGAGCTGCTCTGCGTCGTCGGGCCCAACAGCGCCGGCAAGAGCACGTTGATCAATGCGATCGCCGGGCTCCATCGCGTGAGCGCCGGGCGCCTCGTGTTCGACGGCCAGGACATCTCGCGTCTGGCACCGCATCGCTTCTGCGGCCAGGGCATCGCGCTGGTGCCCGAGGGGCGGCGCCTCTTCACCGAGATGACGGTGCGCGAGAACCTCGAGATCGGCAGCTACCTGGGCGCTGCGCGCCGCGAGCGGGCACTCTCGCTGGAACGCGTGTGCGCGCTGTTCCCGGCGCTGGTCGAGAAGCTGGCGCAGCCGGCCGGCTCGCTGTCGGGCGGGCAGCAGCAGATGGTGGCGATCGGCCGCGCGATGATGGCGAAGCCGCGCCTGCTGCTGCTCGACGAACCCTCGCTGGGCCTTGCGCCGAGCATCGTGCTCGACATGTTCGAGGCCATCCGGCGCATCCATGCCGACGGCATCGCGGTGCTGCTGGTGGAGCAGAACGTCAGCATGGCACTGGAGGTCGCGCAGCGCGCCGCGGTGCTGGAGGAGGGCCGCATCGTCGCGATCGGGCGGCCCGATCAACTGATGGCGAGGCCCGAGCTGCGCCGGGCCTACCTGGGGCTCGAGCCTGACACTGCGCCGGCGGCCGCCTCATTTCAGGCGGTAGCTCAGCCTGCGGCCCCCTGAGACGGTCGAGTCGAGACCGATCCACTCGCCGTCCGCCGCATACCAGAGGTCGATCGGCTGCGCAGTCCCGGTGATGCGCCATCGCGAAGCCGCGACAGGCACGCCGCGCACCTCGACGGTGTCGCTGCCTTGCGGCTTGACCTGCACGGTCTCGGCGCGGCCGGTCTGGGCGTTGAACAGGCGGGTCTGCGTGAGGATCGCCGGATTCCAGTAGGCGAAGCTCATCACGCAGCCGACCAGCGACTGTGCGGTGTCGCCCGGCACCGGGGCCGGGCCTTCGGCCTCGGCGCGCACGCGGGTGGTCTTGCCGTTTTCTTCGGTGGTGGAGGCAAGGCCGGTCAGGCAGTCGCCGCGCCACTGCTCGATCGCCTGGTGACGGTAGCGGTAGACCGCGAGCCCGAGCATCTTGACGACGAAGCTGGCGTCGCTGCTGATCTGCCTGTCGTCCCCCGATGCCGTGCTCATGAAGCGGTGCTCGCCGATCGGCTGGCCGTCGAGCGTGACCTGGAAGTCCCATTGGCGACGGGTGTCCGACCACGCTGGCGGCGCGTTCGTGGCCAGCAGGCCGAACAGCAGCGCCGAGGCGAAGGAGATGGAGCGCTCAGCCATGCGCCGGCTCCGGAACCGTGACGCCGTCGAACCGGATCGACAGCCAGACCAGGGTCGGCAAGGCGACGGCCCAGCCGAGGGCCAGCGCGAACAGGGCCGGCGGGGCATCGACGAACTGCGCTGCGCCAAGCCGCACGCCGGAGGCAAAGGCCAGGGGGCCGGCGAACGCGCCCAGCAGTGCGGCCAGCCAGAGCCGATGCCGGAGCCAGCGCAGCGTGACGTTCAAGGCGATCGCGAGCAGGCCCCAGAGGGCGACGATCCAGTAAGGCGCCAGGCGCGGATCGAACTGTCCCGACGGATAGGTCACCTGGCCTGCGGCGGTGTGCAGCGACTCGGTGGCGAAGCCGATCAGCATCGCGAGCCCCACCAGGCAGGCTTCGCGTTTCGGCCGGGCCGACACCGCCAGGTGCCAGCCGATGCCGGCGAGAACGCAGACCGTGCCCCAAAGCGGCGTGTGGCGCGCGGCGCCCAGCACCGCGGCGAACCAGGCCAGCTGGGACACGGCGATGTTCGCGAATCGAATGGCGGGTGTTGGACGCGGCTTCATGGGGCTTTCCTTGGCGGCCGCAGACAAGGGTGCTGGGGAGCATTGCCGCCTCGTCTTTACGCATGGGACCCGCGATTGGATCTCCTTCGCAGGCCGGCGTAGGCGAAGAGTGCGCTGGATCGGCCCAATGTCCTACCCCGCGAGCGGGCGGGCGGGCGTCTATTGGGCGATGACTTCGAAGTTGTCCCCCGTGTTGCGTGTCCTTCAGGAGATCTCGCATCTCCACGTGTTGCGCGACGTCGAGCTCGTCTTTGCTCCGGCGGGCCAGGTGATGGAAACCGGCGGCCCGTTCGAATCGCGCATCGAGGCCTGCAAGCGAGAACTCCGCCGCCTGACCGTCGGGGCCACCGCCGAAGACCTGGCCTGCCTCCGCCTGGAGCGGGCGCTGTTCCTGCGCCTGCTCCTTGCCAGCGCTGGCGTGCGGCTGGCCGCTTGGAAATGTGCGTCCGAATGGCAGCCGTTGCGGCGCTCGCAGCTGCAGGAATCACTCTCGCATGACGCCGAGCAGCGTGAACTGGGCGTGCTCGTGAAGGCGATGGACGGGCCGGAGTTCGCGCACTATGTGTGCCAGGCCGCACGGCGGGCCTGCGTCGGCTGAAGTCGATCAGGCGGCGAGCGCGCCCAGCCCGCTGGCCGGCCAGGGCCGAACGCCCTCCCAGTGTCCGCTGTCCGCCTGCTGGACCAGCGTGGCCAGCAGCAGGTTCTTGGTCGCCAGCAACTGCGGAGATTGAGGCGCGTCGACGGCGGTGGCCACCGTGATCGGACGGGTCAGCGTCGGGTTGACCAGCCGCCCCACCGGCAGTTCCTGAGGTCGCGAGCCCCCCAGCATGGACAGCGGCAGGATCGTGGCGCCCAGCCCGGCGCGCATCAGATGCACCATGGTGTAGGGCGAGGACACCTCCGTGACCACCTGCGGTACCACGCCGCGGTTGGCACAGGCGCGGTCGAACAAGGTGCGCAGGCTGTTGGGCCGGGCCGGCATGATCAGCCGCGCACCGTCCATCCGTTCGAGGTCGACGTCGCCGGAAGCGCCCGGCAGGCCCACCACGAACAGGTCTTCCTGCAGCACCTGCACCAGCTGCATGCCGGCCGCCGAGTAGTCGCCGAGCAGCACCGCGACGTCGATGCGCCCGCGCAGGAGCATGGCGCCGATGTCTGCCCCCGGCGGCTCCAGCAGTTCGAGGGTGATGGCCGGGTAGCGCTCACGGATCTGGTTCAGGAGCGGCACGGCGATCATGGTCGCGGCACTGGCGGCAGTGCCGATCACGACGCGGCCGGACGGCATCGCGGCCTGCTCCTGGCCGATGCCGCGCAGGCCCTCGAGCATCTTGAGCGTTTCGCGGGCGCGGCGGCCGAACTCCAGGCCGATCGCGGTCGGCACCACGCCGCGCGAACTGCGGGCCAGCAACTGGCAGCCCGCCAGGTCTTCCAGCTGCCGCATCTGCACGCTGAGCGCAGGCTGCGCGACGTGCAGGATCTCGGCTGCACGCGCGATGCTGCCGACCTCGATGACAGAGAGGAAATTCTTCAGGCGGCGCGCATCCATGGGAGCGCTATCGTAATTCGCGATAGCCCTAGCTTGAACCCGTATTTCCCCCTGGCCGGCTCGCTCACTAGCATGCAGTGCGATGAAAGACACGGATGCGGAGACGAGCCCGGGCTGGCAGCCCCTGAAAGGCATGCGGGTACTCGAACTCGCGCAGATCATGGCGGGTCCGGTGGCGGGCCTGATGCTTGCGGACCTGGGCGCCGACGTGATCAAGGTGGAGAAGTTCCCTGGCGGCGACGACGCGCGCAGCTTCAACAGCAAGGGCGCGGCCGACATGCCGGCCTCGTTCGAGGTCCTGAACCGCGGCAAGCGCTCGATCGCGATCAACCTGAAGACGCCCCAGGGGCGCGAATCGCTGCGACGCATGGTCGCGCAGGCCGACGTGCTCACGGAGAACTTCCGCCCCGGCACCATGGAATCGCTGGGGCTGGGCGTCGCCGAACTGCACGCCATCAATCCCCGGCTGATCTACTGCAGCATCACCGGCTACGGCAGCCGGGGACCGCTGGCCGAGCGAGGCGGCTTCGACCTGATCCTGCAGGCCTTCTGCGGCCTCATCAGCGTGACCGGCGAGCCCGGGCGCCCCGGCGTGAAGCCCGGTGTGTCCATCGCCGACGTCAATGCCGGCATCCTGGGCGCGATGGGCGTGCTGGGCGCCTACGTGCACGTGCTGCGCACCGGGATCGGCCAGCACGTGGAAACCTCGCTGCTGCAAGCCTCCATGCAGCAGCTGTACTGGTATGCCGCCCTGTTCTTCTCGGGCGAGCCGCTGCCGCAGCGACTGGGCACGGCCCATCCGGTGGCGGCGCCCTACCAGACCTTCGGCTGCGCCGACGGCGAGATCGCGATCGGCGGCGCCAACGACACCAACTGGGCTCGCATCACCGACGTGGTGGGCCACCCGGAGTGGTGCGACGACCCGCGCTTCAGCACCGCGCGCGCCCGCCTCCAGAACCGCGAGGCGCTTACCGAGTGCCTGAACGCGGCGCTGGCCGGCCACAGCCGGGCGCACTGGGAAGCGCTGCTCAGCGCCGCCGGGGTGCCCGTCGGCCCGGTCCAGACGGTCGGCGAAGCGCTGTCCCACCCGCAGGCGCGCGCCATGGACATGGTGGTGGACGCGCAGACAGCCGACGGCGGACAACGACCGATGATCGGCCTTCCGCTTCACTTCAGCGGCCGCAACGCGCCGGCCACGACTGCCGCGCCGCGGCTCGGTGAGCACTCCGGTCGCGTGCTGGAGGAGTTCGGCTTCTCTGCCGCGGAGATCCGGGCACTGTTAGAACAACGATGCATATTGCAATCCGGCGCGGCCGGCCCATGACACCAGGCAAGACGATGACCCAGCCCGAAGAAAAAACCCTTCCCTTGCTGCACGATGCGGTTGTCCCCATCGAGATGATGCTGGCGACGGTCGCCAAGACCCTCTGTTCGGCGGTGTTCGTGTCCGGGCGCACGCCGGAGGAGGCCATCGGCCACAGCTGCCTGTGGTCGCTGAAGGCGCAGCTGCTGCCCGAAGTGCTGCAGAAGCACGCCCGCTGGCAGGTCGATCGCGAGCGCACCCGGGTCGATGTGTCCATCGAACTCGACCCCGCCACGGTGGACGACCTGATCGCGGGGCACCGCGCGGCGCATCCGGGCTTCGAGGCCGACTGGGCGGCCGAAGGCAGGCGCCTCGCCGCCCTGCGCAGCGTCACGCGCTCGGCCGTCTTCACGGGCGGACAGGGCAGCATCATCCTGCCGCGCGACGGCGAACTGCGGCTTCACTTCGAGCCGCGCGAGGTCCGGCGCGGGCCGGCCTCGAGTGCCGGCTGGCCGGGCGGCGAGGCCGCTGCCACCGACCCGGCCGTGCAAGCCACCCGCAGCGCGATCGCGAAGACGCTCGACGCTGCCTTCGCCGACCCCGATGCGTACCATGCCGCGGTGCTCGTCGTGCATCGCGGCCAGATCGTCGGTGAGCGCTACCGCGCCGGCGTCGGCCCGGACAGTCCGCTTGAAAGCTGGTCGATGGGCAAGAGCACCATGGGCACCCTGATCGGCATGCTGATCGGACAGGGCCACCTGCAGCTCGACGCGCGGGCGCCGATCGCCGCCTGGGACACAGCGGGCGACCCCCGCCGGGAGATCACGCTGCGCCACCTGCTGAACATGGCCAGCGGCCTGCGCTGCACGGGGCAGGACGACACGCGCGACACCTGGCGCTACGGCTTGCCGGAACATTTCCTGCCCTACGCCGAGTCGCTCGATGTCGCCGAATGGGCCACCGAGCGGCCACCGGAGTTCGCGCCCGCCACCGTCGGCCGCTACCGCAACTGCGATCCGCTCAGCCTGGCGAAGATCTTCCGCGACACGGTGCTGCGGCTCGGGGCCGATCCGCTCAGCTGGCCGCAGACCGAACTGTTCGACCGCATCGGCATGCAGGGCTTCGTGCTGGAGACCGACCGCTGGGGCCACTTCATCATCAGCGGCTTCGACTACGGCACGGCCCGCGACTGGGCGCGGCTGGGGCTGCTGTACCTGCGCGACGGCTTGTGGGACGGCCAGCGTGTGCTGCCTGAAGGCTGGGTCGAGTTCGCGACCGCGCCGGCCCCCGGCTGGCAGAACCGCGAGTACGGCGCGCAGATCTGGCTGAACAGCATGAAGGAGATCGCGCTGCCCGCAGACACCTACTACTTCGCCGGCGGCGGCGGCCAGTACGTGTTCGTCGTGCCGTCGCTGGACCTCGTGATAGTCCGCATGGGCCACACCCGCGGCTGGGAGCAGGCAAAAGACAAGGTCAACGAGATGCTGCAGGGGGTGACCAAGGCACTCGCGCACGACAGCCGGAGGGCGTCTTGACGAACGCGCATTTCCCGCCACGCGGGGACTGGAATGCCGTACAGCCCGAGGCGACCGGCATGTCGGCCGCGGCGCTCGACGCAGCGGTCGACTTCGCGCAGGCGCACGACTCCACCTGGCCCTACAGCCTGTTCCTGGAGGACGGCCGCTACATCGGCACCGCCTACGTCGGCGACAAGCCGCCGCACGACCAGCCGATCGGTATCGTGCGCCCACGTGGAGGCCCGGCCGGGGTGGTGGTCCGCGGCGGCCGCATCGTGGCCAGATGGGGCGATATCGCGCGCGCCGATACCACGTACTCGGCGGCCAAGAGCTACATCGGCCTGATGGCGGGCATCGCCTGCGACGACGGGCTGATCCGCTCGCTCGACGATCGCGTGGCCGACTACGCGCTGGACGACGGCTTCGCGAGCGCGCACAACCGGGCGGTCAGCTGGCGCCACCTGCTGCAGCAGACCAGCGAATGGCAGGGCAGCGTCTGGGGCAAGCCCGACAGCGTGGACCACAACCGCCAGGCGGGCTCGCACGCCGCCGACAACAGCGACAAGGGCACGCTGCGCGAACTCGAGCCGCCCGGCACGCGCTGGGAATACAACGACGTGCGTGTGAACCGGCTTGCACTGTGCCTGACGCAGCTGTTCCGCCGCTCGCTGCACGACGTGCTGCGCGAACGGGTGATGGACCCGATCGGCGCCTCGTCCGGCTGGGAATGGCGAGGCTACGACAATGCGCGGCTGTGTCTCGACGGCCGCTCGGTGGAATCGGTCTCCGGCGGCGGGCACTGGGGCGGCGGCCTGTTCATCTCGGCCCTGGACCATGCGCGCGTCGGCCTGCTGCTGCAGCGCGGCGGCCAGTGGGAAGGGCGCCAGCTGATCTCGCGCCGCTATCTGGACGAGCTCGCGCGGCCATCAGCGGCCAACCCGCAGTACGGCTTCATGTGGTGGCTCAACACCGGCGGCCAGCTCTTTCCGTCGGCGCCCGCGGACGGCGTGTTCGCCCTGGGCGGCGGCCAGCACATCGTATGGAGCGCCCCCTCGCTCGACCTCGTCGCCGTGATGCGCTGGGTCGACAAACCCCATTGCGACGCGCTGCTCGGGCGCATCGCCGCGGCCTGCGGCTGAGCGCGCCGGAGCCCGCAACACGCAATACGAACGGAGACCCACCATGACCCGCAGAAGAGATTTCCATCGGATGGCGCTGGCAGGCGCGGCAGCGGCGCTGGGAGGCCCGGTGCTCGCCCAGCCCAAGCCGCGCAGCGGCGGCACGCTCACCTATGCGGCAGGGTCCGCCACCCAGACGCTCGATCCGCAATTCATCACCGACGTGACCACCTTCCGTGCCGTCGGCACGATGTACGAGGCGCTGTTGAGACAGGACGAGAACGGCAAGGTCGGCCCCGGCCTGGCGCTGTCATGGACGGTGTCGCCGGACAAGCGCAGCTGGACCTTCAAGCTCCGGCCCGGCGTGAGCTTCCACGACGGTTCGCCCTGCAATGCCCAGGCCGTGAAGTTCACCTACGACCGCATCCTGAACCCCGCCACGGGCTCGCCGCGCCGCAGCACGCTGGCCATGGTCGAGTCCACCGAAGTGGTCGACGACCTCACGTTCCGGCTTACCACCAAGGAGCCGTTCGCGCCGCTGCTGGCGCAGCTGAGCGCCTACAACGTCTACATCCTGAGCCCCACCCACGTGCAGAAGCAGGGCGCCAACTTCAGCAAGACCGCCTCCGGAACCGGTCCCTTCAAGCTGCAAAGCTGGCAGCCCGGCGAGAAGCTGGTGGTGGTGCGCAACGACAAGTACTGGGGCGACAAGCCCTTGCTCGATTCGGTGGTGTTCACCGTGGTGCCCGAAGACTCGGCGCGCACGCTGATGCTGCTGAGCGGCCAGGCCGACGCCATCTCCGAGCTGCCCTACGTGATGGTCAAGAAGCTGTCCTCGCTGGAAGCGGTGCGCGTGATCCGCAAGCCCGGCTACCGGACGATCTATCTGGGCATGAACCTGGCGGTCGCGCCGTTCAACGATCTGCGCGTGCGGCAGGCGGTCGGCCATGCCATCAACAAGCAGGCGCTGGTGCAGGGCGTGCTGAGCGGCATCGGCACGCTGGGCGGGTCGCTGGAGTCGTCGGTGATCGACGGCACCGCCAAGGAACTGCAGCCGTATCCGTACGACCCCGCCAAGGCCAAGAAGCTGCTGGCCGACGCCGGTTTCGCGAATGGCTTCAGCACCGACTTCATGGTCACCACGGGCCGTTACAACATGGACCGGCAGGTGGGCGAGGCGATCCAGGGCCAGTTGGCCGCGGTCGGCATCAAGGCGAACATCCAGTCGCCGGAGTTCGGTGCCTATCTGGCGGCGCTGAACAAGGGCAAGGTGCCGATGTTCATGAGCGGCAAGGGCAGCCCGACGGGCGACATGGACTTCACCCAGGAGCTGCTGATGCACAGCACGGGAAAGATGAACTACTTCGGCTTCAAGAATCCGGAAGTGGACAAGCTGATCCAGCAGCAGCGCGTCGCGATCGAACCGAAGGAGCGCCAGCGCGTGCTCGCCGAGCTGCAGAAGAAGGTGTACGACGAGGAGCCGATCATCGCCCTCTACTACGAGGACCAGGTGTGGGCGACGCGCTCCAACGTCCAGGACGTCAAGGTGTACGTCAACGAGTTCGTCGACTTCAGCAAGGCCTGGAAGGCGTGAGGGCCGGCTGAGGTGCTGCGCTTCCTGATCCACCGCCTGCTGCAGGCCGTGCCGGTGCTGGTCGGCGTGTCGGTCGCCGTCTTCCTGATGGTCCACCTGATCCCGGGCGACCCGGCCGAACTGGTGGCCGGCCAGATGGCCACCCGCGAGGACGTGGAGAACGTGCGCCACGCGCTCGGCCTCGATCGGCCCCTGCTGGAGCAGTACCTGCACTTCGCGGGCCGGGCGCTCACCGGCGACTTCGGCAACTCCTTCCGGACCGGCCGCCCGGTGAGCGAGGAGATCCTGGCGCGCTACGGCAACACGCTGCTGCTGGGGACGGTGGCGCTGCTCATCGCCGCCGTCGTCGGCGGCCTGGCGGGCATCCTGGCAGCGGTGAAGCGCTTCTCGTGGATCGACAACCTGGCGCTGGTGTTCTCCATCCTGGCGATCTCCACGCCGGCCTTCTCGCTCGGCCTGCTGCTGATCCTGGTCTTCGCCGTCTGGAACGGGATGCTGCCGATGAGCGGCTTCGACTCCTGGCAGGCCATCATCCTGCCGGCCATCACGCTGTCCGCCGCCAGCGTCGCCGTCATCTGCCGCATCATGCGCAGCAGCCTGGTCGAAGTGCTGGACAAGCAGTACGTGCGGACCGCGCGCGCCAAGGGCCTGCGCGAGCACCTGGTGATCTGGCGCCACGGCGTGCGGAACGCCCTGATCCCGGTGGTCACCATCGCCGGCCTGCAACTGGGCTACCTGCTCGGCTCGGCGGTGGTCACCGAGACGGTGTTCGCCTGGCCGGGGTTGGGCCGGCTGCTGGTGCAGTCGATCCTGGCGCGCGACTTTCCGGTGGTCCAGGCCTCGGTGCTGGTGGTGGCGGTCACCTTCATCGCGGTGAACATCGCCACCGACCTGCTGTACGCCGTGCTCGACCCGAGGATCTCGGCGCAATGAGCAGCCTGCCCGCACCTTCGGCCTCCGTGGCTGCCGAAAGCCCGTCGTCCCGCCGTGACGGCTGGCGCGCGCATTGGCGGCTGTTCCGGCGCTCCCGCATGGCGCTGCCCGGACTGCTGCTGTTCTCGGTGTTCGTGCTGGCCGGGTTGCTGGCACCGGTGCTCGCGCCCTGGAGCCCGTACGACAACGACCTTGCCAACGTCATGGCGACCCCCTCGGCCGCACATTGGTTCGGCACCGACGAACTGGGCCGCGACATCTTCACGCGCATCCTCTACGGCGCCCGCATTTCGCTGGTGGAAGGCGTGCTGTCGGTGGTGATCGCCGCGGCCATCGGTGTTCCGGTCGGCCTGCTGTCCGGCTATGCGGGCAAGCGGGTGGACGCCACGATCATGCGGCTGGTCGACATCCTGATGGCGTTTCCGGGCGTGCTGCTGGCCATCGTGATCATCAGCATCCTCGGCCCCAGCCTGACCAACGCGATCCTGGCGGTGGCGATCTACACGGTGCCGATCTTCGCCCGCTTCGCCCGCGGCCAGACGCTGGCCGTGAAGGAAGAACCCTACATCGAGGCCTGCCGCGCCATGGGCATGAGCAACTTCCGTCTGCTGGCGCGCCACGTGTTCCCCAACATCGCCGCCACCCTGATGGCGCTGGCGACGCTGCGGGTGGGCATCAACATCCTCACCTGCGCGAGCCTCAGCTTCCTCGGCCTCGGCGCCCAGGCGCCGCTGCCCGAGTGGGGGGCGATGCTGGCCAGCAGCCGGACCACGCTGCTGATCGCGCCGCACCTGGCGCTGTTCCCGGGGGTGGCGATCCTGTTGCTGGTGTTCGGCCTCAACCTGTTCCAGGACGGCCTGCAGGTCGTGCTGGACCCGAAATCGCGAGGGCGCTCATGAATTCACCACTTGCCGCGCCGCTGCTGGCCATCGGAGGCCTGCGCACGGTGTTTGCGACCGACGACGGCGAAGTGGCCGCGGTCGACGGCGTCGACATCGCGGTGCAGCGGGGCCGGACCCTGGGCATCGTGGGCGAGAGCGGCTGCGGCAAGTCGATGCTGTCGCTGTCGGTCATGGGCCTCGTGCCGGCGCCGGGCCGCATTGCCTCGGGCCGCATCGTGTTCGACGGCGAGGACCTGGCGGGGCTTCCGGCCGAGCGCCTGCGGACGCTGCGCGGCAAACGCATCGCCATGGTGTTCCAGGAACCGATGACCAGTCTGAACCCGGTCTACACGGTGGGCTTCCAGATCGTCGAGGCGATGCGGGTGCACGATCCCCGCACGCCCTACAGGGAACTGCGATCGCGCGCGATCGCCGCGCTCGAGCGCGTGCGCATCGCGGCGCCGGCGCAGCGCTTCGACGCCTATCCGCATCAGCTCTCGGGCGGCATGCGCCAGCGCGTGATGATCGCGATGGCGCTCGCCTGCTCGCCCGACCTCCTGATCGCCGACGAGCCGACCACGGCGCTGGACGTGACCGTGCAGGCGCAGGTGCTGGACTTGCTGCGGGATATCCAGCGCGACACCGGCATGGCCATCGTCCTGATCACGCACGACCTCGGGGTCGTGGCGGGGATGGCCGACGAGGTGGCGGTGATGTATGCCGGCCGGGTGGTGGAGCGGGCGCCGGTTGCCGATATCTTCAACGACCCGCAGCATCCCTACACGCTGGGACTGCTGGGCAGCATGCCTCGCATCGAGGAGGAGCGCGACCGGCTGCTGGTCATCGAAGGCAGCCTGCCGCCGCCGGGACGGGCGCCGACAGGCTGCCGCTTCCACCCGCGCTGCGTTTTCGCCACGCACGCCTGCACGCTCCAGGACCCGCCGCTGCTCGCCTTCGGGCCGCGGCATGGCGCAGCCTGCATCCATGCGCCGGTGGAGCGATTCAGCATGCAGCGCACGACCGAGGAGGCGGCATGAGCGCCGGGTCGGTGCCGGCGCCGGGCGAGGGCGGCACGCCGCTGCTCGCCGTCGAGGGCCTGAGCAAGCAGTTTGCGGCCCGTGGCCAGTTCGGCGCGGCGCGCGCGCCGGTGCGGGCGGTGGACGGTGTCAGCTTCACGGTGATGGCTGGCGAGACGCTGGCGCTGGTGGGCGAGAGCGGATCGGGCAAATCCACGACCGCGCGCCTGGTGCTGCGCCTGATCGAGCCGTCCGCGGGGAGGGTGCTGTTCGAAGGCAAGGACATCACCGCCGCGTCGCAGCGATCGCTGCGGCCCCTGCGCCAGCGCATGCAGATGGTGTTCCAGGATCCGTTCGCGTCGCTCGACCCGCGACTGACCGTGCGGCAGACGCTGGAAGAGCCGTTGATCGTGCATGGCATTGGCAACGCCGCCGAACGCCGGGTCCGGGTCGACGAGATGCTGGCGCTGGTGGGCCTGGGCGCCCACTACGCCGAACGCCACACCCACGCATTCTCGGGCGGCCAGCGGCAGCGCATCGGCATCGCCCGCGCGCTGATGGTGCACCCGGACCTGGTGGTCTGCGACGAGCCGGTGTCGGCGCTGGACGTGTCGATCCAGGCGCAGGTCATCAACCTGCTCAAGGACCTGCAGGCGCGGCTGCGCCTGACCTATCTCTTCATTGCGCACGACCTGGCCGTGGTGAAGCACATGGCGGATCGCGTGGCCGTCATGTACCTGGGCCAACTGGTCGAACTCGCGCCCAAGAACGCGTTGTTCGCCAATCCGCGGCATCCCTACACGCGCATGCTGCTGGACGCCATCCCGCGCCCACAGCCCGGCCAGCCCGTGCGCCACCAGCGCCTGCCGGAGGGCGAGTCGGCCGGCGCTGCCGGCGTCTCGGCGGGATGCCGTTTCCATCCGCGCTGCCCGTTCGCCCTCGAACGCTGTCTCGTGGAGGAGCCCGCCCTGGAGGCGGCCGGGCCCGGACGGGTAGCGGCCTGCCATCGCAAGGACGAGTTGCCCGACTGGGAGCCGCTGGCTGGCGAGGCGCAGGGCAGCCTCGCCGCGATGCGGCTGGCGCTGTATGCGGCGCGCAAGGCGGAGTCGATGGCATGAGCCCTGCCATCCTCGTCGAGCGCGACGGCGCCATCGCCACCGTCGTCCTGAACCAGCCCGACAAGCTCAACGCGATGAACAAGGCGATGTGGGCCGGCCTGGCGGAGGCGATGCATACGCTGTCGGGCGACGACGCCGTGCGCTGCATCGTCGTGCGCGGCGCCGGCGGGAAGGCCTTCTGTCCCGGTGCCGACATCGCCGAGTTCGAGCACGAGCGCAGCAATGCCGTGCAGGCCGCCGACTACGGCCGCGTGATTCGCTCGGCGATCGATGCGATGTCGAACTGCCCGCAGCCGCTGGTGGCGCAGATCGACGGCGTGTGCGTCGGCGGCGGCTTGCTGATCGCGAGCCTGTGCGACATCCGCATCTGCGGCGAGGCCAGCCGCTTCGGCGTGCCCGTGCGCAATCTCGGGCTGGTGGAGGCCTACGCCGAGATGGCGCCGCTGGTGCGCCTGGCCGGCGCCGACGCCGCGCTCGAGATCCTGCTGGAAGGCCGCATCTTCGGCGCGGCCGAGGCGCGCGAGAAGCGGCTGGTCACCCGGGTGGTGCCGGACTCGGACGTGGCCATGGCAGCGCGCGCCTCGGCCAGCCGCATTGCAGAGGGCGCGCCGCTGGTGGCGCGCTGGCACAAGAAGTTCGCGCGTCGCCTGCAGGACCCGCGGCCGATCGACGAAGCCGAGGAAGCCGAGTGCTACGCATGCTTCGACACCGAGGACTTCCGCATCGGCTGGGCCGCGTTCCTGGCCAAACGAAAGCCGCGGTTCATGGGGCGCTAGAGAAGATCCGCCGCAGCCGGGCGAAAATCGGCGCCTTTCCGATTTTCCAAGCTCTCGTGGCATCCAACGAACTCAAGGGCTTCATCCTCACTCGCCGCTGGCGAGACGCCCCGGCCGGCACCGAAATCGAGTATTGGCTGGCGACCGACGCCGGGCCGATGAAAGTGGTCCTGACCGCCCGCACCTCGGTCGCATTCGTCGAAAGCCGGCACCGGCCCGCGCTGGACGCGCAGCTCGCAGCCATGCCGGGCCTGCAGGTGCGCGAACTCGGGTTGAAGACCTTCGGGCAGGGACCCGTCGTCGGTGTCTATGCCAAGCACTTCCGCCAGCTCGGCCAGCTGGCACGGGCGCTCCAGGCGCAGAACATTCCACTGCTCGAAGCCGATGTGCGTCCGCACGACCGCTACCTGATGGAGCGATTCATCACCGCGGGCGTGCGGGTGGAAGGAGGGCGCAGGGACGGAGCCACCATCGTCGACTGCAGACTCGGGCCGGCGCCCGACTTCCGGCCGGTGCTGAAGGTGGTGTCGCTGGACATCGAGACCAGCCGGCACGAGGCGCTCTACTCCATCGCGCTGGACGCAACCGCAGACCGGGTCGTCTTCATGCTGGGCGAGCCGCCGCCCGAGCCGGCGCAGCCCGATGGCTTCTCGCTCGTCTATTGCCCGACCCGCAAGGACATGATCGAGCGCTTGAACGACTGGTTCGAGAGGAACGACCCCGACGTCATCATCGGCTGGAACGTCATCCAGTTCGATCTCCGCGTGCTTCAGAAGACAGCCGACGACTGCGGGGCGCAGCTGCTACTGGGGCGCGAGCGCCGGCCCTTCGAGTGGCGCACCCATCCGGGCCGACAGGGCTATCTGTTCGCGCCGACACCCGGTCGCATCGTCATCGACGGCATCGACGCGCTCAAGGCCGCGGTGTGGAGCTTTCCGTCCTTCAGCCTCGAGACCGTCTCGCAAGCGATGCTGGGCGAGGGCAAGGCCATCGGGGACGCGTACGACAAGATGGCCGAGATCGAGCGCCGCTACCAGGAGGACAAGCCCGCGCTGGCCACCTACAACATCCGCGACTGCGAACTGGTGCTGCGCATCTTCGAGAAGGCGAAGCTGCTGCAGTTTGTGCTGGAACGGGCCCACACGACCGGCCTGCAGGCCGACAAGTTCGGGGGCTCCATCGCCGCGTTCAGCCATCACTATCTGCCGCGCATGCATCGCCTGGGCTACGTGGCGCCGGGCGTGGGCGAGATTCCGAGCAAGGCCTTCCCTGGCGGCTACGTGATGGACTCGAAGCCGGGGTTCTACGACTCCGTCGTGGTGCTGGACTACAAGAGCCTCTACCCCTCGATCATCCGGACCTTTCTCGTCGACCCGGTGGGCTTCATCGAGGGGTCGAACGCCTCGGACCCGACGCGGGTCGTCCAGGGACCGGGAGGGACCGTCTTCTCGCGCGAGCAGCATTGCCTGCCGGAGATCGTGACCACGCTGTGGCGCGCCAGGGACGAGGCCAAGCGGGCCAGGAACGAGCCCTTGTCGCAGGCCCTGAAGCTGCTCATGAATTCCTTCGCCGGGGTGCTGGGTGCGGCCGAGTGCCGCTTCTTCAATCCCAAGCTCGTATCCGCCGTGACCTTGCGCGGGCACGAGATGATGAAGCTCACGCGCCAATTCGTGGAAGGCCGGGGCTACGAGGCCATCTACGGCGACACCGACTCCATCTTCATCTGGCTGCGGCGCACCCGCACCAACGAAGAGGCGCACGCCATCGCGGCCGACCTGGCGAGAGACATCAACGCCTGGTGGACGCGCACCCTCCGCGAGGAGCAGGGTCTGGAGAACTTCCTCGAGATCGAGTTCGACACGCACTACAAGAAGTTCTTCATGCCCACCATTCGCGGCTCGGACGTGGGCAGCAAGAAGCGCTATGCCGGCCTCAGCGCGGACGCCGGGGGCAAGGAGGAGATGGTCTACCGCGGCCTCGAGATGGCCCGCAGCGACTGGACCCCGCTGGCGCGCCAGTTCCAGGAGGGCCTGCTCTCGCGCATCTTCCACGGCGAGCCCCATCAGGCGTTCGTGGCCGGCTATGCACAGTCGATGCTGGCGGGCAGGATGGACGACCTGCTCGTCTACCGCAAGCGCCTGCGGCATCGCCTCGATGCCTACCAGGTCAACGTGCCGCCGCAGGTCCGCGCTGCCCGGATGGCCGACGAGCACAACGATCGGGTCGACCGCCCCAGGCAATACCAGGACGGCGGCTGGATCGAATACGTCATGACCCTGAACGGGCCGGAGCCCATGGAAGCGCGCCGCTCGCGCATCGACTACGAGCACTACCTGAGCAAGCAGCTGCAGCCGATCGGCGATGCCATCCTGCAGCCTATGGGGGAGAGCTTCGTGGGGTTGACGACATTGCAGCGAGGTCTGTTCTAGGCCTCCTCCGGCTCGACGCCGCCCTGCAGGTCATCCACCCGCTGCATGTTCTCGAGGATCCGCAGCAGGTAGTGCAGCGTGTGCGTGATGTCGTTGACCGAGAAGTCGCCGATCACCTGCTCGTAGTAATCGTGGATCTTCGGCAGCGCCTCCTGCTGCCACACCTGCAGGCCTGAAGGCGTCATGGAGACCAGCCGCGACCGGCGGTCTCGGCCGTCGGGCGCCATCCGCAGGCGGCCGTCGCGCTCCATGCGGCTGAGCAGTCCCGACAGCGCCTGCCGGCTCACCTTGAGGTAGCGGGCCAGGTCGCCCACGCTCATCCCCTCGCCGGCCTCGGGCCGCGACAGCGCACCCAGTACCGCCCATTGCTGCGTCGTGAGGCCTTCGGCCTCGACGGCCTTGGTGCCTGTTTTATGCAACATGTTTGCACATTGGTACAGCCGGAAGAACACCCGGTTCGCCAGCGCCATGCGCGCCGGGTCCGCTGATTGATTAGGGATAACCATGATTCATCTCTGAAAGTTCGATTTGACAGGCGAGTCGATCTGCCCATAATACGTAAACATGTTGTCGTAATGGCGCGAAACCCCTCGAGATTGGCGCCCACGATAGCAAGCTTCGCAACCCATGGAGACCCAGATGCAGACATTCAATGAAAAGACCGTCGTGATCACCGGCGGCGGCGGCGGCATCGGCGGCGCGACCAGCCGCCGCTTTGGCCGCCAGGGCGCACGCGTCGCGGTGTTCGACCTGAACCCGGAGGCCGCCGAAAAGGTGGCTGCGCAGATCCGCGCCGAGGGCGGCCAGGCCGAGGCCTTTCGCTGCGACATCACCGACCGCGCGAGCGTCGACGCCGCGGTCGCCGCCACGCTCGAGCGCTTCGGCCCGATCGACGTGCTGGTCAACAACGCCGGCTGGGACGTGTTCAAGCCCTTCACCAAGACCGAGCCGGCGCAGTGGGACAAGCTGATCGCCATCAACCTGACCGGTGCCCTGCACATGCACCACGCGGTGCTGCCCGGCATGGCGGCGCGCAAGGCGGGGCGGATCGTCAACATCGCCTCCGACGCGGCGCGGGTCGGCTCCTCGGGCGAAGCGGTGTACGCGGCCTGCAAAGGCGGCCTGGTGGCGTTCTCGAAGACCATCGCGCGCGAGCACGCCCGCCACGGCATCACGGTCAACGTGGTGTGCCCGGGCCCGACCGACACCGCGCTGTTCGCCGACTACAAGGAAGGCGCCGGCAATCCCGAGAAGCTGATGGAAGCCTTCACGCGCTCGATCCCGCTGGGCCGCATCGGCCAGCCGGACGACCTGCCGGGCGCCATCCTGTTCTTCGCCAGCGACGACGCGGCCTACGTCACGGGCCAGGTCCTGAGCGTCTCGGGCGGACTGACCATGAACGGCTGATGCCGCTCCCCGACCCCTCTCACTGAAAGAACATCATGGAATTCGAAGACATCCTCTACGAAGTGCGCAACGGCGTGGCCTGGATCACGATCAACCGGCCCGAGAAGATGAACGCCTTTCGCGGCCAGACCTGCGACGAGATCATCCGGGCGCTCAACCGCGCCGGCTACGACCGCGAGGTCGGCGCCATCGTGCTGACCGGCGCCGGCGAGAAGGCCTTCTGCACCGGCGGCGACCAGTCCGCGCACAACGGCAACTACGACGGCCGCGGCACCATCGGCCTGCCGATGGAAGAGCTGCACACCGCCATCCGCGACGTGCCCAAGCCGGTGATCGCGCGGGTGCAGGGCTTCGCCATCGGCGGCGGCAACGTGCTGTGCACCATCTGCGACCTGACCATCTGCTCCGAGAAGGCGATCTTCGGCCAGGTCGGCCCGAAGATGGGTTCGGTCGATCCGGGCTATGGCACCGCCTTCCTCGCACGCGTGGTCGGCGAGAAGAAGGCGCGCGAGATCTGGTACCTCAACAAGCGCTACTCGGGCCAGGAGGCCGTGGCCATGGGCCTGGCCAACATCTGCGTGCCACCCGAGAAGCTCGACGAGACCGTGCAGGAGTGGGCCGAGACCATCTGCGAGCGCAGCCCGACGGCCATCGCCATCGCCAAGCGCAGCTTCAACGCCGACACCGCGCACCAGAGCGGCATCGCCGGCCTGGGCATGTACGCGCTCAAGCTGTACTACGACACCGAAGAGTCGCGCGAAGGCGTCAAGGCGCTCGGCGAGCGGCGCAAGCCCGAGTTCCGCAAGTACGCCAAGTAGGCCCCGCGCCACCCAAGGAGACACCATGAATCCCTACATCGACGAGGATCTGGCGGCGCTGGGCGAGCATGCGCGCCGCTTCGCCAGCGGACGGGTCGCGCCGGGCTTTCTGGAGCGCGACAAGACACGCGTGCTCGACCGCGCGCTGATGCGGGAGATGGGCGAGATGGGATTCATCGCGCCCGAGCTGCCCGAGGTCCATGGCGGCCAGGGCCTGGGCGCGCTGGCGGCCGGCGTGATCCACGAGGAGATCGCGCGGGCCGACCTGAGCCTGAGCTACGTCAACCTGCTGGCCTCGCTCAACGGGCAGATCCTGGCCCATCACGGCCGGCCGGAAGTCGTCGCGCCCTGGCTGGCGAAGCTGACGCGGGGCGAGGCGCTGTTCGCGATCGCTCTCACCGAGCCGCGCGGTGGTTCCGATGCCGCCAACCTGCGCCTGCGCATCGAACGGGTCGGCGACGACTACGTCGTCAATGGCGAGAAGACTTCGATCTCCGCCGCCGACCAGGCCGATGCGGCGGTGGTGTTCGGCCGCACCGGATCGATCGAATCGGCGGCCCATGGGGTCACGGCGCTGTTGGTGCCGATGGACCTGCCGGGCATCACCCGCAACCGCTTCGACTGCCACGGCCAGCGCGCGATCGGGCGCGGATCGCTCTTCTTCGAGAACGTCCGGGTGCCGGCCAGCCACCGCCTGGGCGACGAGAACAAGGGCTTCGTGCAGGTCATGCAGGGCTTCGACTTCTCGCGTGCGCTGATCGGCCTGCAGGTGCTGGCCGTCGCCCGCGTGGCGCTGGAAGAGACCTGGGAGTACGTCGCGCAGCGCGAAGCCTTCGGCAAGCCGTTGTCGGCCTTCCAGGGCGTATCGCATCCGCTGGCGGATTTCGACACCCAGGTCGAGGCGGCTCGCCTGCTGTGCCTGCAGACGCTGTGGCTGAAAGACAGGGGCGCACCGCACACCGCCGAAGCCGCGATGTGCAAGTGGTGGGCGCCCAAGCTCGCCTACGACGCGATCCACCAATGCCTGCTGATGTTCGGCCATGGCGGCTACGACCGCGGCGCGATGGAACAGCGCCTGCGCGACGTGCTGGGCTTCCAGATCGGCGACGGCACGGCCCAGATCATGAAAACCATCATCGCCCGCACGCGCGCCGGACGGGAGTCCGTGCCTTCCTGAGACCTTGCGGGACAGATCAAGAAACTGCGCAGCAGTTTTTGCTCTGTCCTCAACCGATCAGAAGCCTTGCGGGACAGATCAAGAAACTGCGCAGCAGTTTTTGCTCTGTCCTCAACCGATCAGAAGCCTTGCGGGACAGATCAAGAAACAACAAGGAGACACAACATGGATTTCGACCCCGTACTCATCGCGCCGCGCCGCGCCCGGATGGTGGCCCAAGGCCTCTGGCACGACCGCACCATCAACGACGACCTCGACGCCTGCGTCGCGGCCTGCCCGGACAAGACCGCGCTCACCGCCTTGCGGGTGGAAGAGGGCGGCACCACCCGCTTCACCTACCGCGAGATGGCCCGGATGGCCGACCGCATCGCGGTGGGTCTGGCCCGGCTTGGCGTGGGCCGCAACGACGTGGTGGCCTGCCAGCTGCCCAACTGGTGGCAGTTCACGCTGACCTACCTGGCGTGCTCGCGCATCGGCGCCGTGATGAATCCGCTGATGCACATCTTCCGCGAGCGCGAGCTCTCGTTCATGCTCAAGCACGGCGAAGCCAAGGTCCTGATCGTGCCGCAGGTCTTCCGCGGCTTCGATTTCGAAAAGATGGTGGAGGGCTTGCGGGGCGACCTGCCCGACCTCGCGCACGTCGTGGTGGTCGGCGGCAACGGCGGCAACAGCTTCGATGCCCTGCTCGGCGGCCCGGCCTGGGAGGACAGCGCCGACGCGCAGGCGATCCTCGCGCGCAGCCGCCCCGGCCCCGACGACGTGACCCAGCTGATCTACACCTCGGGCACCACCGGCGAGCCCAAGGGCGTGATGCACACGGCGAACACCACGATGGCCAACATCATTCCGTACGCGCAGCGCCTGCGCCTGGGGGCCGACGACGTGGTGCTGATGGCCTCGCCGATGGCGCACCAGACGGGCTTCATGTATGGGCTGATGATGCCGATCATGCTCAAGGCGAGCGTGGTTCTGCAGGACATCTGGGAGCCGGGCCAGGCGCTCGAGCTGATCCGCAGCGAGCGTGTCAGCTTCACCATGGCCTCGACGCCGTTCCTGACGGACCTGACCCGCGCCGTCGCGGAGCGCCGGCTGGCGGTGCCGACCTTGCGCACCTTCCTGTGCGCGGGCGCGCCGATTCCCGGCCCGCTGGTCGAGCAGGCCCGGGGCGTGCTGGGCACCAAGATCGTGTCGGCCTGGGGCATGAGCGAGAACGGCGCCGTCACCCTGATCGAACTCGACGACGAGGACGAGCGCGCCTTCAACACCGACGGCCACCCGCTGCCGGGCGTGGAGATCAAGGTAGCCGACGACGCCGGCCAGGCGCTGCCCGCGGGCGAGTCCGGCCGGTTGCTGGTGCGCGCATGTTCCAACTTCGGCGGCTACCTCCGGCGGCCGCACCTCAACGGCACCGACGCCGACGACTGGTTCGATACCGGCGACCTCGCCCGCGTCGATGCAGAGGGCTACATCCGCATCACCGGCCGCAGCAAGGACGTGATCATCCGCGGCGGAGAGAACATCCCGGTGGTCGAGATCGAGTCGCTGCTCTACCGGCACCCCGCCATCGCCATGGCCGCGATCGTGGCCTACCCGGACGAACGCCTGGGCGAGCGGGCCTGTGCGGTGGTGGTGGCGCGGCCGGGCCACAGCGTGGACCTGCCTTCGATCGTCGACTTCCTGAGGCGCGAGAAGGTGGCCGTCCAGTACATCCCCGAGCGCCTGATCGTGCGCTACGCCATGCCGTCGACGCCATCCGGAAAGATCCAGAAGTTCAAGCTGCGCGAACTGCTCCGCACCACCACCGCCTAGGAAACAACATGTCCACCTCATCGTCCATTCGCCGCCGCCTGCTGCAGGCCCTGACGGTCGCCGCCCTCACGAGCATCGGCTGCGCCGCGATCGCGCAGACGGCTTCGGCCTGGCCCGCGAAGCCGGTTCGCGTCGTCGTCGGGTTCGCGCCCGGCGGCAGCACCGACGTCATGGCCCGGATCCTCTCGCAGTCGCTGTCCGAATCGCTGGGGCAGCCGGTCATCATCGACAACAAGCCGGGCGCGAGCGGCAACATCTCGGCGGCCGAAGTGATCCGCGCCGCGCCGGACGGACACACCTTCCTGATCGCGCCGACGTCGGTTGAAACGGCCAATCCCTCGCTGTTCAAGTCGGCCATCCTGCCATCGCGCGACCTGGCGCCGGTGGCCAGCGTCGGACGCACCCAGATGTACCTGGTCGCCAAGCCGCAGATGGCCGCGAAGGACGCGCGCGACCTGGTCGCTCTGGCCAAGGCCAGGCCGGGCACGCTGTCCTACGCCTCGGCGGGTGCGGGCACGCCGCCGCACCTGGCCTGCGAACTGTTCAAGCAGGCCACCGGCACCGACGTCGCCCACGTGCCCTACCGCGGTGCGGCCCCGGCGCTGCAGGACGTGCTGTCGGGCCAGGCCGACTTCGTCTGCGACCCGGGGATCGCGTTCCCGCACATCCGCACCGGCAAGGTCAAGCTGCTGGGCATCGTCAGCGCCAAGCGCTCGCCCTTTTTCCCTGATGTGCCCACGGTGGGCGAGCAGGGATTCAAGGGCGCCGACCTCGACATCTGGTTCGGCATGTGGGCACCGGCCGGCACACCGCTCGAGATCGTGGCCCGCATGAATCGCGAAGTCGCCAAGGCGCTGGCGCAGCCGGCCGTCAAGTCGCGCTATGCCGACTTGGGCGCTGAACCGGTCGCGATGGAGACCGCCGATTTCCGGACCCTGCTGGCCGACGAGGGCGCCTTGTTGTCGGCGCTGATCAAACAGCAGAAGATCGTGGTGGATTGATCCGGAACCGGCATGCACGAACAACCCATTCTCACGCAGGCCCACGGCCGGGTCGGCCTCATCACGCTGGCCCGGCCGCGGCAGATGAATGCGCTCGACGACGCACTGATGGACGCGCTCGGCGCGGCGCTGCTCGGATTCGACGCCGACGCCGACATCGGCGCCATCGTGATCACCGGCAGCGCGAAGGCTTTCGCGGCCGGCGCCGACATCGCGGCGATGGCGGACTGGGGCTACATGGACGTCCACCAGGGCGAGTTCATCACGCGCAACTGGGAAACCATCCGCCGGGTGCGCAAGCCGGTGATCGCCGCGGTGGCGGGTGTCGCGATGGGCGGCGGCTGCGAGCTGGCGCTGGCTTGCGACATCGTCATCGCCGCCGAGTCGGCGCGCTTCGCGCTGCCCGAGATCAAGCTGGCCATGATGCCCGGCGCGGGCGGCACCCAGCGGCTGCCGCGCGCCATCGGCAAGGCCAAGGCCATGGACATGTGCCTGTCGGCCCGCACGCTGGATGCCGCCGAAGCCGACCGCTGCGGGCTGGTTTCGCGGGTCGTGAGCGACGAGCGCCTGCTGCCCGAGGCGATGGAACTCGCGGCGCGCATCGCCGGCTTTTCGCTGCCGGCGCTGATGGCGATCAAGGAGTCGGTGAACCGGGCCTGGGAGGCTTCGTTGACCGAAGGCATCCTGTTCGAGCGCCGGCAGCTCCATGCGCGTTTTGCCAGCGAAGACGCGCACGAAGGCATGAACGCCTTTCTCGAGAAGCGCCAGCCGGTGTTCCGGCACGGCTGATCTATTTCCCCACGAGGAGCACCGCATGCAGGCAGTCTTCATCACGGGCCACGGCGGCAACGAGGTCGTCGCCGTCGGCGAGCGGCCGAGGCCGGTGCGCGGCCCGGGCGAGGTGCTGGTGCGCCTCCAGGCGGCCACGCTCAACCAGGTCGATCTCTACATGCGCGACAGCGGCGCGGGCATCACGCATCGGCTGCCCCAGATCATGGGACTCGACGGCGCCGGGACCGTCGAGGAGGTGGACGCCGACGAGCCTCTTCTGGCGCCCGGCCAGCAGGTCGTGCTGCACCCGGGCATCGCCTGTGGCCGTTGCGAGTTCTGCCAGCGCGGCCAAGGTGTGCTTTGCACCGCGATCCAGTACCTGGGAGAGCATCGCGACGGCACCTTGGCCGAGTACGTCAGCGTGCCGGCCCGCAACGTGTTCCCGATGCCTGCGCACCTGAGCCATGCCGAGGCCGCGGCGCTGGGGGTCAACCACCTCACGGCCTGGCGGATGCTCTTCACCAAGGCGCAGATCAAGCCCTGGGAGACGGTGCTGATCTTCGGCGTCGGCGGCGGCGTCTCGCTGGCGGCCCTGCAGCTGGCCCGGCTGGCCGGCGCCAGGGTCATCGTCACGTCGCGCACCGACGCCAAGCTGCAGCGCGCCCTGCAGCTGGGCGCCGACCATGCGATCGACAGCGCGACCCGCGACGTGGCGAAGGAGGTGATGGCGCTCACCGGCGGCCGCGGCGTCGATGTCGTGATCGAGAACGTGGGCGCCGCGGTCTGGTCGAGCGCCATGAAGTCGCTGGTGCGCGGTGGCCGGCTCGTGACCTGCGGCGCCACCAGCGGCGACCAGCCGCCGGCGGACCTGCGCCGCATCTTCATCCGCCAACTCCAGATCCTGGGCTCGACGCTGGGCGACCTGGACGAGTTCGCGGCCTTGCTGTCGCTGGTCCGGCGTACCGGCCTGCGTCCCGTGATCGATGCGGCGTTCCCGATGGCCGAGGCCCACGCGGCACTCGACCGCCTCGGCGCCGCCGACCGTTTCGGCAAGGTGGCCATCACCATCGCCGACGGCGCGCGCTGATCGCTCCGCGAAGGGGCCCATCGCCAGATGGCATGCGCGCCATAGGGCATGCGGCCGGACAATGAATGCGACTCCCGCCGCCATCCATGCCCGATATTTCCGCCGCCAGCTCCCCTCGCACCCTTGCCGACCCGGCCGCCCAACACTGGCGGCGCAACCTCGTCGTCTGCATGTTCG
This sequence comes from Variovorax sp. 10N432, assembly GCF_056394465.1. NCBI lineage: Bacteria > Pseudomonadati > Pseudomonadota > Betaproteobacteria > Burkholderiales > Comamonadaceae > Variovorax > Variovorax sp. 10N432. Next base: position 61,815 of record NZ_JBFTHX010000023.1, read on the forward strand.
GCTCGTTCACCACCATCGTGGCGATGACGCTGCTGCTGCCCTTCCTGCCGCTCTACGTCGAACAGCTCGGCGTGCGCGATTCCGCGGCCATCGTCCGCTGGTCGGGCGTGGCCTACGGCGCGACCTTCTTCAGCGCCGCGCTGGTGGCGCCGTTGTGGGGCCGGCTGGCCGACCGCTACGGCCGCAAGCTGATGCTGATCCGCGCCAGCCTGGGCATGGCCGTCGCGATGGCGCTGATCGGCCTGGCGCAGGACGTCTGGCAGCTGGTCGGCCTCCGCCTCCTCGCCGGCCTGCTGGGCGGCTATGCCTCGGGCTCGACCGTGCTGATCGCGACCCAGACCCCGAAGGAGCGCTCGGGCTGGGCCCTCGGCACCCTGTCGTCCGCGGTCATGGCCGGCAGCCTGGTCGGCCCGCTCATCGGCGGCGTGCTGCCACCGCTGATCGGCATCCGCTGGACCTTCTTCGGCGCCGGCGCGGTGATCTTCGTCGCCTTCCTGGCCACGCTGTTCCTGATCCGGGAGGAGCGCCGTCCGGCGCGCGCCAAGGCCGACGCGAAGCCGGCCGGCGGCTGGTCCGCGGTGCCCGACAAGCGGCCGGTCACGGCGATGCTCTTGACCGGGATGCTGCTGATGCTGGCTAACATGTCGATCGAGCCGATCATCACGGTCTACGTCGCGCAGCTGGTGGCCGAGCCCGCGCGCGTCACGGTGATGGCCGGCTTCGTGATGTCGGCGGCCGCGCTGGGCAGCATCCTGTCGGCCTCCCGGCTCGGCAAGCTGGCCGATCGGGTCGGCCACTGGAACGTGATCATCGGCTGCCTCGCGATCTCGGCCGTGCTGCTGGTGCCGCAGGCCTTCGTCACCTCGGGCTGGCAATTGGTCGGGCTGCGCTTCCTGATGGGGCTGTCGCTCGGCGGGCTGCTGCCGTGCATCGCCAGCGTGATCCGGCACAGCGTGCCCGAAGGCACCGCAGGCAGCATGCTGGGCTATTCGATTTCCGCGCAGTACACCGGTCAGGTCGCGGGGCCGCTGCTGGGCGGCTTCGTCGGCGGCCATTTCGGGATGCCGACCGTGTTCCTCGCCACCTGCGTGCTGATGGCCTTCGGCGCGCTGTGGAATTGGCGCGCAAAGCGGGCCTGCGACTGATGCCGACTGTTCGTTTGTATTTCTGGCCGCCCGCGGCTCAAAATGGGCGTTCTTCCGCAGTCCGAGGATCAGTCCCATGTCCACTCCCAAAGTCCCTTCCGAGGACGACCCCGGGCAGCTGCCCGTTGAGCCTGAATTCCCCACCGACGCCGACCCGACGAACCCCCATTCGGACGAGGGCCAGCCCGGCGCCGACGAGAACGCCGCCGGTTTCGTGAAGGAGAAGCTCTAGGGAGGCCGCCTGATGCCGCCGCCGGTCGACCCCTGGTTGTCGGGCTCGATCGCGCTGGACGTGGCGCTGGCCGCGCGTGCGCCGGCCGCGTCGATCGCCGACCGGCAGGCGGCGCGCCTGGGCCGACTGCTCGCTTCGGCCCGCCTGCACTCGCCGACCTACCGGCGCCTGCTCGACGGCCGCGCACAGGACCCGCTGCAGCTTGCGGACTTGCCGGTCGCACACAAGGCCGCGCTGATGGGCGACTTCGACGGCTGGGTCGCCGATCCCTGCCTGCGGCTGGACGCCCTGCGCCGCTTCGTGGCCGACCGCCGGCGCATCGCCGAGCCCTTCCTTGGCCGCTATGCGGTGTGGGAGAGTTCGGGCAGCAGCGGGGAGCCCGCCATCTTCGTGCAGGACGCGGCCGCGATGGCGGTCTACGACGCACTGGAGGCGCTGCGGCGGCCCGTGCTGCGGCCGTTGCAGCGGTGGCTGGACCCGTGGGGGCTCGCCGAGCGCATCGCCTTCGTCGGTGCGACCAGCGGCCACTTCGCCAGCACTGTGTCGATCGAGCGGCTGCGGCGCCTCAATCCGGCACTGGCGCAGCGCCTGCACGGGATCTCGTTCCTGCAGCCGGTCGCGCGCCTGGTCGACGAACTGAACGCGCTGGCGCCGACGGTGATCGCCACTTATCCCAGCGCGGCGGTGCTGCTGGCCGAAGAGCGCATCGCCGGGCGGCTGCGGGCGTCGCCGGCCGAGATCTGGACCGGCGGCGAAGACCTGTCGGCTGCCGAGCGCGACTTCGTGCAGCAGGCCTTCGGCTGCCCGGTGACCAACAGTTACGGCGCGTCGGAATTCCTCTCGCTGGCCTTCGAATGCAGCCAGGGCCGGATGCACCTCAACAGCGACTGGGCGATCCTGGAGCCCGTGGACACGCAGGGCCGCGCCGTGGCGCCCGGCGAACTGCCTGCGACCACGCTGCTCACCAATCTGGCGAACCACGTGCAGCCGCTGATCCGCTACGACCTGGGCGACCGCGTGACCGTTTGCCCGGGCGGGTGTCCTTGCGGCTCCTGCCTGCCCGTGATCCAGGTCCAGGGCCGCTGCGAAGACACGCTGCACCTGGGCGCCGCCCGCTCGGGCCCGGTCAGCGTGCTGCCGCTGGCGCTCAGCACCATGCTGGAGGAGGGCGCCGGCCTGTTCGATTTCCAGCTGGTGCAGGTGGGCCCCTGCGAATTGCTGTTGCGCACCGGGCTGTGCGGCACGGCGGCCGGCCCGGCGCTGCGGCGGGCGCGGCAAGTGCTGGGCGAGTTTCTTGAATCCCAGGGTGCCCCGGGGGTGCGGATCCATTGCCGCAGCGGCGAACCGGGCCGCGCCGGCCGCAGCGGCAAGGTGGCGCGCGTGGTGGCATCGGCGCCCTGATTCCGGACCGCAGGCCGGGGGTTTCCCGGTCCGGAGACAATCGCAACCTGAAACGCCGCCGCGCGGGTGGCGTCACTTCTGGGGTGATGGTGACCTGGTCGAACTGGCTCGTCTTCTGCGGTGTTTCGTTGTTCATGGCCTTCACGCCGGGCCCGGCCGTGCTGCTGGCCGTCTCCAACTCGGTGTCCGTCGGGCCGCGCCGCGCCATGTGGGGGTCGCTCGGCAATGCGGTCGGCGTGTTCCTGGTCTCGGCCGTCGCGATGGCCGGCCTGGGCGTGGTGCTGAGCAGTTCCGCCACCGCCTTCATGGTGCTCAAGCTGGCCGGTGCGGCCTACCTCGTCTACCTCGGCATCCGGCAGTGGCGCAGCGGCGCCAACGCCTTCGCCGATACCCGCCGGCCGGACGAAGCCGCCTTGCCGCCCGCCACCCTTCGGCTGTTCGGGCATGGCCTCACGGTGGCCGTGACCAACCCCAAGAGCATCCTGTTCTTCTCGGCCCTGTTCCCCCAGTTCCTGACGCCGGGCGCGCCGGTGGCGGAGCAGTTCTTCGTGCTGACGGCGACCTTCGCTGTCTTCACCGTGCTGTCGCATGCCTTCTACGTGCTGCTGGCGCGCGGCATGAAGCACAGCTTCTCCGACCTGCGCCGGGTGCGGCTGTTCAACCGCATCGCGGGGGCGGCCTTCGTGCTGCTCGGGCTCGGGCTGCTGCGGCTGCGCAGCAGGGTTTACTGAGACCTTGCGGGACAGACCAAGAACTGCGCAGCAGTTTTGCTCTGTCCTCAACTGATCAGGTCTTGCGGGACAGACCAAGAACTGCGCAGCAGTTTTGCTCTGTCCTCAACTGCCTAGAAGACTCCGCCGTCACCGCGCCTGCACCCCGTCCGGCTCAGTCCGAGCATCCACCTTCAGCTGCAGGAACACCAGGTCCAGCCAGACGCCGAACTTGGTGCCGACCTCGCTCATCAGTCCGACCTGCTCGAAGCCGAGCTTCTTGTGCAGTTCGATCGAGCCCGTGTTGCCGGCCTCGATGGCGGCCACCAGCACATGCTTGCCGATGCCGCGCGCGCGCTCGATCAGGGCCACCATGAGCGCCTTGCCGATGCCCGCGCCGCGGCAGTCCTGGCGCACGTAGACCGAATGCTCCACCGTGTGGCGGTAGCCGTCGAAGGCGCGCCAGTCGCCGAACGAGGCGTAGCCGGCAACGGCGCCTTCGGCATCGATCGCCACCAGCACCGGGTAGCCGACGCGCTGCCGGTCGGCCAGCCAGGCCGCGCGATTGGCGGCGTCGACGGTCTTCTCGTTCCAGATGGCGGTGGTGTTGCGCACCGCGTCGTTGTAGATGGCGACGATGCCGTCGATGTGGGTGGTGTCTGCGTCAAGGACCTGCATGGGGCCTCCGGGGGGAAGATCCGGCGATTTTCAGCCCGAGTCGGGCTTGCTCTGGTCTATTCTTGGTTCTTGGCGTGAAGCAAGCGACATGCCCACCGAAGGAGTCCTCGATGCCCGATGAAGATCCGACCGCCGCGAGCCCCGGGTCCGCCGACACGGCCCCGGCGGCGATCCTGCGCCAGGCCCTCGCATGGAAGGACGCCGCGGCTGATGTGGCCCTGGCGACGATCGTGCGCGCCTGGCCCACTGCGCCGATGCGCGCCGGCAGCCAGATGGCGGTGCGCGGCGACGGTGTCTGCTGCGGGTCGCTGTTCGGACCGCCGGTTGATGCGCGAGTCGCGCAGGCCGCGCTTGATGTCCTGGACCGGGGTGCGGACCCTAAGCTGGGCGTCGCCGTCGACGACGCGACCGCCTCGACCGCGGGGCTTGCCTGCGGCGGTGCCCTGGAGATCCGGCTCGAAGCGATCACGGAAGGCGACGCGGGCCACGCGGGCCCGTTGCGCGCGGCCCTGCGCGCCATCGAAGACCGGCAGGGCGTCGTGCTGTGCACGCGGCTCTCGGACGGCCTGCGCGCCTGCCTCCCCGCCAACGGCGCCGCCGCGCATGCGTGGGCGGCCGAGGCCCGCGACCGGGCCCGCGCCGACGACACCGGTATCGCGAGCGTGGACGGCGACGAGGTGCTGTTCCAGGTCTTCAATGCCCCGCTGCGGCTCTTCGTGGTCGGGGCCGTGCGCGCGGCCCGGGCGCTGCTCGATGCGGCGAAGCTGGTCGGATTCGGCGTGACCCTCATCGACCCGCGGCCCGGCCACATGCAGGCGATGCCGTTTCCCGGCGCGCGGCAGGTCGTCGACGATGCCGCCCGCGCGTTGCGCGACGCGCACCTGGACGAGCGCTGCGCCGTGGTGTTTCTTTCGCACGCGCCCGAGATCGACGACCCCGGGCTGGCCGAGGCGATCGGCAGCCGGGCCTTCTATGTCGGTGCGCTCGGCAGCCGAAGGACGCATGCGGCGCGCCTCGCCCGGCTCGCCGAGCGCGGCCACCCGCCCGAACTCACCGCCAGGATCCATGGACCCGCCGGCCTGCGCATCGGTGCCGTCGGGCCGGCGGAGATCGCTGCCTCGATCGTGGCGGAAATCGTCGCCGTGCTGCGGCGGGGCGATGCCGGGCTGGCATGATCCGACCCGACACCATGAGCAACCCGCGCTTCGCCTCGACTCTCATTCGCCTGCTTTCGACGGCCGCCTGCCTGCTGGCGCTGGGCTGCGCGAGCCCGCCGCCTCCGGTGTCCGGGGTCGGTCCCGCGGCGCTCTCGGCCGAACAGTCGAACGATGTCGCGATCCATGCGCTGGGGCTGGTCGGCACGCCCTACCGCTACGGCGGCAACACCCCGGACGGCGGCTTCGATTGCAGCGGTCTGATCGGCTACGTGTACCGAAAAAGCGTGGGCCAGGCGACGCCGCGCACCGTGGCCCGGATGGCCGCCTTCGGCCGACCGGTGCCAGTGTCCGAGATCCGTTCGGGCGACCTCGTGCTGTTCGGCGCCGCCACGCCGTCGCACGCGGGCATCTATGTCGGGGAAGGGCGCTTCGTGCATGCGCCGTCGACCGGCGGCGAGGTGCGCCTCGACCGCCTCGACGGCATCTACTGGTCGCGCCAGCCGACGCAGGTGCGGCGGCTCTAGGGAGCCGGGGCCTGCGTGGGCGCTGCCGGCTTCAACCCGTAGCGCGACATCACTTCCATCAGCTTCGCCCGGTCGGGCGGACCGCCGGCATTGACCACGACGGCCACGTCGCGGAAGTACTGTGCGCCGATGTCCGGTGTCAGGACCACCAGCGCGCGCGCCGTCTGCGTCCCTTCGTTCTTGAAGCCGTGCACCGAGCCTCGCGGGGTCGACATCCATTCGCCCGGCTGGAGCTGGCGCGTGTCGGCGTCGACCGAGTAAGTGATCGAGCCTTCGACCACATAGAAGAACTCTTCGTTGTCACGGTGGCTGTGAGCCGGCGGGACGTTGGAGCCCGGCGGCACGGTGAGTTCGAACACGCCCAGCCCGCCGCTGGCCGAGCCGTCGACCAGGTAGCGGATCTCGAGTTGGCCTGCGCGGATCGGATCGCTGCTCATGGAAGGTCTCCTGTGGTTTGGCGGAATCCTACCGGGAGGCGCCATCGCGTCAAGGCCGATCGCCACCGATCATCCGACTCGCGTGACCGCATCCCTTTCAGGCAGCAATGCGTCCATCACGAACCGCGTCGGTCCGCTGGCGCCCCGGTCACTGACCGCGAGACCCAGCTGCCGCCACAGCGCCGGGCTGAGCGGGCGGACGGCGATGCGAGGGTCCCGCGCGGGCTCGTGCGATTCCGCCGGCAGCAGCGCGGCGCCGTAGCCCGCGGCGACCAATGTCCTGATCGCATCGTTGTAGTTGAGCTCGATGCGCGGCCGGCAATGGACGCCGGCCGCAGAAAACCATTCCGCGGTCAACCGGTAGAGGCGCGTGGAGGCGTCGTTCATGATCAATGGCCTCTGGCCCAGCCACTGCGGGGTCAGCCGCCTGGGTGCTTTCCAGGCTGCCGGCAGGCAGGCGACCACGGCCTCGCGCCGAAGGGGCGTGACATGGACACCCCGCACCGGCGCCTGCGGCAGCGCCACGACCGCCAGGTCCAGGCTGCCTGCGGCGAGCCGGGCCATGCTTTCGTTGGAGGTCAGTACCTGCACGTTGACGTCGATGCCGGGATGGTTGCGGGCGAGACGATCGAGCGCAGGCGGCAGCAGGTGCGCAATGGCGCCCGTCGAGGCGCCCACGCGCACGCGGCCCGTCTGGCCGGCGAGCTGGCGCCGCACGTCCTCCACGGCGTCGTCGGCGTCGGCCAGCAGCCTGCGGGCACGCGCGATGAACCGCTCTCCCAGCGCGGTCGCTTGCGCGGGCCCGCGCCCGCGAACGAGCAACTGGCCGCCCAGGCGCGACTCCAGTTCCGCGATCTGGACGGTGACGGTCGGTGCCGCCAGATGAAGGGCGCGCGCGGCATTGGCCAGCGACCCGAGGTCGGCAATGGCAACCAGGGTGCGCAGATGGTCGAGGCTCAGTTCACGCATGCCGCTAATTTAACTTTTCTTAATCAGGGGTTACATAAATTTAGCTGGAGCCATCGCGCTCTCATCCCTACGATCGAACGCCATGGACCTCTGTTCAGCAACAATAAAGTCCGCCGAAAAGAATAGAGTCCGCCGCGATTGCGAAGTAAAGTCCGCCGCGGTCTGTCGTGGGACATCCGCCGTGCGGCCGACGCTCCGCCCTGAAGGGGTAAGTGATCGATGCGCCCAAGCCCTCCAATGAGCCGACCATGACGGGCTAACCAGCAGCTAGGTTTCTCCGCGACCGGATGCCCGGCCTCTCCATAGCACCCTGCACACCCCACGTCGGAGTCGCGGCTCAGGCGCACCGTTCTCACGCCGCCAGCCGACGTTCGTAGTAGGGCGCGGGCGTCATCGAGGATTGCGTACTGCGCGGCGAGGACTTTCCGGTCGGGCTTCAGCCAGGCGTCGATGTTCTCAAGCTTGATCGGGGATGCAGGGCTCCAAATACTACCGATGACGGCCCGGTTACCTCCTTGCACTGCTGGACACTTGTGGCTAAAAGTCGCGTTCATGGAGCCAGAAGGAATCGTTCCTTGGCGCTACTTCGCCAAGAGCCAGATCCCGCCGTGGGTTCGCTCTCGCAAACCAATCGGTTGGATTGAAGTCGCGCCCCTCGATTGGTCGGCGCAGATCGAGTCGCATCTGGGTAGGTCCTATGCGAGGACATTCATAGCGGAGGTCTTCTCTTGTGTCGCTTGGCTACGAGCGGACGATCCGTACGATGGCGATTGGCGACTCTGGAAACTTTCCAACGGATCGATCTATCTGGCGCCGATCTTTGAAGGGAAGTGGCACCTTGAGCGTGCGGACAGGACTTTCCGCCAGACGCTGACGGGCGATGCGACAGGACTGTGTGCCACAGAGCTGGCCATGAATTGGTATCTCAACAAGATTGGCATTCAATGGATGGGGGATTCCCACGTCAAGCGCAACGCTCGCCGTCTTCAGTCCTTTCGAGAGCAGCACCCGGAGGGCAGTGCAATTCGGGGAGTGTTGGACTAGGTATTTTGCTTGCCCCGAAAGACAAGCGCGTGCGACGTTCGTAGACGAGATGCCCGCGGGAATTGACGACTCCAGATTGGTTGCCGCCGCTTGGCAGTGGAAAGCGAACCTCCGTTTGCAGGTCCTTTGCAGCCGGTCGCTGCTGCCAGGATGCTCGCTACAGGCGAAGCCCCATGCGCCGAGGCACGGAGGGGAGCCGCGAAGTGAAGTCGGTAAGGTCGTGCCATGGCGTCCTCGAGACGCGACCAATGGACTGCAGCGGGCCTTCCCGCGCTGCGGGCTTGTGACTTCCGGACGTTGCAGCAGGTGGCCCGCGCAGGGGGCGCATGCCAAATTGGCACCGGCCGTCGCGGTGACTGGCAGATGATGCGCTAAAGTGAGCATGCGATGAGCCCGGGATTGGATGAGAGTCCAAGGCACTCAGACAACATAACAGGGTAACCTGGCGCGCGCCGACGCGGTCGAAGAGCTTAAAGGCTCGACTGCGCCCGAAAATTTCAACAAAAGAGCAATCTTGCGCACCGCGGTGCCGTTCCGCTACGGGGCGGATCACGCAAGAGGGGGAGTACCGTGACACCTGCAGACAGCGCCCGCCTCCTTGCGTCCATGACCGCGGGCCGGCTCGTCATCCTGTGCGGCGCCGGTCTGTCGATGGCGCCGCCCAGTAGCCTTCCATCGGCATGGCGAGTGGCTTCGGCGTGCTTCGATGCGTACCAGTTAAAGATTGATCCGCATGTCGATCCAGGGCTTCGGGATAACCTCGAGACCCTAGCAGAGCACTTCGCCGCGCTGAACACATTGAAGTCGGTTTTTATCGAGCAGCTTGTGCCCTGGAAGGAGTTCGAACGCCCGCCGAACCCGGGCCATGCCGCTATCGCGGACTTCTTGATCACCAAGTCTGTGGTTGCGAGCCTGTCCAGCAACTACGACAAGTTGATCGAGCGATGCGCTTGGGACTATGGCGCCGACTTTCGAGGTTCATTGGACGGTGATGCGGCGACAGTCGCTAGCCACAAACAGTCGCCGCTGTTGAAGTTCCACGGCTGCTCCCACATCGATCGCAGCGCCACGGTGTGGGCTCCGTCGCAGTTGCTTGATACGACGATCGCCGGCCGCATCGCGAAGAGCAAGATCTGGATGGCCGCGCACCTGCGGCAAAAGGATCTGCTCGTGGTGGGCTTCTGGTCCGACTGGGACTACCTTAATGACGTTCTCGGTGGCGCATTGCAAGGCCTGGATCCACTGTCGGTAACGGTAATCGACCCTTCGCCTACAGCGGATCTTCAGACGAAGGCACCAAGCCTGTGGACGCTAGCGCACCAACCCCAGGTGGCGTTCTCCCACCTCCAGGAATCGGGAGCCGATGCACTCGACCAACTGCGCCGCGCGTTCTCCGAGAGCTATGCGCGCCAGGTCCTCGCCGCCGGCCGCGCGGTATTGGAAGCGCAGACCGGCGCTGCTTGCGACCCCACTTGGCTCACCGTCTCGGGTCTGGACGCAGAGGCACTCTACGACTGGCGCCGAGACGCCGAAGGCGTTCCGGCCGGCCAGCCAGCGATGGCCAGGACGCCCCAAGGCGTTGATCTGCTCGGGTATGTACATCTCCTGCTGCGGCGCGCTGGGGCTGCGCAGCAGCCACGGGGCTACACGCTGGCGGGGCGCAGTGTCCGCGTGGTCAATGGTGCAGGGTCGGCACTCAGTACCGTCGCGCAGCGATTCGTCGAGGCTCCGGCGGCACCCACTGCCGATGTCTTCGTGGCGGCAGGGAGCATGGACCTGGGGCTGCCCGGCCATCTCTTCCGACCCGGAACCACCGGCAGCGTGGTCCGGCCGGCAACTGGTGGGAAGTGGCTCACCATCGAGCAAGCACAACTGGAATTGGGCGTCTGATGGACATCGGAATTCAAACGGAGATCCTGCTCCGAGAAGCAGGGTATGAGACGTGGACCTGGGCAGGTGCGACGCCTGCGGTGGTCTGCTTTGAGAATGCGGCGTTGATCGGCTTCGTTCATGTGTTTCCCACGGCCTCCGAGCTCCTGGCGCGCTGGCAGGAGGCGCAGACCTCTGCGCTTTCCCGCCATGGCCCGGCACTTCGCGCTGCAGGCGCCAAGGCATGGAACGTCTATTCGGTCTTTCTCACGGAAGAGCAAGTTCCGGGCCAACAACGGGCAGTGGAGCGGATCGAGGAGGACTTTGCGATGACGCGGAAGATCGCCCGGTCAAGCGTGCGTACGCAGGATGACCTGGAGCACACCTTGCTGCCGCTGACGGCGCTGCGGGCGCAGCCGCTAATCTCGGACACCGATTTCGAGGATCGCCTGCGAGCTAGGTTAAAGGATGTCTCGCCCGGCGTCCTGACTGCATTTCTGGGTACGACCCCGGCCGAGGAAGTGGCCAGAATGCTTGCGGAGAAGCTATGAACCTCGATTTCGTGGAAGTTTGCGGCTTCCGGGGCTTTCGCGACCGGCTGCGGGTGGAGTTTGGCGCTGGCTTTACCGTCATCACAGGTCGCAACGGTGTCGGCAAGAGCACGCTGTTTGATGCGGTCGAATACGCGCTGACGGGAACGATTGACAAATACGCGGTTGAGAAGGCGGCGCAGGAGAGCTTGAGTGACTATCTGTGGTGGCGAGGAGCCGGAAAGCCGGATGCCCATTACGTCATCGCGTCCTTCAAAGGGGATGCCGGAGAGGTCTTCACAATCACGCGATCGCGTGAGTCCGGCGCGGACAAGACTGCCGCGCAGATTGAAGCTGCGCTTTGCCGGAACACGCGTCCGGAAGATGCGCTGCAGCAGCTCTGCAGGACCTCGATCATCCGCGACGAGTGGATTGCGGCACTAAGTGTCGATCTCAGTGAGACGGAACGCTTTGAGCATGTGCGTGGCGCACTTGGCTTGGCCGAAGGCGCCGCGTTCGCCGCCAAGGCCAAGGCCGTACTCAAGGCGGCTGAAGCTGCACATGCATTGAGGCGGGGCGCTTACGACGTGGCGCGCGAGCAGCTCACCCGCGCGCTGACGCACGTGACGGAGGCCAAGGAGGCGATTGCCCGCACGGGGGACGTGTCTGCGGCCGTGCAGATCCTGGATAGCGCAACACCGCGCACGCCGGACGATTTGATTGGGCGCCTGGCAGCGGGACGAGCCGTCCTGAGCGCGCGGCGTTCGCGACTTGGTCCTATGGAAGAGGCGGTACATCGGGGACGCGAGATCCTGGCGGTCCGCCGCGATCTCGAAAGCTCGCAGACAGTCGCGGCGCGAGAGCAAGCACGGGTGCAGCTTGAGGCGGCGATGCGAAACATGGACGAGCACGGCCGTCTGGCCGAGGAGGCCCATAAGGCCCTCGAACGCGAGGAACGTACGAACGACCTTGCCGCTTCGCTTGCAGCCCTGCTCGACCATGGTGAGCGGCTGGGCCTGCACGATGCCCACTGCCCGCTCTGCGCAGCCGAGCGTACGGAGGTTGAATTCGCGGCCGGCTTATCGTTGGCGCGCCAGCGCGTGGCGGCGTCCGGCGCGGACGTTTCCGCAGCTCGGCAGAAGGCAGCCAAGGCGAGGGAGGCGGTTGGACTGGCTTCTGGTGAACTCGATAGGGCACAGTATGTGTTGAAAGAGGTCGAGGGTCAGTTTACGCGCCAGGCCGATCGAGTGCAGGCCCACCTCGAGTTCTTTAAGCGCCACCAACTCGACGCGCGCTTTGCTCAAGATCCCGACGGCCTAGAGAGGTCAATGAATGCAGAGCGTAACTACCTCATCGACCTCGAGAGGGCGCTGCTAACCCTCGAAGCGTCCCAGGCTGTCGCCAGGACGACGTCGTTGGAGGACCAAGTGATGGCGTTGCGCCAGGCAGCCGATGTGGCCGCCTCGGCAGTGGAGGCCTCCGAAGCGGCTTTGTCTGCCGCGAAGGCAATGGATCGGGGAGTGCGCAGCATTTCCAGTGAGATCGTCGACGAGCGGCTTGCGCAAATCAGCCCACTTCTCAATGAGCTGTACCAGCGCCTGCGCCCTCACTTCGACTGGCGATCGATCGAGTACAGCATTCGGGGTGACCTCAGGCGGTTCCTCAGCCTGAAGGTGGGGGACGGGCTCAATCCTCAGTTCGTGTTCAGCAGCGGACAGCGACGCGCTGCAGGCTTGGCCTTTCTCTTGTCGATACACCTTGCGCGCTCTTGGACATCCTGGCGCACATTGCTTTTGGACGACCCGGTCCAGCACATCGATGACTTTCGAGCGCTACACCTCATTGAGTTGCTGGCGGCGCTGCGCCTTGGTGGCAGACAGGTCGTCTGTGCCGTCGAAGACGAAGCGCTCGCAGACTTGTTGTGCCGCAGATTGCTGAGCACATCGGAGTCGAACGGCAGGAGGTATCAACTGGACATCGGACCCGCCGGCGCGACGAGCGTAGTACTGGAGGCCGAAGTGCCTCCCATGCCGACTGGCGTTCTTCGCTCCAGATCAGAGATTCGGGCGGTTGGATGAGCCGTTCGCACGCCGCATTGCCGCATTGCTGCTTGTTGCCCTGACAGACGCCACCTGCACCGGGCTCAATGAACAGGTTACCGAGTTAGGAAAAGAGTACTGGCGCGCAAGGCTTGCGAACGAGCCAGCCGAGTTTGCCGAGAACGTCGGGCGGAGGATCCAAGGTGAGCGACGACCAAGCGCCCGACATGCGGGACCTGCCCTGTCAATGACTGCTCGCGGTAAATGGACCCAGTCCAGTGTCTAGGGAGACACCGCATCCAACATTACACTGGGTAGGCGAGCGCTTGGTCCGCTTCTGGCCGAACCGAGACTGTCGGAGCTAGTTGCTCACAGGCAGCAACCGCGGCAAAGCGCTTCCTGGTTGTCATTGGGAGATGCGGCCGACCACAACTCTATGGGAAGCGGCGCCGGATCAAACTTCGGGCCCGCATTCGCGCGGCGCAGCTGAAGATCAGGGGCCTGGTCAGGCCCCGGCGGTCTCGTGCTTGTGACCGTGGTCCTCACAACAGTCACTAGCGCCCGATCACTACGTTCTTGCCGGCGAGGAGCCAATCCCGGAGCAGCAGACACCAGTAGACTTGCACGTTTGGGAGGAGCTATGTGGCCGAGTTTGAAGGCACCGTTGCAGGCTTGTCTCGCCCGACTTTCGTCGAGCATCGAGCGGCTGAAATGCCGACTTGACGCATCGAAAGACCCTTTTCCGACGCTGGAAGGCGGCGCGGGGGCGGCATTTCTGCTTGAGCGCCGAGCTAGTGTTTCTGTCGATGTCATGCACCCCGACGGCCGAGTGACGATTCGCGACGGCGGCGCCTTCGCATCTGTGGCATTGCAGGTCGGGCGGGACCTTGAAGCGACGAGGGGGGCGGCTTGGCGGGCAGTCCAACAGGCCCTTGATGAACTTGCAGCGCGCAACCGCATCGCTCTCCAAACCTCTAACGGAGATGCGGAGTATTTGCTCTGGATCCGGCGAGGGGACACCTACGACCTAACAATTGTCCAGACGCTGGATGCGCCATGGTCGACCCTTCATCAACTTAAATCAGGTGCGCCCATCGTGCCTCAAGCGTTCGTGCACCATCCTGCGTTTAGGTTCTACCGGTTGTCACAGGCCACGGGCGATCTGTTTGACGCCTATCGCAACGCCTACCTTTCACTTGAATGCTTGGTCAGTGACACTGAGGCCAAAGGGAGCAGTGAGAAGGAGTTGGATTGGCTCAAGCGCGTCGTTGGCGGGCCGCTTGCTGCGGCCATCCCATCGGGGCTTCCCTTGCTCACTACCCTTGAAGATGTCTATCTGAAAGGCCGGAATCCGATCTTTCACGCGAAGTCAGGTTCCACGTTCTACACCCCTCACGGTATTGAACGCGAGGAAATGCAAGCGCTTTTTGAGACGTTGACGCTATTGCTGGTTTGCTTGCTTCAATACAAGTTTGGCAGTCAATCGGTCTGCAGGTGGGGGAGCATGTCTCAGGACGTACACGACGCTCAGGCAAAGGCGACCTTTGACTTTGACGAGACTGTGCTGAGTCACAATGATGAAAGATATGCATTCCCGACGTCACCGACGATTCAATCAACACCACGTCGATTCGGGCAACTTTGGTCGCGCACGTCCGTTCCACGTCCCGCAAAGCTTGAGTGCCTGTCTGCGATCGAACTGCGAAAGGCGGGTGGCGAGTGGCTTCGAATTTCCATGGATGAGCCCATCCCGCTCAAGGGTGTGACCTCAATCTCGCTGGAACTCAACCTGTTGCAGTACCATTCCCGCGCTCCGCGACCGTCCTTGCCGCAGTGACTTGCAGGACATCTGCAAATAGCACAAAAGTCCGATGCCTCAATTTCAGATCCCGTTAGGTGATCAAGTTCATTTGTTCGAAGAACTGCCGAAAAGCGCGGGAATTCGCTGGGCTATTGGGGACATCAAGGGCCTTCGCAGCTCGACTTGGCGCCTATGGGGAAACAAGAGGGGCGATGTTTACGTGGCGATTAGGCACCTCGGCGGTGTTACGAAGGCGAGCTTTCATCGCGATCGGAACTGCCACGTTGGATTCACTGCCGAGCACATGCAATCCCCTGACGGAAGCAGTATCCAAGGTTCACGGCATTGGGCGAGATGGCGACTACCTGAAGTTTCAGAGGTTCAGGCAATGCACATCATTTGTCCCGATGAGGACTTGGTGCGATTCCCTGATGAACCCGAGGAGTCAAACCTCATGAGATGGCTTCCCGCACCTGGAACAGGATGCGCCAACGTAACGACGATCCACATCGCTGAGCCGCCCTCGGAAGTTGGATGGAGGAATGCAGTGGATCGCGGTGAGCTTGTGGGCTTCCTCGAGTGCCCCACGCGCACAACGTGGCTGACTTCCATTTCGCAGCACCTTGGACCTAGTGAGCGCGCGTTGGTGACGAGTTGGCGCACTCGAGGATCCCTCGTCGCAGGTGCTGCGGCGCTTGAACTGGGCGCACGAATGTTGCAGTTCGGCGGCCATCCGCCGACGGAGACCCCTTTCCTCGTCGAGCTGAAGCCCGAGGTCAGTAGCTCATGATCTCAGAATCGAGGTTGTGAAATAGTCGGCGAAGTGGGGCGCGCTTTGAAATCCTCTAAACGCCAGCAAGCAGCCGTCCGGGTATGTCTACCTGAAGGGCTGCTTCCGCTGCGAAGCGCCCCTGGTCAGAACGTCGCGGCAAGGCTGAAGCCAGTCCTGCGATTGAACTCGCCAAATTACGTGCAGGGACATGAAGCGGGCGTCGGAAGCTCCAAGACGGATGCCAGATCGGCTGAGCCCGTCGTGCTCTTCTTATGCGATTGACGTCTGTCGGGTGCCAGTGATGCAGTTGAGGTATTCCAATGCTGCGCGCTTCCTCGGAATGCCGGGAAAGTTGAGGAAAAGAAGGCGCACAATCTCCTCCTTCCTGGAAGCGACTGCTAGGAACTGATCGGCAAAACGGTTCGCCATTCCTAGCAATGCATGTTCGAGTGCGAACCTCCTCACGATCTCAGTTTGCGGTGATCCGGGCAAGACATGTCGCAGGAACGTCCAATGCATGCAGACAGCGAGATCTCGCTCGCCATCGGGCACTTGAGGAAGCCCTGAGCAGGCATTCTGCATGACTGCCTCCCAGTGGTCACGGCGCTCCGGATGATGCTCCAGTTCTACAGGAACGATAGCTACGTGTTCAATGGCATTGTCGAGCTCGCCAAGTGCACGGGAAAAACTTTCATTCCAGGGTTCCGAATTTGCCAACGCCAGCTTTGGAACTCCATCGATGTGGAACCTCTTCATGTGCAGCACTTCATGTCGAACCGCACCATCGGGAAAGTAGCCATTGGTCGGTGCGAAAAGCTGGTTGCGTCGAGCTTCGATGACAACCTCGAGCTGGCCCTGACCGAAGGGTCCTCCTCCGTTTAGTCGGGGATCGAGGACTACCTCGATGTCAATGCTCGCGCGTTGCTCTACGTCGCGGACAAAGTCTCTGACGCGGTCACTAAGGCGCGCAAGATGCTCGGGCTGCATAGGTCGATGACTCTCCTGATCGCGCAAACGGAATCTTGAACTTATCGCCAAGCAATGCGCTGCGGACGCAACGAACGCGCGCTCGCGCCAGCTCCTAGATTGGCTCCTCAACGGATTCTGATGCAGATGGCTTCGCAACGCATCCTCAGAGGGCATCCAGCATGTCTACGCTCACAGGACGTTCTACTTGCCCATTGAATGATGGCGATCTGAAGGAAGGCGTCGCGCAAGTCTCATTCGCCCGCAGGTTTCGCAGTAGATCATCTTGCATCTCGAGCCAAGCAACGGCCCGCCGTTCCAAGAAACGAGGCAGCTTCAATCTATAGGCCGGCGTCTGACCGTTTGGCCGCTCGCAATTCCTTGCGATAGCGCTTCGCTACCGAATGAATCATTTCACCCGGCTCGACCTTCAAGCCAGCCGCGAGTCGGAAAAGGCTTGTCAAGGATGGGCTGGTCTTCGCAACCTCGAGCTTGGCCAAGAAGGAGCGGTTCACATGAGCCTCGTACGCCAGTCCATCTTGGCTGATCTCAATCGCTGCTCTCCGAGCCTTGATCTCGGCAGCGAAGGCTCTAAGGAGCGCAGGATCTTGATTGGACCGCATGCGACGACTCTCGCCGCGCGGAGTGTTTTATGCACCCTGTTCTATAACCCAAAATCACATCGACGCGAACATTCTTACGATTTGCGTTGCCCTTAGGCATCAAGCGCGGACCCTGTCCAACCGGCGTATCAGTTTTCAGTGGTCCACTGCCCGACACAACGCAGATTTCTCCCTCTGGGGCAGCGTTTTTTATGGTACTGTGGAAGGGTAAATGCTCCGTGCCGATTCCGGCTCGACAAGGGGGCCTGAGCGACCTTCGCCAGCTGGAGCGGAGCTCTCGGTGGAGGTGCAATCGTGAGCGACGCCCTCTCGTTGAAAGCGCGCTTCCCATACATGTTTGCAGGCCAGCATGCCGGCCTGACGTTCTATCGTGGATGGACTCCTGTCCTGGCTCGCGCGTGCGAGCGGATTGACTCGATTCTCCCTGCAGGCAAGCTCGGATTCCGGTGGGTGCAGATCCGTGCGGATCAGGGTTGCGGACTCTTTGTCTACGCTCTCGCAAGACGTCAAAAGCTTGTGTTGGACCTCCAGGGGGAGACTAGGAGGGCCCTAGCGTTCGAGATGGAGGACCTCGTCGCCGCGCCGGTGGTCGCGGAGCTGGACCTATTGGTTCTCGACGCGGAGCGGGTCACCAGTACTGCGTGTATGGTGTGCGGCCACCGAGCCGAACTCGGGTTCCGTTTCGGCTACGCGATCACCTTTTGCGATCGACATGCGCCGGCCTCCCTTAATCAGCGTGGCGAAGAGGGCCTGGAAGGCTTCTGGCGGGAATCGATCGAGTGGGAGGAGGGCGCTTCGACATGAGTGGCAGCCGATCAAGCGTAGGCGATGAGGCGCCGGAAGGTTACTCATGGCACAGGGTCGAGCCAATGCCTGGGACCTACCGAATCATAGAACTTCTGCTGCCGACAGAGTTGAAAGAGGCTCGTCGTGTGGCCGAGGCGTTGGAAGCGGAACAGCTGGCGGTTGCGAGCGTGCGTGTTCGGACCGAACAGCCAACTCCTGCACCCTCGCCGGACTCGTCGTCTCAGGCGTCGAAGTCGTCTATAACGGACGAGAAGTTCATCAAGATATTTGAGAAAGGCGTGGCGCGACGCAACCGAGCTCGCCGATATCCGGTCCTCAAGGGTCAAGAGGTCCTGCGAGTGTTGGATCGGATCAGGACCCTGAGGAACAAAGACGACCGAAAACGCGAACTTGAGCTCATGGATCGGGTGACAGATCTCGGACCACTGAGGGATGTTGCCAATCCTGCGCTCCGGCCAGAGAGATGGGCGCGCTCCGTGGCGAAACTACGCGCGTCCCATCCCCACTTCGGAGCCGTTACCGACTTTGTCTGCGAGCAGGTGGCGCTGTCGGTCTCCAGCAAGGAGCCGCTCTCTGTCCCCCCAATCCATATCTGGGGACCGCCGGGCATCGGAAAGTCTCACTACGCCACCGACCTCGCGTTGGCGCTGGAAGCACCGCTGCGGCAGCAGTCCATGGAGAATGCGCAGACAACCTCGTTGCTCCTCGGAACAGAGCGGCATTGGAGCAATGCGGCACCTGGCGCCGTGTTTGAGCAGATTGTGCTGGGCCGATATGCGAACCCTGTCTTCCTCATCGATGAGATCGACAAGGCACCAGCCCATTCCTCGTACGACCCTCTCGCGCCGTTGCATTCGCTCTTGGAACCCTTCACAGCTTCGACGGTCCGGGACGCTGGGTTGGACATCACCTTCGACGCGAGGCTGGTCATCTATATCGCTGCGTCGAACAATCCTCACAAGGTTCCAGAATCGTTGCGATCTCGATTCTCGGAGTTCGAGATTCGCCGTCCGAAAGGCGAACATGCTCTCCAGATTGCGCAGGTCGTGGTGCGCAGTACCTTGGAAAGACTCTCGGTTCCGAACTTTGTGATGCCGGAGGCGCGCATGGCATCCAAGCTCGCGCATCTGGACCCGAGGGCTATCCGCAAAGCTGTTCAGTCAGCCGTTGCTCGGGCGGTCTTGAATGAGCGGAGGCACCTCAAAATCTCGGATTTTTCCCCGGACGACCTCGATGAAGATGAGAGTCCTCGAGTTCTACATTGAAGTTCTGGGCTTACCGCGCCGCGGGCAGGGAATGGACGAGGCGCCGACGGGTCGGCGATGGCGATGGCGATGGCGATGGATTTTGCGTTTCTACTGTTAGAGGGTACGAGCTCTGAAGTTGATGGAAGACGGCACGCCGGGTACGCTACAAGTGCGCTTCCCCTACATGTTCCCGCTGAAAGGGGAAGAGCGTCGCCGTGCCTACGCGTTCTATCGACGCTGGAGAGCAACGCGCTCGTCGCCATCAACATCCATCGCCCGACCGAGGTGTATTGGCACGAAAGTGGGCCCGCTGAGGGCTACCATCCGGTGGCGTTGGCGGCTGACGAGCGCGTGCTCCAGCTCGAGGTGGAACCCAGATCTCGGTGCATCATCTGCGTGGGGCCTTCGGACATCTGCAACGATCAGGGGCCGTGGGCGTCGCTCTGCCTTGTGCGGCGTTCCGAAGACGATGGGCCCCAAGGCCATATGGGGTCAGTTTGGGCAGCCGCTCAGGTGAAGCCATGAAAGCGCTGATCCTTTCCGACCTTCACCTCGAGTTCGAGCCCTTCGAGCCGCTTCCGAAAGGAGAGTTCGACGTCGTGATCCTCGCAGGGGACATCCACACGCCCGGTCGGCGCGGCGTCGCGTGGGCTGAGGCGCATTTCGCCGGAAAGCCGACGATCTACGTTCCCGGGAATCACGAGTACTACGGCAGCCGGATGGACCTGACTCAATCGGAGGCCAGAACCGTAGCGACTGGCGGGCAGGTACATCTGCTAGACGGGGGCGAGATTGTGATCGACGGTGTGCGCTTCCTCGGCTGCACGCTCTGGACGGACTTTGAGTTGGCGATCGAAACACCCGGAGGTCGACGACGTGACGCGGGGCTGGCTATGAGGCGGGCGACCAATCTTATGAACGACTACACCCTGATCCGGACCTTCGACGAACTCGCGGAGCCAGATTCTTGGCGCAGCCGTCAAGGCCGAAGGCTGAGGGCGGACGACACGCTCAGGATCCATCAAGTCCAGCGAGCCTGGTTGAGTGAGAAACTCGCGGAGCCGTTCGCCGGGCCCACCGTGGTCGTCACGCACCATCCACCGCATCGTGGCTCGCTCGCGAAACGCTACGCCGAGGACTGGGTCTCAGGCGCTTTCGTCAATGAACTTCCCGAGACGTTCTTCGACATACCAGTGCTCTGGGTTCACGGGCACACACACCAGAGCTTCGACTACCGCGTTCGCTCATGCCGCGTCGTGTGCAACCCCCGCGGTTATGTAAATTGGAGCGGCAGGACGGAGAACCAGGCGTTTGATCCCGGTCTGGTGCTCCAATTGCCAGACTGCAGAGGTGGGCTGGCATGACCAAGGATCTCTACGCCACGGTCTCAGAGACAGCAGCCTTGCTTCGCGAGGGGAAAGAGTACCGTCACGAACGCTTGCAAGCGGCCGACATGATCACCGTCACAGAAGCCGTCTCGCTCCTGGACGTAGATGCTTCGACGATCGCCACGTGGATCAATGGCGGCCGGTGCATTGGGCTCGCCGGCCCCGACGGGACGCTGAGGATTCCCCGTTGGCAGTTTGAGCAGTCTGCCTGGTCAGCGATTCAGCCCATTGCCCGATCTCTGGGCACGCAGGATCCCTGGCAGATCCTCGGTTTCCTTGAGACGCCGGCGCCTGCTCTGGAAGGCTTGACGCCACGAATAGCTCTCGAAAGAGGTACGCCGATCGAGCGTGTCCTCGCCGCGGCTATCGACGACGCGCACTGATCAAAGGTGAAGCTTCTGATCCTTTCTGATCTTCACGCTGAATTCGAGTCCTTCGAGGTGCCGAAGGACCTGGACTACGACGTGGCCATCCTGGCGGGTGATATCGTTGCGCCCGGTCGCGTGGTCGCGCGCTGGCTTCGAGACCCGGCGCGCTTTGCTGACAAACCCATCGTGCAGATTGCCGGCAATCATGAGTACTACGAGTCCGTGCTCGATGTCGAAAAAGCGGAGATGCGCCGCCAAGCGGAAGAGCAGGGCGTTCACTTCCTCGACTGCGACGAGGTGCTGATCGGCGGTGTCCGCTTCCTCGGCTGCACGTTGTGGACGGACTTTGCGTTGCGCATCGACAACCCGGGCTTTCCGGGACAACCAGTGCGTCTGCTGTCGGACCGGTATCGCTCGATGACAGAGAGCTCGCGCTACCTTGCGGACTACTCAGCCATCCGAGTCAGTGACCCGCACACACCAAACTCGCGCGGTTCCCGGCGCCTGGTCCCGATGGATACCCTGCTGGTTCACCGGCAGCATCGCTCCTGGCTTCGCAGGAAGCTCGCCGAACCATTCGAAGGGCCAACTGTGGTGGTGACTCACCATGCTCCGCATCGCAAGTCGCTGGCACCGCGGTATGCCGAGGACTGGTCCTCTGGCGGCTTCGTCAGCGAGATGCGGCCCGAGTTTTTCGAGGTCCCTGTGCTCTGGGTGCATGGGCACACGCACGACAGCTTCGACTACGAGGTGGGCAACTGCCGGGTGATCTCAAATCCGCGTGGCTATCTGAACTGGCACGGCGAATTCGAGAACAAGGCCTTCAATCCTGGACTTGTGGTCGAGGTCGACGCTTCACCGGGTATGGATCGAGTTCATGACGAAAAGGAACTGTTCAGTCTCGCTAGACAGGTCTTCGGGAACGAGGCCGACGCATGGTTACGCAAGCCGCATGCGCTCCTGGGAAGCCAAGCGCCGGCAGAGATCGTCGCTGCCGGCGGTCAAGAGCGAGTGCAGATCCTTCTTCGAAGGATCCAGCACGGGATTGTTGTATGACGCGGCCAGCCGCTGGACAACTGGGCACGGATTCCTGGGGAACAACGGACGATCTCGTGCGCGCCGTACGTGAAATTAGCCCTGGGATGCCGCGGTCTCTGCCGGGGTGGGGGTCGACACTGGCGTCGCAATGGTCGTGGACGCACGCGGGCGGCGGGTCTTGGCGACGGCTTCCGACTTCGCGGTCTTGGCGACGGCTTGCTTGGGGGCCTTCGCTGCAGCCTTTGGAGCCCTGGCAGCTTTGGCTGCCTTGGGGGCGGCAGCCGCCTTCTTTGCCGGCGCGGCCTTCTTCGAAGGAGCGCCCTTCTTCGGGGCAGCCTTCTTTGCAACCGGCTTTTCTGCTTTCGCTTCGGGAGCTGCGACGGAAGCGGAAGCAACCTTCTTGGCGCGAATCGACTTCTTCACTGGTGCTGCAACACTGCGGGCCTTGCGAATAGCCTTCTTCGCCACTGCAGTGACAGGCGCGTCGGCCTTTTCGAACGATGGCGCCGCAACGACGCCAGATTGGTCGATGAGGAACTTGTCACGATTGCGCGCGGAGGCAATCCACCCGGGAGCTTTGCCGAACCCAGTCCAGGTCTTGCCCGTCTTGGGGTGGCGGTACTTGGGAATGCCTGCGCCCTTGCGCGTTGCTTTGCCACCGCCGAGGGCCTTGCCTGCGGCTGTCTTCAAAGCTTTGGCGCCACGGCCAAAGAGGTGCTCGACGGTCAGGCCAAACGTGGCAATCGACTCTCTGATCTGCGCAACCACCTTTGTCGTTTCGGCTTCTCGGAGCGCAGCGGCTTCCTTTTCAAGTTTGGCGATGGCAGATTTAATTTGCGCGTAGGACTTTGTCATTGAGTCTGGAACCTTGAAGTTGAAGGGGTTCGTCGCTTGGCGTCGTGAACATTTGCGACGAAGGCGTTTTGATGAATCGACGAATAAACGTCGTCTATTCAAATGCGCGCCGGAGTAGATTTTACGCACGAGCAAGCAGGACGTCACTTTTACGCTTGCATGACGAACGAGKAACCACTGGAGGACCGCATGAGCGGTATAACCTTTGCCGCTCGAGCCACGTCTTTTCTAGAGCTGATTCCCAATGGAGGGGAAGCTATCGAGAGCCATGAGATCGACATGCCTTGTGGAATCAGAAATTCCAACCCATTGGGCGCTGTTGATTGCAAGGACATCGTGCAATGCGCACGCGTGCACAAGGCTGGGGTCGACCTCAGTTCGCCGACAACACTTGCCCAGCCATGAGTCGTCTATGTGTTTCCCAAAGTTGCGCCCCTTGCCTCCCGACGGGAGCGCGGTAGCTGGAGGGGGCGGGAGAAGCGTTGAGATGACGCGATTTCCGGAAGCGCTGTCAAAGGTCACCCGCTGGGGCTACCAGAGCTTCCACCACGGCCGGCGTTCGCGCATGTGCAAGGGCCGAAGGTCAAGACGATCGACGCCGCTGGCCGCGGCGCCGAAGCGGTTGGCAGGTTCACGTTCCTGATCAGACGATTCGCGACCGTATTCGATCGCGTCTTGAATCGGAGGCCGGTCTTGTTGATTCAGCAGTGAGGAGGCGGTGTCCGGGGAGGGCATGGGAGCATTCTGGCAGGAGCGTTTCCAACGGGGGTGTGATGAACTTCGCGCACTTGCTGTCTATTGCGGGCTCAAGTGCTGGTGGTGATCGTACGGGGTGCAAGGTCGAACAATAGCCAGCGCTTTCTCTACGCCGGCGTGCATTTTCCGAGGCGGATGGCATTGGCGTCGCTGCTACGATCGCGCCCATCCGCCTCCGTCCGCAGCCTGGCAATTTGGCGATGAATATGGGTGGTGCTCTCGATGCATTTGCGATTGCATGGTTAGCTGCGCATGCCGGCGAACTGCATGCGCTGACCGAAGACGGAGTCACCGGCGTCCACACGGCCTGCCCATCGTCTCCAATCGCCGCGGCACCCAGTAACTCATCCACCAGCGCGCATCGTAGTGACCATTTCGGCTCGAATCGATTTTTCGTCGCCTCGCGACGCCACGGCACCTCGGCTGCGACGCGTGTTTGGGCCGCCCGTCGAGATTCTCGAGGCACGCACGCCCGACCAGGTGCGGCCTGTCCTCGAAGCGGTGCACGCCCAGTCGATGCAAGGGCGATGGTGCGTGGGGTATTTGCGATACGAGGCGGCACCGGCGTTTGACCCAGCCCTGGTCGCGCACCCAACTGACGGCCCGCTCGCTTGGTTCGGGATCCACGATTCAGCACATCCTTGGCCTGAAACGAGCGAGGGCGACGTAGATCCGGATCCGGTCTCGGTGGCCTGGCGCGAGCAACTGTCGCGCTCGGCCTTCGATTCCGCACTGACGGAACTGCATCGCGCCATTGCGGCAGGCGAGGTTTACCAGGTGAACTACACGGCAAGCCTCCAAGGCGCCTTGGACAATGGGGCAGGGGAGCAACAGGCTCAGGCCTTGTTCGAAGCTCTCCAGCGCGCTCAACCTGGCGGCTACGCGGCCTACATCGACACCGGGAGCGAGCAGGTGTTGTCGGTGTCCCCGGAGTTGTTCTTCGAGTGGCGCGATGGACGATTGCTGACCCGGCCGATGAAAGGCACGGCCGCACGTGGGATCGACGCGGCCGACGACGCCACCGCAGCCGAGCGGCTTCGCAGTTCGGCCAAGGAGCGGGCGGAGAACGTGATGATTGTCGACCTCCTGCGCAACGACATGTCACGCGTCGCCGAACCGTTCTCGGTGCGGGTGCCGAGGCTCTTCCACACTGAGGCCTTGTCAACGGTGTGGCAATTGACCTCGGACATCGAAGCAACTACGCGCGAGGGGACCGCGCTGGCCGATGTGTTCGGAGCGCTGTTTCCTTGTGGCTCCGTGACTGGAGCGCCAAAGGTCGCAGCGATGCAGTTGATCTGCCGGCTCGAACCTGAGCCCCGCGGCGTCTACTGCGGGGCGGTGGGCGTGGTGCAGCCGGGCGGCGCAGCGACGTTCAATGTGCCCATCCGGACCGTCACCATGAGGGCTGATGGTGCGCGCTGTGGAATCGGCAGCGGCATCACGGCCGATGCCAGGCGGGAGGGTGAGTGGGACGAGTGGCGTCACAAGAGGGCGTTCCTCGAGCGTGCCAGCACGCCCTTCGAATTGCTGGAGACCCTTGCGCTGGTCAATGGTCGCCTGAACAACGTCGACGCACATCTGGCAAGGATGGCGGCCGCGGCCAGCCACTTCGGCTTTCGGTGGAACGCACAGTCTGTGACTCAGGGCCTGGACGCACTGCGTATTTCGCATCCCGATGGAGCATGGCGCGTTCGATTGCTGTGCGACTTTCGCGGTCGCCACCGGGTTCAGGTCTTCGCTCTGGATGCTTCGCCTACGCAGGTGCGCCTGGCGCTGGCCGATCGGGCCTTTGAGACCGCAAAAAATGAGTTCGTGCGATTCAAGACCACCCGGCGTGGCCACTACGAAGCCTTTGCGCCGACCGGCCCTTATGTGTTCGACACCCTGTTGTGGAACGAAAGCGGAGAAATCACCGAGTGCACGCGAGGCAATGTAGCCCTGCTGCTCGATGGTCGATGGGTCACGCCGCCGCTTCACTGCGGTCTGTTGGGAGGCATCGGACGCGCAGGCCTTCTTCGCGAAGGCCGGGTTGTGGAAGCGGTCGTGCGGCTTGATGACCTGCCTCGAGTGCGAGGACTCGCTTTCGTCAACAGCCTGCGGGGCTGGATCGACGCGGTGCTTAAGGAGCTTCCCTGCGGCGCCGCAACCGGGTTGCGCACAAACGGCTTTGTCTGAGGCCCGGACGGCCTATGGACCCAAGGTGGGTAGCCCTGTGCGCTTAACGCGCGATACAGCCCATAGCCCGTCGGCCCAGCCTTGTAGACCACGCTGACTTGCCCTGGCGGCAGTACTTGAGCAGCGTCTTGAGTACCCCCTTCACGTCAGGCCCGAGGGTGCCCTCGAACCGGCTCGGCTCTCGCCCAGCCTCACAAACGGCAACAGCAATGCTGTCTTTGTGCGCATCCAGACTAAGAACTTGATACTCTCGTCCATGGCTCGTCTCCATACGGTTTGCAGCTGGCCTACGCTCGCCGCATGTGGCTCGGCACCCTCTCAGAGGACGCAATCTACGATACCGGAGACGAACCCCCGCTGCCTATCGAGCGACCATGATGTCTTACATGGACACCCGCCGTTGTGCAAGTGGATGTGGCGATGAAGGCAATCGGGTACTGGCTGCAGTCTTACATTCGGCCTTGGTTGCAGATTCCGCACAGTTCGCGCCCCGACTTGAAGGTACGGACATCACCCACGGTGGCGACCAATGCACTCGCAGTCAAGGGGCCTATGCCCGGGATCGACAACAACGAGCGACAACTGGCTTCCTGTTTCGGCCAGGCCGCAATTCTTTTCTCGAGCACCGAAATCTGTTCGTCCAAGCTGTGAATACGCGCGAGTTGCTCTCGCAGCACGTCCATCAGCACACCGGGCACGCGACCCTCAATGTCAGCCATTCGGTTCGCAGTTCGGCCAAACCGGCCTGCCTGCCAGTTCTCAACGTCACGCCAAACTCGTAAAGCAGACTGCGCATCTGATAGATCTGCATTGTCCGGAACTTGGTCAGTTGAGTGCGCACTCGGTGCAGCCCAAGCACCGCTTGCTGTTCTTCACTCTTGACCGCCACCGTACGCATGCCGGGCTGCTGAACTGCGGTCCAAATTGCTCGGGCATCAGCAGCGTCCGTCTTGTTGGTTTGCACAAAAGGTCGAATGAACTTGGCGTGCAGCAACACCGCCTCGTGGCCAAGCGCGCGAATCTTGCGCGCCCACCAATGCCCACTGCCGCACGCCTCAAGCGCAACCCGCCCTGCAGGGCTCTTCGCCAAGAACTCGATCAGTTCTGTCCGACTGAAGCGTCGATTCGCGATCTCTCCTGTGTCGGGATCGACCCAGTGCATCTGAAATACGCGCTTTGCGATGTCCAGTCCATACGTCGTACGGTTCATTTCGGCCCCTCCGTTCCTGAGGTGGTGGATGGAGACGCCACTTTGGCACCGGTCGGTTCCAGGACGTACATCTATCCTTGCCTATCCCGCCCCGAAGGGCGGCGGGTGTCCATCCCATCTAGGCAGTCTGCTTCGGCTGCCGGACCGGCAACTCGATCACCTCGCGCGCCAGGTCGATGAAGGCCCTCAGCCCCGCCGGTACGTTGCGCCGGCTTGGGTAATACAGGCAGAGGCCGGGGTAACTGGGCGACCACTCTTCCAGCAGCGGCACCAGCCGGCCGCTGGCCAGATCTTCGGCGACGTGGAATAGCCCCATGTAGGCAATGCCCACCCCGGCGCGCGCCGCCTCCAGTATCAGCAGGGGCTCGTCGAGCGTGATGGAGCCGGGCACGTCGAGTGTCATTGGTTCGCCTTGGCGCGCGAACTCCCAGCGGTAGATGGTTCCGCTGGAAAAGCGCCAGCGCACGCAGCGGTGCGCCATCAGGTCGTCGGGCACCCGGGGCGCGGGGTGCGCTTGAAGGTATTGCGGAGATGCGACGACCACCATGCGCTGCTCGCCGCCCATGGGCACCGCCACCATGTCGCGCGGCACGGCCTCAGCCAGGCGGATGCCGGCGTCGAAGCCGTCGGCCACGATGTCGACCAGCTGGCGCTCGGTCACGATGTCCACCTTCATGTCCGGGTAGCGGCGCAGGTACTCCAGCACCACCGGCGCGAAGATCATCTGCGCCGCGCCGAGTGAGGTGTTGAGACGCAGGGTGCCGGAGGGCGTGTCGCGCAGCTCGTTGGTCGCCTCCATGGCGCCGCGGATGTCGGCCAGCGCCGGTGCGATGCGCGCGATGAACTGCTCGCCCGCCTCGGTGGTGGCCACGCTGCGCGTGGTTCGGTTGAACAACCGCACGCCCAGCCGCGCCTCCAGCCCCGCCACCGTGGCACTGAGGGCCGAGCGCGACATGCCCATGTCGACCGCCGCCGCCCTGAACCCGCCGTGGCGGGCCACTGCCAGCACCGCCTCAAGCTCTGTCAACCCCGTGCTGTGCATGTCGATTGTCCTGATTATCTGAATGAAGCATGGTGATTTGGCCGGCTTCTCAAGTCAATGCCAGAGCCCTAGATTTAACTTAGGCCGGATGCTTCTCCGGCGAATCAACAGGAAACACCGGCATGCGCAACATCGACCAGATCTACATCGACGGCGCCTTCGTCACCCCCCATGGGCGCGAACAGGCCGAGCTCATCAACCCCGCCACCGAGACCGTCATCGGCCACGTCACCCTGGGTGACCGCGAAGACGCGCTCCGGGCCATCGCCGCCGCTAAGCGCGCGTGGCCCGCCTATGCGCACACCACCAAGTCCGAGCGCATCGCCTTGCTTCATCGCCTGCACGGCGCGGTGATGGCCCGCGCCGACGACATCAACGCCGCCACCACCGAGGAATACGGCGGCCCGGTGTCCCGCGCCAGTTGGGTGGCATCGTATGCGGCCGCGTCCTTCGTGCTGGCGGCGAAGACGTTGGAGCACTACCCACTCACCCGCCAGGTTGGCAGCGCCCAGGTCGTGATGGAGCCCGTCGGAGTGGCGGGCCTCATCACGCCTTGGAATTCCAATGCCGGCTTCATTTGCAACAAACTGGCCACCGCGCTGGCCGCCGGCTGTACGGTGGTCATCAAGCCCAGTGAGATGAGCGCCATCCAGACTCAGGTGGTCACCGAGGCGCTGCACACTGCTGGCCTGCCGCCGGGGCTGTTCAATATCGTCAACGGCCGGGGCGACGTGGTGGGAGCCGAACTCAGCAGCCATCCCGACGTCGCCAAGATTTCCTTCACAGGCAGCACCGCCGTCGGCAAGGCCATCCAGCGCGCCGGGGCCGACACCCTCAAGCGCGTTACGCTGGAATTGGGCGGCAAGTCGCCTACTGTGGTGCTGGACGACGCCAATTTCGCCACCGCCATTCCTCTGGCTGTGAAGGCCGGCTTTCAGAACAGCGGCCAGGCCTGCCTGGCGGGCACCCGCATACTGGTGCCCGAGCATCGGCTGGATGAGGCCATCGCGTTGGCCCAGGCGGCGGTCGAGGCGGTCAAGGTCGGCGACCCACGCGATGCCGCGACCGAGATAGGCCCGATGGTCAACCGCAAGCAGTGGGAGCGGGTGCAGGGCTATATCCGTAAGGGAGTGGAGGAAGGCGCGCGGCTCATTGCCGGCGGCGAAGGCCGGCCAGCTGGCCTCGATGTCGGCTTCTACGTGCGACCCACCCTGTTCATCGGAGTCCGCAACGATATGGTCATCGCGCGTGAAGAGATCTTCGGGCCCGTGCTTTGCCTGATCACCTACCGCGACGAGGAAGACGCCATCGCCATCGCCAACGACACGGTCTACGGCTTGCAGGCGCTGGTGCTGTCGGGCAGCGACGAACGCGCCCTCGCCGTGAGCTCCCGCCTGCAGGCAGGTCGGGTGCTGATCAACGGCCTGCACCACGAGCCTTTGGCGCCCTTCGGCGGCTTCAAGCAATCAGGCATCGGCCGCGAGTTCGGAGCCTTCGGACTGGAGGCGTATCTGGAGCCCAAGTCGGTGATAAGGGCGGCTTGAAGGAGGTCGCCCCGCGCTTGCTTCGGGATGAAGGCTCACTGGCGTCGAATTCGCGTCGAGGTTGGTGCACACGGTGGTGAGTCGGCCAATGTGCGCGACATCAACGTAGGTGGCGAACCGCTTCACGGCGAGAAGCACGCGGCCTTCGGCGACTCGGGTTGTCAGGGCGTGCACAAGCGAGCGGAGGCCGCGGGCCGACCGGGCATGTGGCGATGCGCCCAGGCAAGCGCAGGCTGCTCAACCCGTTCATCGAGGCGGAGTTCGCGGCCGAGCGCGTAATGAAGTCTGGGTTCATGAAGGTACGCTATCGCCGGCTTGACGAAGAACACGGCGCAGATCGTCAAGCTGTGCGCGTTGTCGAATCTTTGGATGGCGCGGCGGAAGTTGATGGAGGCCAAGGGATGAGTGCGGCTGCGAGGGCCCAATGTGGCTCACCGGGCCCCGCGCAAGGGCCGCGACGCGAAGCAAATCGGATGGGGTGAACCATGATCTGCTTCCTTAAGCGAGACCCGATGGCTGAGCGTCATGATGGTCAACGGCCTTCTGGGAAAACAGCTGACGGTGCCCATCGCGGCTCGACAGTATCTTCCATCTGCCATAGAAACTCGTTGCGGGCCGTCTCGTAGTCGGCGGCCAACCGATCAACGAGTTCGCTCGCAGTAGGAACATCTTTCAAATCAACGATGTCTAGGCCGCTCCCCAATATATCCATTGGCCCTGGTGTATCGATGCCGAAGTTCATCGTCGATATCGAATTGTGCAGATCCATACGGGTCTCCCCCCCTGAAGGCCGGGAATAGTAGCCACTCGTGCCTGTGTCAAGGCCTGTGTACTCAATGTCAGTAGCCGAAGATCGTTCGGCCATCCTTCTGTATGGAGCCTCAGCTTTGGCCTCCTTCGTGGCGATGAATGCTGAGCCTACACACGCGAGATCGGCCCCCATTGCAGTTGCTCCAAAGATTGATCGCCCTGAGGCAATGGACCCCGATAGCAACAACGGTCCGTCGAACCACCGCCGGATCTCTTGGACGAGGGCGAAAGGGGATTGCGTTCCAGCATGTCCGCCAGCGCCTGCAGCGACTGCGATAACACCATCAGCGCCATTCTCAATAGCCTTAAGCGCAAAGTGATTGTTAACGACGTAGTGAAAAACTATGCCACCATAGGCGTGGACCATCTCGTTGATCTCTAGACTCGCGTCCACGGAAGTGAGAACGATCGGAACCCGATGACGCACAACAGTCTCCATATCATGATAAAGACGAGCGTTTGACCGATGAACTATTTGGTTGACAGCAAAAGGCGCGGAGGGGCGGCTCGGATGCCTTCTGTCATGTTCCGTCAGCGCATCCTCGATCTGAGTCAGCGACATATCAAGTTCTTCCGTGTCTCTAGCATTGAGCGTGGGAAAAGCTCCCACTATGCCCGCCTTGCATTGTGCAATGACCAACTCACGATTAGATATGGTGAGGAGAGGCGAGCCGACAACGGGTAGTCGCAAGCGATTGGCCAAAATTGCTGGTAGTCTCATCCTGCCTCCGTGTAGTGAGACGAACTCGTGGATATCCTGGGTTAGCCTTGTCGTCGGGAGCGAGTTGTGAGAACAATTTCCGTTTTGGTCACCCTGCGCACTGGCTCGGAGCCTTGAATCCTTCGGGACTGACAGAGGCCGATGCCGCCTAGCCTGCGCTGCATCGCAACAAGCCGTGATCGAAACCCCGGCGCCGACATGTTAACGCTGTAATAATAGCACGGTTCCGGCTCGCGGCGCGCTGTCAACCCATGCCCTTAGAGCTAGCTCGATGGCAAGAACGTTTGGTGCGTGGCCCACGCCAATGTGGTTACCACTACCGCGTGACGCGGGCCGAGCGGCCCGGAGGCACGACGCCGAAGACACTTAAGGCGCAAGAGCCGGGCTCCAGATTGTCGAGATCGCCGCCGGAAATGGAAGGACGGCGTCGGTCGAATATGCCGAGAGCTAGAGATGTTCTCAGATCCAAGGTCACACTGGAGCACTTGAGTTTGGCACAGGCAATCAGAGGCGATCACTTTGGCAATTTGGGTCAAGCGGGGAGGTGCATGTCCCGGCTAACCTGCAGGTCACTCTTCTCTTCATGATCTATATATGCAGACCGCGACCGACAACCTGAGTTCTTCGTTGCACGAACTTTCAATCACCGAAGCGGCGACTGCGATCCGCACGGGAGCCATTTCTGCATCAGAGTACGCCGCAGCGCTCCTGAAACGCGCCTACGCACTTGCAGATCTGCACGCCTTTGTCACCCTGGATGAGAACACGGTTCTTGAAGCGGCCAGACAAGCCGATCTCGAACGGCGAGCTGGAAAGGACCTTGGTCCGCTCCATGGAGTCCCTGTCGCGATCAAGGACAGCTTCAACACCCGGGACATGCCGACATCCTACGGCACGAAGGTGCTCGCACGCCATCGGCCGCCGGAGGACGCCACTGTGGTTAAGTCTATGCGCGACGCGGGCGCAATCCTCTTTGGAAAAAACAACCTAGTGGAGATGTCGTACGGACTTACTGGCCTCAACGCTCACTATGGGCAGGTCAAAAATCCTTATGATGTCGCCCGAGTGACCGGTGGCTCCTCGAGCGGTGCGGGAGCATCCGTCGCGGCGAGAATCGTGCCAGGCGCACTGGGTGGCGATACAGTGGGATCGATCAGGGTTCCATCCTCCCTCTGTGGTGTCGTAGGCTTTCGACCCACCACAGGGCGCTGGCCGGGGCGGGGTATTGCGCCAATCTCGAATACGCTCGATACGCCTGGTCCTATGGCCCGAACGGTCGAGGACTGCGCATTGCTTGACGCGATTGCTACCGGAGAGAAATTCGTGCGCGAGCCTTTGATTCGGAACCTCAAGGGGCTTCGATTCGGGTTCGCTCCTAAGCAACATCTCGAGCTCGTCGACCCGGAAGTCGAAGCTCTTTTCCGGGAAAGTCTCAACACACTTCGGGGCGCCGGCGCAGAGATCGTGGAAGTCGATTTGGGCGCCGATTTTGTGGCGCTGGCAACGCAGGCGAACTGGCCCGTATTTTTTGCAGAGACGATGCCTCACGTCTCCACGTTCCTCGGTGAGCAGAACATCTCGTTGCAGTTTCAGCAACTCTATGATGCACTCGGGCACAACGTGAAATCTGCGTGGGCCGACCGTGTCGTACCCAACGGTCCCAATGCGATATCCAAGGAGATGTACCACCTGTCCTTGAATGTCAAGCGTCCAGAGCTGCAGCAACGATTCGCCGACGTGTATCGAGCGAACCATATCCATGTCCTACTCTTCCCCACGACCCCTACGGTTGCCCCGCTGATCGACGAGCAGGTGCCGTATATGATCGCCGGGCAGGTGGTAGACCGCCTGCTGTTGGCAAAGAACGTGTTTCCTTCGAGTTGCGCGGGACTGCCGGGGATCTCTATCCCTATTGGGCTGTCATCGGACGGACTTCCTATCGGAATGGAGATTGACGGCCCACCTCATGGAGACGAATCCGTTCTAGCAATCGCAACTCGTGTGTCCGCCATTCTGGGCCGAGTTCCCGCCCCGAAGTTTGACCTGCTTGTCGAGTGACGACTGGACTTGACCCTGCTGCACGGACGGGGTGGCGCTTGATTCTCAAGTTGGATCAGTAGGCCGCGACGAAGACTTGTCCACTGGGGCGTGGCGAATGCCACGCGGATGCCGACGGGGGGCAAGTCGTGTTCGAGGCGAGGCGGCTGCTTGGACTTGCGGTTGTATCCTTTCATACGTCCCCGGCGAGATCTGCCGGAGTGCGCTGTGACGCCGGCGCGGGTGTATCAGCCTTCGATGTAGGTGAACAGCGCCAGCCTGCCCTTGGTCTGCCAGCTGCGCCGGTCGATCAGCTCGCATTCGAGCGTCGCGAG
Organism: Variovorax sp. 10N432; assembly: GCF_056394465.1. Lineage (NCBI taxonomy): Bacteria > Pseudomonadati > Pseudomonadota > Betaproteobacteria > Burkholderiales > Comamonadaceae > Variovorax > Variovorax sp. 10N432. Next base: position 95,045 of record NZ_JBFTHX010000023.1, read on the forward strand.
GAAGCTCTCGGCCGTCGCGTTGTTTTAGGCATCGCCGACGGCGCCCATTCTGGGCGCCCTGGTCGCTGTGATTGATCACGCCATCCGGCTTGCACTGTTGCAGCACCATGTTTAGCGCCGCCAGCATCAACTCGGCGGTCGCCTCCGATGGCCCGGCCCACGATGTGCCTATTCCATGCATCCTGTACGACGGCCAGGAAGATGAAGCCGTCCAGGTGGATACGTAGGTCAAATCAGAGACCCACAGCTCGTTCGGGCCGCCGGCTCGAACTCGAGCTCGACGAGATCTGACGCCGGGCGCAGTCGCTTGTCGCGACGCGTGGTCACGACGAAGCCGCGGCGCCGACTGACGCAACGGATGGCGTTCACACGCATCAGCCGAGCAACGCGGTTGCCCCGACGCGTATCCCTTGTTCGATCAGTTCAGCGCGCACTCGCAGCATGCCGTAGGTGGCGTCGGATTCGGTGGCTCGGATTCGTTGCACCAGCACCGCGTCGTCGATTGAACGCCTAGACGGCGGCCGTTCGACCCACTCGCAGAGACCTTGAGCACGCGGCACATAGTATGCACGGGAACCCCTGACTTGGCTCGCACTCACAAGTTCGTGGACCCGATGGATGTCCTGAGCGGCGCCGATAGCGAAGAACTCGTGCGGGTGCGCCGTGAAAGCCGACAGCTTAAGCAGGAGCGGGACATCTCTGCAATGGCTATGGCCTGGTTCGCCGGCAAAGGCGAGAAGACATCCCGCGCCGGGTAGCAGTTTTTGAAAGTAGACTAGGAGAGGATATTCAGTGTGTTAAGGCCATTCTCCCCGTCACTCGCAACTTCGCCACAGTGACTTGATGCCACCATGACTGGGACGTGAGCGAGAGGCCGGATGGCATATTGCTGAAGCCGGGCATGCAACGCCAGTTACTCAAGGACCTGGTTGAGTATATGAAAGCCAGGACCTGAGGTGAGCACTGGCGCTCGCCGGAAAACCCCTCGCGGTTAGCCTGTAATCACTTCAGGTAAACCATAGTCACGACAGCGAAGAGCCCTAGCGAATAGATAGTTGTTTAGCTCTCTATTGCTCAAGGAGTCCAGTTCCACTCGGCCCAATGCGTCACACGGAAAGGCCAAGCCGACTTCTCCGCCTAAGTGCCTGAATTGCAGCAGAAATCGCGCCCGATCGGTCTGCGCGTTGTCATTGTCACTCATATGTCTTTCCCGAAGATCGCTCTCGCCAGTTCGACCTTGTCGCTTCACAAGCGTTGGAGTAGGGCTGATTCTGTCCAGCACGCCAGAGTTGAACCACGTGGCCGCTGGCTGAAGGGCGGTCCTGCCGTCCTCGGGTGAACGAACCTTGCAAGGCCCCTGCAGGGGCGTGACTGTGTAGGTAAGGGCGCTGCGGTTTGTGTGTGGCCACGGCCTTGCTTTTTTTGAACTGCCCCGCGATGGTCCCTTGCCTGGCGCGGCTCGCCGGAATGCATCTTGGGCTATACATCTGAAGAGAGGCGGTTGAAGCGATGACAGGCCTCAAAGATAACGTTGTTAAGATCAATCTGGCAACCTTTAGTTTGCCATTTGTTTGTTACGGATGTTAAAGATTGCGGCATTGCTTGGTAGATCACCTCGTCCGGGGGATCCGAGCGGCTGGCTATGCCTCTGCCGCTCGCTCGGTTGTGTCTCTTCTCCGGCCATATCGCTCGTGCGATCAAGTGCCGGTCAACTTCTATGTCGGTGAGGCTGGGGAAGTGGCAACTGTTAAGATCGCGTGATGGAAAAAAAAGCTGCAAGGACCACAACTGTTGCCCGTGCTATCAAATCTCGTGCCGCGGGCAAGGAGGAAGCGCAGTTGGTGCCTCGCGCCGCGCCGAGGAAACGCGCCTCGCCCGCGAGCAGGGGCTCGAACGATCGAAAAGGAGGTGCGCCGAGCAATGCCGTGTCCCGGCCCTATCACCACGGCAACCTCCGCGAAGACCTAGTACGCTGCGGCAAAGAGCAATTGCGCGAAGTTGGCCTAGCAGACCTGAGCTTGCGCCGCATCGCTAGCGAGGTGGGTGTGTCGCAGGTAGCGCCAAAACACCACTTTGGCAACAAGGAGGGCCTTCTCGCCGCCATCGCGGCCAGCGGGTTCCGCGATCTAACCGAGTTCCGCTATTCGCGACTGCGACCGAACATGTCGCCTGAGCAACGGTTGCGCACGCTGTTGTCGGCATATGTGGCATTTGCGACACTGAACCCCACGATTTTTCATCTAATGTTCGCCCCACAGTTCAAGGCGCCTGAAGCGCACTCCGAGCTCAATGAGGCTGCAAGTCAGTCCTATCAAATCGTGGCGCGCGCCGCAGCTGACTACCTTGCGGCGCGCGGCAAGGCGGACGAGATTGATCCGCATATGATCGCTCGGGTGGCTTGGATGTGCATGCACGGCGTTGCGACGCTGATCATCGAGAACCGAATCAATCCGCTCGGTGCCACAAAGGTTTCCCGCGATCAGTTGACCAGCCAGGCGCTCGATCTGCTCTTCGCCGGCATCGAGGGCCTGCACGGGTTGTAAGTTGACGACAGCACTCAGCTGCGGTTCCACTCGAGGGGACTTTGGGCGCGTTCGGGCGTTGCTCGGTTTAGACAGCCGCTTGGTCCAGCAGCCGGTGACGTACTGACCCGAGATACACATCGAGATGCTGATGCATTCGTGGTGAAGTCATCGGCCACTGTCAGGCACTTGATGCGCCCCGCCCGGTGCTTAGGCTGTCGCTGACGAAGTCCATGCTCCGAACGTAGCCAGTTGCAGTGGCACGCATTGGTTGGCGGGGCGTTTGACCTCCCCTTGCGCTTGCGCACCGCCAGATTGGCGACGCTGTACTGGCGGTCGACGCATTTGTGGTTCAAGCAGGGGACGTACGGGTGCATGCCGAGCGCTTCAACGGCAAGTGCGCGACGAGCGCCTGAACGAGCAATGGTTCGAGACGCTGCAGCAGGCCAGGTCGGCCGTCGTGCTGGCGCCAGGACTACGACGACGTCAGGCCCGGTTGCCAGCGAAGGCCGCCCGCGAAGTTACCCGAGCTGCATCGCCAGCGCGCTGGCGATGCAGCTCGAATCAGCTCACTAACCACCGAAAACTCTTCCCGGAGCCTGAAGAGGCTGGAGAGCGACAGGTGGCCGCATGCGAATGCAGCGCTGGAGGTTTGCCGTCAGTCGCGAGTGCTTCGAAGCCCTTGCTGAGTCCAGCGAGCGTTGGACTGTGGGTCACCATATCGATGATCGCTACCGGGCGCCAGCCAGCAAGCTCAACGATTGACATCATCATAAAGTATGATGATCATGTATTATAGAGGTTAATCAACATCTATCGCTCGTGCTTGGTCGAGCGACTGTCGAAATGGAGGCAAGCATGAAGGTTCTCATTCTGGGTGCTGGTGCAATGGGTGGCTACTTCGGTGCCCGGTTGGTTGAGGTCGGGATTGACATCGCCTTCCTTGTCCGAGAGGGAAGGGCAGCACTACTTTCCCGATCGGGGCTCGTGATAAATAGTGAGCTCGGCAATTTCCGTCAGCAGGTTGCAACCGTCTCAAGCGCGTCAACGGATGGCCACATTGACCTAGTCCTGCTTGCATGCAAGGCATATGACCTGCCGGCCGCGATTGATGCGATTGCGCCAGTTGTAGATGCCGGCGCGTGTGTTCTTCCACTGCTGAATGGTATGTCCGTATACGAGCAACTCGATACACGGTTCGGTCGCGAGCGCGTTCTGGGCGGCGTGGCATACATCGCCACAAGCCTGAATGCAAAGGGTGAGATCGATCACGAGGGAGGCATGGACAAACTAATCGTCGGCGCCCGACATGCCTCGCAATCCGATCTGGCTGCCGGGTTCGTAGAGAAGCTGAGTCGCGGCCCGGGTGTTCGCGAGCTCTCAGCACAGGTCGAACAGGACCTCTGGGACAAGTGGGTCATGCTGGCGGCCGGCGCAGCGCTCACGTGTCTGATGCGAGCCAATGTGGGTCAGATCATGGCTACCGTGTACGGCACCAAGCTAATGACGAAGGCAATCGACGAGTGCGCGAACGTGGCGCGCGCCTCTGGCCATCCGTTGTCTGAAGGTACCATCGGGAAGATTCGAAGTCGGCTTCTAGATCGCAACTCGCAATGGGCCGCATCGATGATGCGGGATATTGCGGTGCGCGCGACCAATCTTGAGGTCGACTCCATCATAGGGGACATGGCCCGGCGCGCTGAAAGTTTGCGCATTCCCGCCCTGCTGATCGAGACCGCACATAGCCATCTTCAGGCCTATTTGCTCACTAGCAAACGTTGATTCATGATCAACCATGATTTCGGAAAAAACTATAGGCTCATTCTGAGCTGAGTATGTGTCACAAGCATCGCGCGAAGTCCGCGCTTACGCCTTTCGCTTCGCAAGACACATGAAGGCGGTGCATTCCGTATACAGCTGGGTATGAGTTGCTCGTCGACGGAATCCGTCTTGCTGGTCTGGCGGCGGGACCAGATACAAGGCCGGACACTTCCAAAAGTGTCCGGCTTTTTACATTTTGCATCGGAGAGTCGCTGCTTGGCAATCCATGTTTGTCCAACTTGATCCGGATTTGCCAAGCCGCATAGTCACCAAAGTAGAGCTGCTCTCCCACGAAAAAGGTTCCTTCGCCGAAGCCTATGCCAGTCGCGACGATTTCGACCTGTCGGCTGGGCTTGGTGAATGCGGCCGATTGCGCAATCAGAGCAAGGACAGAAAAGATCAGGCGTATGCGCTGGATTCTTTAAGGGCGAAGCAAGACTCGCCCGAACGCGCTACGGCTCAGCACATGTTGATGCGCCTCCGTTGCCCGTTCCAAGGGAAATATCCGATCGATCACGACCTTGAGTTCCCCTCGAGAAACTCGCTCTAAGGCGTTCTGGACTTGCGCATGCACGCGGTCGTAGTCGCGATCCAGCAAGCTTGGAAAGTACACGCCGTGGAGGCTGTTATTACCGCGCCAAAGTGAGACTGGATCAAGCTTTTCCGCGTCACGGCCGGAGACCCCGACGGTGACGACTCGTCCGCCGTAGGCAAGCGACTGAATGCTGCGCACCAGATTTTTTCCGGCAATGCTGTCCAGCACCACATCAACGCCACGACCACCAGTTTGGGCCATGACTTGTGCGACAAAATCATCGTTGGTGTAGTTGATTCCCACATCGAGGCCGAAGGCTTGGAGCAGGTCAAGGCGGGCAGCGCTGGATGCAGTGGCAAATACCTGTGCTCCGGCTTGCTTTGCTAGTTGAATTGCGGCGAGGCCCAAAGCCCCAGCACCTGCATGTACCAGAACGCTTTGCCCCGCCTGAAGGCCGCCGGCAGTGAATAGGCATTCATGCGCTGTACCCCATGCGACGGGCACTGCTGCGGCCGTGTCGAAGTCCATGGCGTCGGGGATTCTCCATGTATCGACCGCCGGCGCTGCGGTGAACTGCGCGTGCGACCCCCAGTTGAGCACGGCGACGACTCGGTCGCCGATCTGGCGGTCCTGCACACCTGCACCTGCGGCGGCGATCACTCCTGCGCATTGATATCCCACGATGTGAGGAATCCGGGCGAGTGGCCTTATTTCTCGGTTCACGAGGTCCCCGCCTTCGACCGAGATGGCCTTTACCTCGATCAGGACCTGATCTGCAGTAGGCGTCGGCGCTGGGACATCTTCGTAACGGAAGACCTCCGGGCCGCCGTTTTCATAGTAGACAGCTGCTTTCATTGCGTGACTCACTTTAATAGAGGGCTAGTCGTTACTGCGCGGGCACGGGGATGATTGCTCCGATCCGCCAGCCTTGAGGCGTGCGCACCGCAATCTCACAGACAAGAAACGGGTTGGTCTTTGCTGTGGCGTCTGATGAACCAAACGTGACTTGGGTGGGCGCGTAGATCTCGGCGCTGTCTGCGGTAAACGGGATGACCCGGATATTTGAGGGATCAGGCTCAAACTTCCAAACGCCCTTGAACGTTTCCGTAAAGTGATCAATGAGCGCCTGCTTGCTCCAATACTGATAGGCGCGGGCGACGAATGTCACCGAAACGGATGAATCCGGCGGTGCAGAGGTGAAGACTCGTTCAAATGCACCGATGTCGTGCGCCGTTGCGGCGGCAGCTTGCTGCAGGAAAAGACTCCTTATTTCTTGACGATCATGCTCGTCGAATGAACTTGGCGCGGCCGCATGGCCAAACGTCGTTCCAACGAGAAGGGTGATCGTAGTCAGTAGGGTAAAGGCGTTTTGTTTCATGATGAATCCTGGCGTTGGATGTCACTGTGCGGGAACGGGAACGATCGCGGATATGCGCCAGCCCGCCGAAGTGCGGATCGCGAATTCGTTAATCAGAAACGGTGCTGTCTTCGCCTCTTGACCAGGTGCGCCGAAAGTCACGAGGGTCGGGGCGTAGATTTGCACAATGTCAGCCCCCAGCGGAATGACACGGATTGCGTTTTCGTCGGTATCAAGGCGCCATGCACCTGCGAAGGTCTTGCGAAAGTGCGTCATCACCGCCTCTCTTCCAATGAACTGATAGGCGCGGGCGATAAACGAGACGGGGTCTGGTTGTCCTGCCGGAAGCCGCGCGATCACTGCATCGAGCGCATCGATATCGTGCGCGGTCTCGGCTGCGGCCTGCCGCAAAAACAATTGGCGTATTTGCTGAAAGTCGCTGGCATCCACCTCCGCGGCTTGAGCGATTGCTGAAGCAGCGAAAAGAGTGCAAACGATAGTTGCTCGGACGCAGCCCAGCAAAGGTCGAATTGAAGTCATCCCAAATGGTCTCATATGCCCGTTTGTTATAAGTTGCAAAAGGACGGACGGCGCTCTTGCAGCGGGGAGGGGGAGGGTTACGAGGCGTGCTGTGCGGTCCTGTTGCACTCGTCCACCTCTAGGTCGAGCGCTGCAATGCGTGCCATTAAGCGTCGCATGGCCAGTGCATCGTCCTTGCCAAAAGCTTCTTCAAATCTGGCCTGCGCTTTTCTCCAGTGGACTTTTCCCTCTTTCTCGCGCCTGACACCAAGAGATGACAAGGCGACTTCACGCTCTCTCCGGTCGCGCTGCCCCACCTCGATCGTGACGAGGCCTTCCCGCTCAAGTGGACGCAAGTTGTGCCCGATGGTGGCTCGATCCATCGATAGCATCTCCGCAAGCGTGGCCATCGTGACGCTGCCTTGCGAAGCCAGAAGCGAAAGGATCGTGTACTGAGTGGCACGAAGGTCCGTTTCAGCCATGCATGCATCGTAGAACCGTGTCATCCGGCGTGCGGCTTTGCGAATGGCCGTGCTGTTGCACACACCAGGCGATGGTTGATCATTCTTAGCGGTCATTGGAAAAAAGCGTGCTACATCACGCAGACGGATATTGCGGGCATATAAGACTATTGTCAAGCTTGCTCGCAAACCGCCGAACTTGGGCGCGTTCGCCGTCATGGAAGGGGCGCAGTAAGTCTTCCGGATGTGCGATGGATCATGGCCGTTGAGTCTTGCTGATTGGAGCAAGGATGGAGCAGGTCCGCATTGACGACCTTCTGGCGCACTGTCGGCGCCTAGGCGGCCATGGGTTCTGCGGATCGCAGAAGTACACCTGAAACTCGGTGGCCAACGTGAACTTCTCGTGGACGTGCCTCTCCGTGCCTCTGTCCCAGGTCAGTGATTTGTAGAGTTCCTGTGGCAGCTTTCGGGCGTTCTTGATGGCCGCGTTGACGACCGTCTGAGAGTCCTTGCTATCAAGCTTGACCAACATCACGTTTCGCGTCTGGCGCTTAACCAGCATGGCGATCTCGCTGTTGGCGCTTCCGAAGAGCAGGTCGCCTTCCCATTGGCCGGGAACTGCTCGATCTTCAACCGTGGCTGGCCGCTCGCTGATGGGGACGGCGTCACGATTCTTCGGTGGGCGTCTGTCTTCTGCGTGTACTGGCGTGAGCGGCGCGCATGTCCCGGCAGCGCCTGAGATGCTGCAACAGTTCCTTCTTCACGCTCCGCGGGCTTGAATAAACAAGCTGCGGTAGATGGTCTCGTGGGACACGTGGGAAGGCTCGTCGCTCGGGTAAGTTTGCTAGAGCCACCCTGCAATCTACTCCGGAGACCATTGCAGCCGAAGCTTCTCCGTGACGCTGCGCGCGCCAGGTTCCGGTTCCTCAACCAGCCTGCAGCGCTTTGGTCGACGGGCCCGATCCCAGGCGGCCTGGTCGGCCTGGTCGCTCCATAGCATCTCGAAGCACCGTTGCGCCTGATCTCACGGCTGATGGTTGATGGAGCTCGCCCGAGGATCAACGCGATCGAGCGAATCGAGAAGCCAGCCGCCATGGCACGCGAGATCTCCTCGCGCTCGGTCAGTGTCAGCGCCATCGAGGAACGACTTCGCTCCGGTGGTCGAATGTCGCCCGTACGGGACAGAATCTTCTGTACGGACGTGTGTGCCCGATTGAACAGTTGAGCAATCTGATGCAGGGTCCATCCCTGCCTCCATCGCTCCCACATCAATGCCTTCTGGCTGTCTGTGTAGTAGGTCCGCGTCCGGTAAGCCATCTGCAACACTCCTTCTGCCTACGGCAGTCTTCAGTGTGTTGCATCGACCGGTTGAATCCGCACGCCCGCTTGGGAATTGCGAAGCGATTGTGTGCATCGGGTGCCAGTGGTCGACGGGCTGTCCAAGCCTTCGGCCACATCAAGCAATCCAACGATCTCTTTGCTCAAGGCGATCAAATCTTCCAGCTTTCCTGCAGAAAGATGAGTGACCAACTCCTTCTGTGCCTGTCGCCACGCCGAATTGGTCTCCTGCATCTTTGAGTGTCCGAGATCCGTTAAGGCAAGCGGGCGACCGCGCGCGTCACCGCCGTCGCACGCGACCAACCATCCTGCCTGAACCAGCGTGCCTGCTGTGCGGCTAAGTGTGGATGGGTCCAAGTTCAATCTTTGAGCGAGGTCGACCGCACGAATCGGCCCAAACTCTTGAACGCAGGCCAGCATCGTGTATTGCGTCGTGCGCAGCCCCTGGGACCGCAGGCGCGCGTCGCAATATCGCGAGATCGATCGCGTCAGCCTGAGAAGGCTTAAATTGACGCAAGTATAGGTGTCCATTAGCGATGGCTATTTGAGTCGTTGAGCCAGGACAGAACCGAGTATCTCTCCCGACATCAGACCGACAAGTTTACATGAATATGTCACTGTAAAGATTACTGGGGGCCTCTCGTAGTCGACGGAACCCGAAGTGAAGGACGTCGACGAGGCATAGGCGAATCAGGCAATACAGCGAGGAGTTGATAAAGGCCGTGGGCGTGCGCTACAGGCAGGCGCGGGCACGGGAGACGGCGACGTTCCAATGAGTTCGTGGCGTCTACCGTCTGCCACAGCAAGCACTCCATTTGGGTCTGGCCGAACATCGTGCGCATGAGCGCTCCGGGCCCCCACGCAATCGGGTCTCTGCGACGAACCAGTTCGTTAGGCACTGATAGCGCGGCGGGAGGGCAGGCAGACCGAGTCTGCGCCAAGGGCACGAGGCATTGATTCCGGTCCTCAATTTTCGATCCTCATCGATGCCATGCTGCGGCATGGTCATCTGACGCTGGATCTATTCGTTCAGGACCGGATGCTGGAGGTCAGTGTCGCGACCGTCGACCGCGCGTTGAAGCAGTCCCGAGCGATGCCGGGGCGGAGAGGACAGGCGCTAGAGCGGATGTCATCCGTCGACAGGCTCTGGTCCGTATGCTCTCCGTGTTGGCTCAATCCGCCTCCCGGCGAGTTCGACGTCGCGGCCTGCCCCTCGCCAAGCCCTCACTAGGGTTAGTACTGACTAGCCAAGGGAGATTACAAGTTCAAGAATACCGATTATAACGTTGTTAAGTTGATCTTCAATCCTGCCATGCAATCCATACACGAACCCCCAATCTCCGCACCGACGTTGCTGACGGGGCCTTTCGCCAGCTTTGATCCACCTATGGTGCGCATGGATCGCGGGGTCGATGGCGTGATCAAATTGCGCTCATTGCGCGAAGTCGCCCCGCATCCCGATTCGATCCTTCATTGGCTGCAGCATTGGGCGGAGCGTAGGCCGCAGCAGGCGCTGCTCGCCCAACGCGAAGGAGACGATGGAAGGCCAGGTGCTTGGCGTAGCATCACATATGCCGACGCGCTTCTGACAGTGCGTCGCCTTGCCGAGGCGATTCGCACGGCCGGGGCCGGGCTTACGCGGCCGATAGCAATCTTGTCGGAGAACTCGATCGAGCATGCGCTGTTGACATGGGCCTCACATTGGGCCGGCGTTCCGGTGGCACCGATCTCTCCGGCCTATTCTCTGGCAACGGGATCGTTAGAGCGGTTGCGCGCAGTACTTGCTTTGATCGATCCCTGGATGGTATTTGCTCAAGACGGAGTTCGATTTGAGCGGGCGCTTCGGGCCAGCGGCGTGCCGCGCGAACGCACCGTCACGGTGCATCGCCCGCCAGCCGACGGCAAGCTTTTTTACGATTTTCTGCACGAGCACTGCCAGAAGCTCAGCGACACGCCGCAATCGAAGCCCGACGAAATCGCCAAGTACATGTTCACATCGGGCTCTACTGGTGTGTCTAAGGCAGTGGAAATGACACATCGCATGTTGGCATCGTCGCAGCAGATTAACGCTCAAATAGTCGTCAGCCGGCCTGAGCAGACGATGATCCAGGTTGATTGGCTGCCTTGGCACCACGTCATGGGCGGGAATGTGGTCATGGGACGGCTACTGCGATTTGGTGGCACTTTGTATATCGACGACGGTCGCCCGGTACCCGGGCGCTTTGCTCGGACGTTATCCAACCTGCGCGAGATCGCGCCGACTTACTACTTCAACGTGCCGGCCGGCTATGCGATGCTAGTCGAAGAGTTGGAGCGCGATCCGGCATTTGCGCGCCACGCACTGGGGCGGCTAGAGTTCGCGTACTTTGCCGGCGCCACGCTACCGAGAGACACGCACGAGCGCTTTCAGCGCGTGGCCGAGCGCGCGCTAGGCCGCCGCATTGCGCTAGGCACTGCCTACGCCGCAACTGAGACGACATCGGCGGTGCTCATGCGCACTTGGGAAGCCAGTGATACAGGCTGCATCGGCTTGCCCTTGCCAGGTTGCGAGATCAAGCTCGTTCCCGACGCTGATCTGTCAGGGCGCTATGAGATGAGGGTGAAAGGGCCTCAAGTGTCTGGGCGCTACGCCCAGCCTGTGCAGCCCGGGGACGTACGCGATGAGGAAGGATTTTATTGCCTGGGCGATTCGGCGCGGTTCATGGACCCGGAGCGGCCCGAGGCTGGCCTGCTGTTCGGCGGACGCTTGGCTGAGGACTTCAAACTTGGGAATGGCACTTGGGTACGCACCGGTGCAATTCGCCAGAACCTCTTGGCAGCCTGTGCGCCGTTATTGCGGGAGGCGGTGGTGGTCGGCGAGGGGCGCGCCGAGGTCGCTGCATTGGGCTGGCTAGATGTGGCGGGCTGCCGTGCCCTACTTGGCGTGTCGACGGACCTCGATGAGACAGCGCTTGTTACACATCCACTGGTGCGCGCGCGTTTGACCGAGATGCTCATTGCCGCCAACGCGACTACAGCTTCATCGCGCCGAGTGGGAAGACTGCTGTTGGAGGCCGAGCCGCCGTCACTCGACACGTATGAACTCACTGATAAAGGTAGCATTAACCAGCGTGCCGTGATGCAGCGTCGCGGTGCAGCGGTGGACGCTTTATACGCCGTGCCCTTGGCGCACGAGGTTTTGCGAACCTGAATTCTTGGGCAAGCAGTTTATAGACTACGCCCTTGAGTTCGACGTGACCGGCGTGTGGGGGGCTGTACGAGGCGGAGAGCTGGATGTCCCGCGGCAGCAGCGCCTCATAGTCGTTCTTGGCAGGCGTTTGGAGACAATGAACGCCAACATGCGAGCTGGTTGTCAGTTCGTCCGGTTGCCTGGTACGGTCGCCAGTAAGCAGCACGAACTGGGTCGCGATCTTATCGGGCGAGCGGGCTGCATGCGTCATGCCTTCTCGGCATTGATGAATGGGCAATGCGCATGACTCTTATGCGGAGCTCCGCGTAAGAGTCATGCGCCCGACCGCTCATAAAGGCTGAGGAGTCGATCCAGAAGGCCGCCCGGTCACCAGACCAACTGGCGACACGATTCGTCAAACTCATCGGCAATATCTACCGAGCGGAGACGCTGGCCAAGGACTGGACGTCAGAACGCCGTCACCGACTGCGCCAGCGCTATAGCGCCGCAGGTCAAGCAGATCGAACCGTTGCTGCTCGCGAACCTGCACGCCGTCGCGCACGAGCCTGCTGAGCGAGGCGCTGCACTACCTGCACGGCCATTGGCCCAAGCTCATCCGCTTCCTGGACAACGGGAGTTGGCCGCTGGATTCCAACCCGATAGAAAATGCAGCGCATCGGGCTCGGCAATGAGCGCGGCGAGTGTTGGGCGAGGGTGGCGGCAGGCGACGACACGCCAGTTTTGGATCAGCGTGCCCCATCATCTTTCCTCAAGCCACGCGTGGAATGGCCCAAATGGGAATGGCGCTGCGCCACTGGGATGTCGATACCCTCCAGCAACCAATGCAGTTGCCCGACTGGGTAGGCCGATGCGCAGTCTGAGGTCTTTGGAGGCCTTCGCCGGCGATAGCAGGCATCGCCCTGACACTTTGGACGCATTGTTGATGCGAGGCGAAGAGTGTGGCGCCGCTAAAGCTGTGTTCGCTTGAAGTTCTCAGGACCCGCGGCGACAGCAGCAAGAAACAGATCGATTGAGAATTCGATCATGCGCTGCGTCTTGAGCTTGCTGTCGGTACGTGGGATGCGTCCACCCAGTATGAGCGCTGCTACGCCGTGCTCCATCGACCAAGCTGCATGCGAAAGGTAGTGGAGCTGCTTTCTGTCCCAGCCGTTCTCAAGCGCCAGATCGAAGACCGAGTCCGAGAAATATGAGTACGAGATGTTGCTCGTCGCTTCAACATCACCCCGCACGAATTCCTGCAGCAGCCGAGGACCGGTCATGAGGTCAAACAGCCCGGCGTGCATTTGCGCAAATCGGACATAGCTCAGCATCATTTCGCGCGCCTTCGGTAGCGCGGGCAGGTGCCGCGCGGAGATCTCCATGCGCTGTTCGGCAAGCTCCTTGAAGCCGCTGATCGCGATCGCGGCCAGCAACTCTTCCTTGCCCTTGAAGTGGCGCGACGGCGCCGCTTCGGAAACGCCGAGCCGGCGTGCCAAGGCGCGCAGGCTTAGTTCGCTCGCGCCGTTCTCTTCGAACATTCTGCGGCCTTCCTCCACTAGCGCATTGCGCAATCCGCCCCGCTCGTAGGTCGGCTCGCGCAGCAGCGGTGGCAACGCGCGCGGCTTCCCGGAAGCGGTCCGCGAGGCGCTACGAGTGGGTGTCTGTGGTGCCTTGCTGGTCATCGCTGAAGGGCTCCTTGCAATTTCCCCGATCTTACAAGCGCAAGTCGTGCAGATCCGACTTCTCACCCTCGGGTTAACACCGATAACAGATGTAGTTAACACCGTTATCGTTCGATGCATTGATGCGAAGCCATCCCGGCAAAGTTACCCTAAGGAGAAGCTCGATGAGCTCGATTTCGTATGAAAAAGACGGTGCCGTCGGCGTCGTCACCATGGCCAAGCCGCCGCACAACCTGATCGACAACGCCATGCTCCAGGAGCTTGCGTCCACCTACGCAAGAGCGGTCGAGGAGGGATGCCGCGCCATCCT
>NZ_JBFTHX010000024.1:0-102647 GCF_056394465.1 Variovorax sp. 10N432
CTCGCGGCCTCGGCCTCCGAGGTGGCGGTGAAGGGCGGCGAGGTCGTGAGCCAGGTGGTGGACACGATGGCGTCGATCAACGCATCGTCGAAGAAGATCGTGGACATCATCGGCGTGATCGACGGCATCGCGTTCCAGACCAACATCCTGGCGTTGAACGCGGCGGTGGAAGCCGCACGCGCCGGCGAGCAGGGCCGCGGTTTCGCGGTGGTGGCGTCGGAAGTACGCAGCCTGGCGCAGCGCTCGGCGGCGGCGGCCAAGGAGATCAAGGGCCTGATCGACGATTCGGTGGGCAAGGTGGGCGTGGGCAGCGCGCTGGTGGCCGAGGCGGGTCACACGATGGAAGAGATCGTGGGCAGCGTCAAGCGTGTGACCGACATCATGGGCGAGATCACGGCGGCCAGCCAGGAGCAGACCTCGGGGATCGAGCAGATCAACCAGGCGATCACGCAGATGGACCAGGTGACGCAGCAGAACGCGGCACTGGTCGAAGAGGCCGCGGCGGCCGCTCAGTCGCTGCAGGGCCAGGCCGGCGGCCTGTCCGAGGTGGTGGGGGTGTTCAAGCTTCGGGAGTCAGGCGCTGTTCAGCCTTCAACTTTCGGTTGAAGCTGCCGATATAGACCCTGAAGGCATTGCAGCGGCGATGCCGCAAGCAACACCCACCCACACCCAACCAGGTAATCGATCCCATGTCAGGAAACTTGTTCTTCACGGGTCTGAGCGGCCTCAATGTCGCGCGAACCTCGCTGATGACGACGGCCCACAACACGGCCAACGTCTACACCACCGGCTACAGCCGGCAGGTCGCGGAAGTCGCCACCAACGCGGCGGTCGCCACCGGCTCGGGCTATGTCGGCACCGGCGCCGGCGTCACCACGATCAGCCGCAGCTACGACCGTTACCTGACCGCGCAGCTCGCCACGGCCCAATCCTCCTCGGCGGCCTTGAATTCCTACGGCACCGAGATCAACCGCATCGACTCGCTGCTGGCCGACAAGACCTCCGGCATCAGCGTGCTGATGCAGACCTTCTTCACCGCGGTGCAGGGCGTCGCCAACACCCCGGCCGACTCGGCCGCGCGGCAGCAGCTCATCAGCTCGGCGCAGTCGCTGTCGAACAAGTTCCGCGCGACCGACCAGTACCTGAGCGACCTGAACGGGTCGGTCAACGACCAGATCTCGGGCAGCGTCTCGCAGATCAACACCTACTCGAGCAAGATCGCCAGCCTCAACCAGCAGATCAGCATGATGACCGCCGTCGCTGGCGGCCAGCCGCCGAACGACCTGCTGGACCAGCGCGACCAGCTGGTCAGCGACCTGAGCCAGATCGTCGACGTCAAGGTGCTCGAGCAGGACAACGGCAAGTACAACGTGTTCATGGGCAACGGCCAGTCGCTGGTGACCGGCGACCAGGCCGCGACCATGAAGGCGGTGCCCTCGGCCGCCGACCCGACCCGCACCACGGTGGCGCTGGTGGGCATCGCCGGCAACGTGTCGGAGCTCGGCAGCGACGTCATCACCGGCGGCTCGCTGGGCGGCCTGATGAACTTCCGCACCCAGACCCTGATCCCGGCCCAGAACGCCATCGGCCGGCTGGCGATGGCGGTCTCGGGCGCCTTCAACGAGCAGCACGGCCTGGGCGTCGACCTCAACGGTGCACTGGGCACCGACTTCTTCACCACCGCCACGCCCGGCGTGTTCTCGAACGCGAAGAACGCCGGCAACATGGTGCTGTCGGGTGTCGTGACCGACACCAACAAGCTCAGCACCAGCGACTATTCGGTGCAGGTCAGCAACGTGGCGGGCACGCTGAACTACTCGGTGACCCGGTTGTCGGACAAGCAGTCGATGGGCACTTTCACGAGCTTCCCGATCAGCTTCGACGGCGTGAGCCTGTCGCAGGCGAGCGGCACGGCCCAGGCCGGCGACTCCTTCCTGGTGCAGCCCACCCGCACCGGTGCGCGCGACATGGACGTGCTGGTGCTCGACCCGGCCAAGGTGGCGGCGGCCTCGCCGATCGTGACCGGCAACGGCGCCGGCAACCAGGGCAGCGGCAAGCTGGGCAAGGCGACCGTCGACCCGACCTACCCGGCGACCCCGCTGGCCGCCAACCTGACACTGAGCTACGACTCCGCGACCGGCGCGCTGTCGGGATTTCCCGCCACCTCCGCCGTCACCGTGACGCTGGCCAACGGCACCGCGACCACCTACGCGGCCGGCGCCCCGGTGCCCTACACGGCGGGCGCCCAGATCAGCTTCGACGGCCTCAGCATGGYGATGACCGGCACGCCGGCCAACGGCGACACCTTCAACATCGGCAAGAACTCGGGCGGCGTGTCGGACGGCAGCAACGCGCTGCTGCTGGGCGCCCTGCAGCGCCAGACCACGATGGGCAACGGCACCACCACCTTCAATGGCGCCTACTCGCAGCTGGTCAGCGAGGTCGGCAACAAGGCGATGGAGATCAAGGTCGCGACCAAGACGCAGGAGAGCGTGACCAGCCAGATCAAGGCCAGCCAGCAGTCGATCTCCGGCGTCAACCAGGACGAGGAAACCGCCAACCTGCTGATGTTCCAGCAGATGTACCAGGCCAATGCGAAGGTCATCCAGACCGCCTCGACCATCTTCGACGCGATCCTCGGCATCCGCAGCTGATCGCCCCGACCCCACCCAGATCCAAGGAGCCGTGATGCGTATCAGCACCAGTTCGTTCTACGAGCAGAACACCCTCGCGATGGGCCTGCAGCAGCAGAACCTCTTCAACGTCCAGCAGCGCCTGTCGGCGGGCACCAAGTTCCTGACCGCCGGCGACGACCCGGTGGGCGCGGCGCGGGTTCTCGGCGTCGCCCAGACGCTGGCCGAGTCGGCCCAGTACGCCACCAGCCGCGAGCGCGCGACCCTGTCCCTCAAGCGCGAGGAAACCGCGCTCGACAGCACCACCGTCATCCTGCAGAACATCAAGACCCTGACCGTGCAGGCCGGCAACGGCACCTTGTCGGATGCCGACCGCGCTTCGCTGGCGACCGCGATCCAGAGCAATCTCGACCAGCTGGTGGGCATCGCGAACTCCGACGACGGCAACGGCCAGTTCCTGTTCGCCGGCTACAAGAGCGCCAGCCCGCCCTTCGCGGCCCAGGCCGGCGGCGGCGTGCAGTACATCGGCGACCAGGGGCAGCGTCTGATGCAGGTCGACGTGGCGCGCCAGCTGTCGACCTCCGACGACGGCCGCACCGTGTTCCAGTCGGTGCAGGGCGGCGCGGGCTACGTCACCTCGGGCGCCGCGGCCAACGCCGGCACCGCCGTCTTCGGCGCGGTCAGCGTGGTCGATGCCACCGCGGCCAACTACGGCAAGGACTTCACGATCAGCTTCGCGGCCGGGAACTACACCGTGTCGACCAACGACACGCCCCCGGTGGTCGCCGCCAGCGGCGCCTTCACGGCCGGCTCGCCGATCGCCTTCGGCGGGCTGCAGATCAGCATGACGGGTACGCCGGCGGACGGCGACACCTTCAACGTCACGACCGCCAAGAACGCGGGCACCGACGTCTTCGCGACCATCGGCGAGCTGGTCACGGCGCTGCGCACCCCGCTGACAGGCGGCGGCGCGGTGGCGCAGGCGAAGCTGCAGAACGCGCTGAGCACCGCCAACGTCAAGGTCACGAACGCGCACGACAACGTGCTCACCGTTCTGTCCTCGGTGGGCTCGCGCATGAACGAGGTCGACGCCCTCGACGACGGCGGCGCGTCGCGCGTGCTGATGGACAAGAGCTACATGTCCTCGATCGAGGACCTGGACCCGGCCAGCGCGATCTCGGAGTTCTACCAGCGGCAAACCTCGCTGCAGGCGACCCAGATGACCTTCGCCAAGCTGGCGTCGATCTCGCTGTTCAACTACCTTTGATCGACAGCGGCCCGGGCGGCGGACGCGCCCGGGCCTCGTCCCTCCGGGGGCGGCCCGCTCCAACGGGCTTGGTTAGGCGTTAAAGTAGGTACAAAATCATTACATCGCTCAATTCTGGCGCGAGCATGAAACTTGTCCTGAACCATGGCGAACCTGGCCGATCTGGATCCATCGTTCTCGGTGCCTTGCAGGCGTTGTGCTGCCATGCTGCAGAAGGGGAACCGGTTTTGTCCCTTTTGTTTCGAGGATCAGCTGGCGCCGGCCGATACCGGCGATGCCGAGCCGCCGGCCGTGCCCGGGCGCGGCCTCTCCGTGGCCAAGGAGGTGCCGGCCCCGATGGTCATCGACTTCAGGGACACGGTTCAGCCGGAAGCGGACGAAGTCATCCACATTCCCGGCCCCACGGGCATGGCCGGGCAGGAGGCCGACGCCGAGATCGGCATGGTCCGGCCGGGCGCGTTCTGGCAGACGGAGGTGCTCGGCGGCGGCGGCAAGTCGAACTGGCTGACTCGCTTCGCGACCCCCCAGCGCATGGTGGCGGCCATTGCGCTCGCGCTGGTCGTGGCCGGGCTCGCCGTCGTGGGGCTCGAGCGCGTCTATGTCGACGGTGAGAACGAGGCCAGCAGGGAGCGTGCGTTCAGGGACGACGTCGAGCGAGTCCAGGGCGCCCTGAAACGCGGCGACCTGGGCACTGCCGAGCAGGTGCTCGAGGGCCTGGACGCCGACCGTTCGGACGATCCGGCGGTGCAGGCCCTGTGGCAGGCCTTCGACAAGCGAGCGCAGGCGCAGGCCGCCGGCGGGGAGCCCCTTCCTGACGTTTCGCTGAAGGCGTCCAGGGCGATCCGGCTGGAGCAGGCCACTGCGCCGCCGGCCGCTGCGCCTTCGGCCCCGGCCCCGGCCCCGGCCCCGGCGCGGCCGGAGGCGCCGGTTGCGTCCCCGCCTGCGCCGACCGCCGGTGCGGCCGGACCGCAAGACAAGGAGTGCAGCGAGGCGCTGGCGGCGCTGGCCCTGTGCTCGAAGAATTAGAGAGTGCGCGCAAGAATGAGCCAGGCATCTCCTGGCAGTGTCATCAACCTTCGACGGAGCCAACATGCCAATCAGATTCCTGTCCATCGGGCTGTTGTGGATGGCCTTCCTCGCATGCGCGGCCGCGGCGCCCCGGGCGGAGTACAAGATCGTCACCGCATCGAAAACCGGCACGTACATCCAGATCGGCCGGGACCTCGCGACCTGGGTCGCGGACCCGGCCGACATCGATCTCGAAGTCCTCGAGTCGAAGGGGTCGGCCGAGAACGTCCAGCGCATGCGCTTCGAGCCGGGCGTCAAGCTGGCGCTGGTGCAGTCCGATGTCTACCAGGCCTTCCTGGACGAGGCGAAGGCCGGCAACGCCGAGGCCGGCAACATCATCCGGCCGCTGCGCCTGATCATGCCGCTCTACGACGAGGAGATCTACTTCGTCGTCCGCGCCGACTCGCCGCTCAACAGCATCCACGAGATCAAGAACCAGAAGATCGGGGTCGGCCCGCTGGGCAGCGGCACCGCGCTCACCTCGCGAACGCTCTACCAGCTGATGTTCGGCGAGCCGCTGCCGCCTGCCAACGCGCAGTACCTGACCAATGAAGAGGCGCTGGCCAGGCTCACGGTCGACAAGTCGATCGATGTCGCGATCATCGTCGCCGGGCAGCCGGCCAAGCTTTTCACGGACATGAAGGCCGAGGCGCGCAACTACATCAAGATCCTGAAGCTCGACGACGCGGCGCCGGAGACGGCGCGGGCGAAGAAGACCTACTTCCCGGCGGCGATCCGCGCCTCCAGCTACTCGACATGGCTCAAGGCCGACGTGCCCACCCTGACCGTGAAGGCCTACCTGGTCACCTATGACTACGGCCTGCAGTCGACGGTCGGCGCGCTGACCCGCTTTGCCGATTCCCTCTGCGCCAACTTCGACAAGCTGCAGGCCAACGGCCACCCCAAGTGGAAGCAGGTGCGCCTGGAGCTGCCGCCCCTGAGCCAGGGATGGCGCTACTACGGGCCGATGGAAAAGCGCATGCGCAACTGCATCGCCCGCCGGTCGGCCGTCAGCGCAGCGGCGACGACGGCGCCGCCGCCTCTGCCGCGCAACTGCACCGAGCAGGAGCTGGTGTTGGGGATCTGCAGGCGCTGAGCCCGGCCCGCGCTCGGGGCCGCAGCCGCCGCTGCAGGCCGCCGTCTTCCTGCCAGTTGCCGGATCAGAGGGGTTCTTTCCCTTCTGATCTGCGCTTTGCTTCCTGGCGCCACCGCGAACAATCCAGGCAAGCGGGCGTCTCCTACGGCGTTCTCGAAAACTCCTTTCTCATCGATGAACGCATCTTCTTCATCTCAGCAACTTGCCGGTCCGGGCGACACGCCCGTGGTCGACGCCTTGGCTCACGCGCTGGACGAATCGCTGCGAATGGCCACGAACTTCCACCGGAGCGGCCAGCTGGAACACGCCGAGACGCTCTACCGCGGCATTCTGGACGCCCTGCCGCAGCATGCCCAGGCGCACTACGGCCTGGGCCGGCTGGCGGTGCGTGCAGGGCAGGCGAGCGAAGCACTGCCGCATTTCGTGGCGGCCCTGAAGGCGCAGCCGGACAACCCGAACTACCAGCTCGGCTGCATCGATGCCCTGATGCAGGCCGATCAACTCGACGCCGCACGGGACATGCTGGAGTCCGCCCTGCAGGGCGGCTTGCAGGGCGAACTCGCGCAGGCACTGGCCAGGCAGCTGGAAGTCCGAACGCGAATCGCCCGCTCGATTCGCGATACCCAGGCGCCCGCCGCGGTGGCGCCGGCGCCGCGGGTCCAGGCCGCGCCGCGTGCTTCCGGCCGCACGCCGCAACCGAGCCCGCGGGAACTCGACAAGCTGACGACCTACTTCACCCAGAAGCGCTATGAGAAGGTCAAGGCGCTGGCTCGCTCGTTGACCCAGCGCTTTCCACGGCATCCGGCGGCCTGGAAGGCGCTGGGCGTGGCGATCTGCGCCGAAGGAGACCTTCGAGGCGCGCTGCAGCCCATGGAGATGGCGGCAGGACTGCTGCCTGAGGATGCCGAGGCGCAATTCAATCTGGGGCTGACCCTGGCCGCCGTCGGACGCCAGGCCGAGGCCGAGGCCACGGCCCGCCGGGTTCTGGAGATCGACCCGATGCACGCCAAGGCGCACTGCGCCCTGGGTTGGATGCTGCAGGGCCAGGCGCGCCTCTTCGAGGCCGAGCTGCATTGCCGGCGCGCCTTGGAGATCGATCCCTCCTATGTCGATGCCCATCTGGAGCTGGCCGGCGTTCTCAAGAACATGCGGCGGCTGGCGGAGGCCGAGGCGCAATACCGGAAGGCACTCGACATCGATCCGGCAAGCGCCATCGGGCACAACCAGCTGGGCCTGCTGCTGCTGGAACAGGACCGTTCGGCTGACGCCGAAACCGCGTTCCGGCGCGCCGTGGCGGCGAATCCGGCATTGGGCTACCTGTTTGCCAACCTCGGCGCATCGCTCAGTGCCCAAGGCCGGCAAGCCGAAGCCGAAGCCAGTTTCCGCCGCGCCGTGCAAATCCAGCCCGGCGAGACCAATTCGCTCAGTGCCCTGCTGTTCTGCCTGACCCATGGCCAGGCGCTGGACGCAGACGCCGTGTTCGCGGAGCACCGCCGCTTTGGCGAGCGCTTCGAGACACCGCTGCGGGCCTCGTGGAGGCCGCATGACAGGTCACGCGAACCCGAGCGGCCGCTGCAGATCGGCTTCGTCTCGGGCGACCTGTACAACCATGCGGTCGCTTCGTTTCTCGAGCCGGTGCTCGCGCATCTGGCCGGCGAACCTTCCTTGGTGCTGCACGCCTATTCGTCCCGGCGCGCGGCGGAAGACCACGTGAGCCAACGGCTGCGCGGGCATGTGAGGTACTGGGACACGGTCGGCGGGGTGGGCGATGCCGAACTGGCGGAGAAGATCCGCGCCGACGGGATCGACATCCTGATTGACCTCTCGGGCCACACGGCCGACAACCGCCTGCCGGTCTTCGCACGCCGGCCGGCGCCGGTGCAGGTCAGCTGGATGGGCTATCCCGGGACGACCGGCCTCGACAGCATGGACTACTACCTGGCCGATCCCTTCATCTTGCCGCCCGGACGATTCGACAGCCAGTTCACG
This sequence comes from Variovorax sp. 10N432, assembly GCF_056394465.1. Lineage (NCBI taxonomy): Bacteria > Pseudomonadati > Pseudomonadota > Betaproteobacteria > Burkholderiales > Comamonadaceae > Variovorax > Variovorax sp. 10N432. The sequence goes on from NZ_JBFTHX010000024.1 coordinate 8,054, forward strand.
GAGAAGCTCGCGTACCTGCCGGCGAACGCACCCTTCCAACCGTCGGCCGAGGCGCCGCCGGTCAACGATCTGCCGGCGCTGCGCGCGGGGCACCTGACCTTCGGCAGCTTCAACCGGCTGCACAAGATCAGCCGGGAGGTCGTCGCCTTGTGGTCGCAGCTGCTGCGCGCCGTGCCGACGTCGCGCATGGTGCTGGCGGGACTGCCGCGCCATGGGGAGTACGAGGCGCTGATCGGCTGGTTCGACGCCGAAGGCATCGAGCGCAGCCGACTCGACTTCCATCCGCGCTGCACCATGGAGCACTACCTGGCGCTGCACCACCAGATCGATGTCTGCCTGGACACCTTTCCCTACAACGGCGGGACCACCTCCTTGCATGCGCTGTGGATGGGTGTGCCCACGCTGACGCTCGCTGGGGCCACGATGGCCGGCCGCGCCGGCGTCAGCGTGCTCGGGCATGTCGGCCTGGATGAATTCGTGGTGCAGGATGCCTCGGCATTCGAGGCGCAGGGCGCGTCGTTGGCCCAGCGCCTGCCCGAGCTGGCGCAACTGCGCGCCAGCCTGCGCGGTCGCCTGGCAGCCTCGGCCATCGGCCAGCCGTCGCTGATCGCAGCCGCACTGGAACGTGCCCTGCGCACGATGTGGCGCCGCTGGTGCGCGGGCCTGCCCGCTGCGTCCTTCGACGCCAGTCGCGACCCGGGAGGCCGCGCATGACGGCATCGCGCACGGATCCGATCTATGTGACGCAGCCCTACCTGCCGCCGCTGGACGAATTCATCCCCTATCTGGAAGAGATCTGGGCCAGCAAGACGCTGACCAACGGCGGTCCGTTCCATCAACAGCTCGAGCAGGCCCTTTGCGACTACCTGGGAGTCAAGCATCTGGCGCTGTTCACCAACGGCACCCTCGCGCTGGTCACGGCGTTGCAGGCCCTGCGCATCACGGGCGAGGTCATCACCACGCCGTACTCGTTCGTGGCGACTTCGCACTCGCTGCTCTGGAACGGCATCAAGCCGGTGTTCGCGGACGTCGACCCGCTGACGCTCAATCTCGATCCGGCCAGGATCGAAGCGGCCATCACCCCGCAGACGACTGCGATCATGCCGGTGCACGTGTATGGACATCGGTGCGACGTCGAGGCCATCCAGACCATCGCCGACAACTACAATCTCAAGGTCATCTACGACGCTGCGCACGCCTTCGGCGTCGAGGACGCCGGCGGCAGCATCTTGAGGCACGGTGATCTCTCGGTCCTGAGCTTTCATGCGACCAAGGTCTTCAACACGTTCGAAGGCGGCGCGATCGTCTGCCCCGACGCCAAGACCAAGTTGCGCATCGACCAGCTGAAGAACTTCGGCCATGTCGGAGAGGTCACGGTGGTCGCGTCCGGGATCAACGGCAAGATGAGCGAGGTCAATGCCGCGTTCGGGCTGCTGCAGCTCAAGCACGTCGACCAGGCGCTCGCGCGCCGCGAAGAGATCGATGCGCTCTATCGCGAACTGCTCAAGGGCACGCGGGGAATCCGCTGCCCGGAGGATGGCGGCGAACGGGTGGCCAACCATGCCTACTTTCCGATCCTGGTCGGCCCCGAGTACCCACTGAGCCGCGATGCGCTCTACCAGAAGCTGCGCGACCACCACATCCACGCCCGCCGATATTTCTACCCGCTGATCTCGGACTTCCCGATGTACAGGAACCTGCCCTCGGCGCATCGCGACAACCTGCCGGTCGCGTCCGCCGCCGCCCAGCAGGTGCTCTGCCTGCCGATCTATCCCGCCTTGCAGGATGCGCAGGTGGAGGAGATCGCCGGGCTGATCGGGGCCTGGGGCGCGACACGGGCGAGCTCGAAAGCCATGGCAGAGGCCTTCGCCTGAACCGGGCCATCATGCAAGCCGAACGCCGGTTGGCCATCATGCAACCCTATTTTCTTCCGTATCTCGGCTACTTCCAGCTGATGTCCAAAGTCGACAGCTTCGTACTCTACGACGATGTCAACTTCATCAATCGCGGCTGGATCAACCGGAACCGGATCGACATCGACGGTGCGGCGCACATGTTGACCGTGCCGCTGCGCCAGGCCAGCCAGAACCGGCGCATCTGCGACATTGCCATCGGCAACGACACAGCCTGGCGCGACCGGATGGTCAAGTCGATCCGGCAGGCGTATGCCCGCGCATCGCAATTCGAGCGGGTCTTTCCGCTCATCGAACGCGTCGTGCAGCACCCGGCGGAAAACCTTGCCGACTACCTGCTGCACAGCTTGAACTGCCTGCGCGATCACCTCGGCCTGAAAACAGAAATCATCGCGACGTCGCGGCGGTATGGAAACGCCGATCTGAGAGCACAGGCCAGGATCATCGACATCTGTCTGCATGAAAAAGCCGACCTCTACGTCAATTCGATCGGCGGCATCGAACTCTACGACCGCGCATGCTTCGAAGAGAAAGGGTTGAAGCTCGCGTTCCTGACGCCGTCGCTGCAACCTCACGCGCAGGGGGGGGCGGGGTTCATGCCCGGCCTGTCGATGGTCGACGTGCTGATGCACAACGACGCGGCTTCCATCGACGCGCAGCTTCACGGCGGAGTCCTGTCGTGAGCGGTCAATACCAGGCAATCATCCGCCACTATGAGGACTGCCTGGCGCAGTTCGGCGACTCCCACCGCGGGGTCGACTGGCCGAACGCAGCGGATGCGGCGAAGCGCTATGGGGTGATGCTCGACCTGATCAGGCCATCGACCACCGAGAAGACGCTGCTGGATCTGGGCTGCGGTGCGTCGCACCTCTACCAGTACATGCTCGAGCACGACGTGGAGGGCTTGCGGTATGAAGGGCTGGACGCATCGTCCGCATTCTGCGAACTGTCCCGGAAGAAGTATCCGCAGAACGAGTATCTGTGCCTGGACCTGCTCGCGGAACCCGAGCGCCTGCGCGAGTTCGACTACGTCGTCATGAACGGCGTATTCACCGAAAAGCGTGAGATGTCCTTCAGCGACATGTTTGACTATCTGCAGCGCATGCTTGCGGTGGTGTTCGAGAAGACGCGCTGCGGGATGGCTTTCAACGTGATGTCCAAGCAGGTCGATTGGGAACGCGATGACCTGTTCCATGTGTCGCTCGACCAGCTCACCGATTTCATCGCGAAGAAGCTTTCGCGGCACTACGTCGTCAGAAACGACTATGGGTTGTACGAGTACACCGTGTATGTCTACAAGGAGCACAGCGGATGGCCAACGTCGTGATTTTCGGCATGCAGGACTATGCCGAGCTCGCACACTTTTACCTTGAGAACGACTCCGAGCATCGGGTTGCTGCCTTTTGCGTGAACCGCGCCTACTTGCCGGAGGGAGAGCGGTTCAAAGGCGTGCCGGTGGTCGCCTTCGAAGACGTCGAGCACACGCATCCGCCGGCGGACTTCAGCTTCTTTGCGCCGATGTCGCCGAAGCACATGAATCGCGATCGTGAGCGCGTCTTCGTCGACATCAAGGCGAAGGGCTACCGCATGGTCAGCTACCTCAGCTCCAGGGCGACGTCGTTCAACAACGAGATTGGCGAGAACTGCTTCATTCTCGAAGACAACACGCTGCAGCCGTTCACACGGATCGGGAACAACGTCGTCCTGTGGAGCGGCAACCATATCGGACACCATGGGCGGATTCAGGATCACGTGACGATCACTTCACACGTCGTCATGTCCGGCCATTGCGACATCGGCGCCCACAGCTTCCTCGGGGTCAATGCAACCTTGCGGGACGGCATCTGCATCGGCGAGGGAACATTCGTCGCGATGGCCGCCGCAGTGATGAAGAACACCGAGCCATGGTCGGTCTACAAAGGCAATCCGGCCACCAGGCTCGAGATGCCCAGCACCAGGCTGAAATTCTAGGAAGCACGATGGCAGCCATTCGATGGGAGAAGCGTGGGCTCGTCTATGCGGTTGACGACCGCCTGCCGTGGGCGAAGTCGCATGCGCAGATCCCGACGGTCGCGGGCGTGAAGGACAACGCGCTGCGAATCATGTTCAGCAGCCGTGATGCGCACAATCGCAGCTGGATCGCACGACTCGACGTCTGCAGCCAAGACCCGTCGGACATCCTGCACGTCGAATCGCAACCGGTGCTGCAGCTCGGCGCCACCGGCACCTTCGATGATTGCGGAATGATGCCGTCGTCGGTCGTCGAGCACGACGGCGTCCACTATCTGTACTACATCGGCTGGAACGTGCGCAACACGGTGCCGTATCACAACTCGGTCGGACTGGCCGTCAGCGAGGACGGCGGAACCCGCTACCGGCGGCTGTTCGAAGGCCCGGTCATGGACCGCAGCGCCGAAGAGCCGTACTTCTGCGCAACGACCTGCGTGCGCATCGAGAACGGCATCTGGCGCAACTGGTATCTGTCGTGCACCGGCTGGGATCTGGTCGGCGGCGTCGCCGAGCCACGCTATCACCTCAAGTATGCGGAGTCGCGCGATGGCATCCACTGGAAGCGCCGAGGCCGGATCGCCATCGACTATGCGGACCAGGCCGAGGGGGGCATCGTCCGGGCATCGGTGTGGAAGGACGGCGACAGATGGCGGATGTGGTACGCGTATCGAAAGCAGGGCGGGTATCGGGAAGACGCCGCAGCCAGCTATCGGATCGGGTACGCCGAGTCGGCGGACGGGATCGCCTGGTCCAGGATGGACAGCGAGGCGGGGATCGATGTTGCCGCGGAAGGCTGGGATTCGTTCATGGTCGCGTACCCGGAGGTGGTGATTGTCGATGAGCGATTGCTCATGTTCTACAACGGCAACGGATTCGGCGCGAGCGGCTTCGGGTACGCCGAAGGCTTTCGAGAAGAATAGATGGAGTGCGCCATGAAAATCATCGCCGGGGACTTTCGCGAGCTCGGTTTTGCGATCGTCTCGACACCGGGTTCACGCGAATGGATGGGCACCCTGCGGGCCCGATTCGAAAGGCGAGTGGCGACCCGCTTCACCGAGGATCCCGTTCGCAACCGGAACATCATCAAGCTGCTCGCCGAAGACCTCGAGATCAAGCGCTTCTTTTGCTCGCCGGCGATGGTCGATGCGCTGACACGCTGCCCGGGCCTGGCCGAGCCGGTCCAGACCGGGCCGATCGTCACGCACTACACGGCAAGCAATGCCACCGGCAATGGCTACGGGCTTCCGTATCACCAGGATTGGCCTAGCATGGGCACGTCCTCGAACGGCGTGATCGCCTGGACCTCGATCACCGATATCGGCGAGGACGGGCCGGGACTGCGCATCGTGCCCGGCAGTCACCAGCGCGGCCTGTGGCCCGGAGCGCAGACCGACGCGGGGTACGTGTTGCATGAACAGGAAATCGCCGGCTACCTGGATGTGCAGATCGAGGCCGGCCAGATTCTCTTGATGTCGCCGTTTCTGGTCCACAAGACGCGAACGTCGACCTCGACGGACTGGAAACTGTCACTTTCATGCCGCTTCGACGACATCGAATGCCCGCAATGGGAGCGGCGGAATTTCGTCAGCGCCTACCGGACCGCCGTCGACCGCGACATTTATCTGACGGGTCTCCAATGACCGTCCCCACAACCCCTACGCAACAAAACGGCTCTCACATGAACCAGGTCGCACAAGCACATCTCGGAGCGCTCGCCAACGAAGGCTACAGCGTGATCCGTGGCGGCATCGCGCCCGGGGAAGTCGACATGCTGCTGGCCAGCATGCGGGATCTGAATGCCAACCGCCCTCAGGCCGGCGATGACGATCAACCGTTCCTGAACCGGGGCCACGACACGCTCTACAACCTGCAGCGCGAGGATGTCGGGTTCTTCCGCGCGTTCACCGGCAATCCGCTGCTGATGCGAATCCTGAGCGGCCTGCTCAACGATGCTTGGTACAGGCAGATTCCGGCGGATCAGCCGAACTTCATCCTGCGGGCGCTTGCCGGCCGCAGCAGCGGCGCGAAGCCGATGCCGCTGCATATCGATTCGTTCGTGCCGAGCAGCGGCAAGCACTGTATCGCCTGCCAGGTGGCGATCGTCCTCGAAGACCAGACGCAGCAGCGCGGCTGCACGGTCCTCGTGCCCGGGTCGCACCTGTCCGACCGCTACGCGGACCAGTCCGCGATGTCCGACGCAATACCGGTGGAGACGCGGGCCGGAGACATCGTGATCTGGGACAGTCGCATCTGGCACGGTGCGCTGGGCAACTCGACGGGCGCGAGTCGCTGGTCCCTGATCGCGACCTTCGTCCGCTGGTGGATGAAGCAGAACTTCGACATCACGGGGACCTTGCCGGAACCCATCTACGAAGTGCTGACCGACGACGAGAAGGCCGTTCTCGGCTACTGCTCGCTGCCGCCCCGCGACGAGCTCGAGCGCAGCGACATGAAAACCGGACATGAGCAGCTCAAGCCCACTGTCGCGGCGTATCGCGGCAGGGCGGCCCGCACGCCGGCCGTCCGGCCACACAAAGAATCACTCTCCCGATGCCTCAACCAATGAAAACCTGGAAACCAGTCCCCCTCGAAAGTCTCGTCGCCCAGGATGTCCTGGCGCGTGCCGAGGCTTTCGATCCTGAGGACTACTGCCACGAATCCGAAGTGCGCGGCCTGAGCCTTCGCTGGCTGGCGCTCAGCAAGCGACTGCTATGGATGGCGGCCGGCATCGAACACATCGAGCCCGAACTGCTGGACTGGATCGACCGGATTCCCGCGTCGTCGGTCTACTACGATTTCGGCGCCAGCAATGGCGTCTTCGCGCTCTATGCGGCGAAACGAAAGCTCAGGGTGGTCGCCATCGAACCCGATCCGTCCAACTACTTCCTGCTGTCGTGGAACGCCTTTCTCAATCGCGGCGTCGAGTTCGACATCTCGGCATTCAATGTCGCGGTGTCGGATCGGTTCTCGGCCGACAAGCTCTACATTCACAAGATGGATCTCGGCAGTCACGAGAAGATCGTCGGCGCGCCTGTTGCGGTGTTCGGCGACACCTTTGCGCCGCAGCACGTCCACGCGATCCAGCTGGTGCATTTCGACCGCTGGATCGAGCAGATGGGTCTGCCGAGGCCCGAGTACGTCAAGATCGACGTCGACGGGCACGAGATGGCCGCGATCAGGGGCGCCATGGAATCGCTGCGCGGCTGCAAGGAGGTCTTCATCGAGATCGACGAAGCGAAGCTCGAAGAGATCGCCGGCACGTTGCGCCAACTCGGCTTCGCCATGATCGAGAAGCACCAGGTCCAGAAGTACGAGGGACTCTGGAACTGCATCTTCGCCCGCTGAGTCGTCGCGGCGGAAGGTCCGCCTCGGCCGTCACCGGGGCCGACGGCTTCAGGGACGCAGCATCCGGGCCATCCGGACCATCGCTTCCAGCCCCTGCGCGAATCGGGGCTCCAGGAACACCGCGAGGTGCGGCGTCAGAAGCTGCAGCATCCCGATCCCGGCCAGCAGCGTCAGCGGGAAGCCCACGGCGAAGATGCTGAACTGGGGCGATGCTCGGTTCAGGATGCCCATCGCCAGGTTCAGGATCAGCAGGGCGGTCACCAGCGGCAGCGAGAGCATCATGCCGCTGGCGAAGATCTGGCTCGCGCCCGAGACCAGCACCATCCAGCCTTGCGCGGCCAGCGGCGCATCGGCGATCGGCAGGGCCTGGAAGCTCTCGGCCAGCGCGGCGATGATCAGCAGGTGGCCGTCGACCGCGATGAAGATCAGCATCGCCAGCATGTTCAGCAGCCGCGCCACCACCATCGTGGCGCCGCCGTTCATGGGGTCGAAGAAGGACGCGAAGGACAGGCCCATCTGCAGGCCGATGTACTCGCCCGCGGCGAGCACGGCGGTGAACACCATGCGCATCGTGAAGCCCATGGCGACGCCGACCAGCACCTGCTGGATGATGATCCAGACGCCGCCGGCGGAGACCACCGGCACGTCGGGCATAGGGCCCAGCGTCGGCGCCAGCACCAGCGCGAGCATCGCCGCGATCGCCACCTTGACCCGGCGCGCCACCCATGTCTCGCCGAAGATCGGCGCGGTGCTGACCAGCGCCAGCATCCGCACGAACGGCCACAGGAAACCCACCAGCCAAGCGGTGAGTTGCGCCGAGGTGACTTCGAAGACGGGTGGCATCAGGCCGCCGCCGGGCCGCCCCCTCGGGGGGCGGTGGCACACGAAGTTAGGAGCGTGGGAATCACGTTCAGCCGATCAGTTGGGGGATGCTCATGAACAAGGTGCGGATGTAGTCCAGCATCTGGCCGAGCATCCAGGGGCCGGCGATGACCATGGTCGCGAACACCGCCAGCAGCTTCGGGATGAAGGACAGCGTGGCCTCGTTGATCTGGGTCGCCGCCTGGAAGATGCTGATGACCAGGCCGACGACCAGCGCCACCAGCAGCAGCGGGGCGCCGAGCGCGAGCGACACCTGGATCGCCTGGTTGCCCATCGACATGATGGTTTCGGGGGTCATGTCGGTTCTTTCAGGTGTAGAAGCTCTGCGCCAGTGCGCCGATCAGCAGTTGCCAGCCATCGGCCAGCACGAACAGCATCAGCTTGAAGGGCAGGGCGATGCTGGCCGGCGGCACCATCATCATGCCCATCGACATCAGCACGCTCGCCACCACCAGGTCGATGATCAGGAACGGGATGAAGATGGTGAAGCCGATCTGGAAGGCGGTCTTCAGTTCGCTGATCACGAAGGAGGGCAGCAGGATGCGCAGCGGCACTTCCTCGGGGCCCTGCATGTCGGGCACCTTGGCCAGCTTCGCGAACAGCGCCAGGTCGTTCTCGCGGGTCTGGCGCAGCATGAAGGCCTTGAAGGGCTCGATGCCGCGTTCCAGGGCCTTGTCGGTGCTGATCTTGTTCTCGGAAAAGGGCTTGTAGGCCTCGGTGTAGACCTTGTCGAAGACTGGCGACATGACGAAGAAGGTCAGGAACAGCGACAGCCCGACCAGGATCTGGTTCGGCGGCGACGACTGGGTGCCGATCGCGGTGCGCAGCAAACCCAGCACGATCAGGATCCGCGTGAAGCTGGTCATGCACAGCAGCAGGGCCGGCAGGAAGGACAGCGAGGTCAGCAGCACCAGCGTCTGGACGCTGAGGGACCAGGTCTGGCTGCCGCCGGGGCCGGGCGTGCTGATCAGCCCGGGCAGGCCCTGGGTCCAGGCGGCCATCGGCAGCGCAGCCGCGAGCAGCACCAGGCCGGCCTGCAGCCCCCGGCGAAGAGGCATTTTCACCATGACGCGGGACGGGCCTTGCCGGTCAGCGATTCACGCAGCTTCTGCGCGAACAGGTCGACCGGGTTGCGGGCCATCGAAACCGGTTCGGCGGCGGCGCCGGCCACCGCCTGCGCGGGCAGCGAATGCAAGGTGTTGACCTGGCTCGCCGTCACGCCCAGCACCAGCCAGGTGCCCGCGACCTCGACCACCACCACGCGTTCGCGCTGGCCGACGCTGGCGCTGGACACGACCTTGACCACCTGGCCGCCGCCGCCGAAGCGCTGCAGCCCGAAGCGGCGCGCCAGCCAGGCGCAACCGAAGATCAGGCCGAGCACCACCAGCATGCCGAGGCCGGCCTGCAGCAGGCCCGAGGCACCGACTGCCGGCGCCATCTCGACCGCGTGGGAGGGCACCGTCGGGAGCGTCATTGGAAAGCCTCCGCGCTTCGCGCTGCGGCGTTCGCCTTCGGAGCGGCCGTGCGGCTCATGACCGGGCCAGCTTCTGCATCCGCTCCGACGGCGTGATGATGTCGGTCAGCCGAATGCCGTACTTGTCGTTGACGACCACCACTTCGCCCTGGGCGATCAGGTAGCCGTTGATCAGCACGTCGAGCGGCTGGCCGGCCAGGCCGTCGAGCTCGACCACCGAGCCTTGCGACAGCTGCAGCAGGCTCTTGATGGTGATGCGCGTGCGGCCGATCTCGGCGGTCAGCTGCACCGGTACGTCCATCACGCGCGCGATGTCCACGGCGGAGACGCTGGCGGCGGCCGCCGGCTCCTGGATCTGCTGGAAGACCTGAGCCGCGGCGGGCGCCGGCACGGGTTCGGCTGCCGGTGGGGCGGGCGTGGCGGCGGTCTGCTCGGCCAGCGCGCTGGCCCAGTCGTCCGCGTCGCTGGCGGAGGAAATGTTGTCAGTCATGGTCGTTCTTCACATCGCTGTCTTGGTGGGAGATCATGTTTTGCACGCGCAGGGCGTAGCGCTCGTTCGAGGTGCCGAAGCCGCACTCCATCACCGGCACGCCGTCGACCCGGGCGATGACGGAGGACGGCAGCTCGATCGGCAGCACGTCGCCGACCTGGAGCTTGAGCACCTCGCCGATGGTCGAGGACATCTTCACGAAGTCCGCGGTCAGCTCGACGTCGGCGGCCTGCATCTGCCTGGACATCTGCTTGACCCAGCGCTTGTCGATCTCGACTTCGTCCTGGATCGGGTTCGACAGCAGGTCGCGGATCGGCTCGATCATCGAGTAGGGGATGCACACGTGCAGGAAGCCGCCGATCGGGCCGAACTCGATCTGCAGCGTGGTGTTGACCACCACCTCGTTGGGCGCCACGATGTTGGCCAGCTTGCCGTGCATCTCGGCCCGCACGTAGTCGAAGTCGAGCGGGTAGACCGGCTGCCAGGCCTCGCCGTAGCACTGCAGCGAGAGATCGAGCAGGCGCTTGATGATGCGCTGCTCGGTGCGCGTGAAGTCGCGCCCCTCGACCCGCACGTGATAGCGGCCGTCGCTGCCGAAGAGGTTGTCGACCACCAGGAAGACCAGCTTCGGATCGAACACGAAGAGCGCTGTGCCCCGCAGCGGCTTCATGTGCATCATGTTGATGTTGGCCGGCACCGGCAGGTGGCGCACGAACTCGGCGTACTGCTGGATCTGCACCGGCCCGACCGAGATGTCGGGGCTGCGGCGCATGAAGTTCAGCAGCGCGCTGCGCAGGCCGCGCGCGAAGCGTTCGTTGATGACCTCCAGCGTGTGCATGCGGCTGCGCACGACCCGGTCGGGCGCGCCGAGGTCGTAGGCCGGCAGGCCATCCGAGGGCTTGGCCGGCTTCGAGGTCTGGTCGACGCTGCCGCCGGTGACGCCTTGCAGCAGGGCATCGACCTCGTCCTGCGAGAGGACTTGTTCATAGGCCATGAGTGGCTCGCCTGCTGGGGGTCACTGCACCACGAAGGTGTTGAAGGCGACGCTGGTGATGCCCTGCTCGGGCAGATCGGCGTTGAGCGGCCGGTTCAGCTCGGTGCGGATCTCCTCGGCCAGCTTGGCCTTGTCGTCGGGCGAGACCAGCGAGTCGGCGGTCCGGTTCGACAGCAGCATCAGGGTCCGGCTGCGCAGCTCGGGCATGAACTCGGTGATCTGCGCCTTCGACGGTTCGCCGCGCACCTTGAGCGCCATGCCGACGTGCAGGAACTTGGCGCGGCCTTCACCCTGCAGGTTGACGGTGAACGGTTCCAGTGCCACGAAGATCGGCTTTTCGGGTGCCGGCTTGGCGGCTTCGGCCTGGTGCGCTGCGGCGGCCTTGGGGCCGAGGAAGACGTAGGCGACCGCGCCGGCGGCCAGCAGGCTGACCCCGATCAGGAGGCCGATCAGCAGCTTCGAGGAGCGAGGCGCGGCGGCGGTGGGAGCGTTGGGTGAGGTGGCCATGGTGAAGTTCGATTAACTTGTTCGGTCTATTCTTTGCGAACTGAAGGCTTGGCGAACGGTCGATCAGGGAGGGAAAAGCGCTTCAGATCCGTTCATTGCCTTTTGATCAGTTGAGGACAGAGCAAAAACTGCTGCGCAGTTTGTTGGTCTGTCCCGCAAGGTCTCAGTCAGTTGAGGACAGAGCAAAAACTGCTGCGCAGTTTCTTGGTCTGTCCCGCAAGGTCTCAGGAAGTCTCAGGCAAAGGTGTCCAGGCCGACATTGGCCGCCCGCAAGGCACGGGCCGGGCCCACGGGCTGCGGGGCGGCGGAGGCTGCGTCGACGCCCTGTCCGGCACCGGGGTAGGCCGGCTGGCCGGACGACCGTCCCGGGTTCTGCTGGGCGAACCCGCCTTGCGGCGAGGGCTGGCGGCTTTCGGCGCCGACCGAGGTGTGGCCCAGGCTGATGCCCTGGTCGGCCAAGGTCGTGCGCAGCTGGGGCAGGGCGGCCTCGACCGCCTTGCGCACGCCTTCGTGCGCCGAGACGAACGTCGCCTGGGCCTGGTTGTCGCCCATCGTCAGCGTGACCTTGAGCGGGCCGAGGCCGGCCGGGTTGAGGTTGAGCTCGGCCACCTGGTGGCCGCTGGCGCTCATCCGGATCATCTGCTGGCCGATTGCGGGACCCCATTCGTGGCTGCCCACGGGCGGCGCGACCGACAGCACGGGCGTGGCGTTCGAGGTGGCAGCGGCACGGTCGGCCGCGGCCGGCAGCGCCGAGGCGACCGGCTGCAGCGTCGGCGCGCTCGATTGCGCGTCGGCGTCGAGCGGCTCGGCGGCCTTGGGCTCGGCCGCGACGGCGGTCGCGGTCGCGGCGCTGGCGGCGGCCTGGACCGCGGCGGTCCTGGGCGTGTCGGTGGGTGCCGCGGCGGCTGCCGCCGCGGCATCACCAGCGCCCGGCGTCGCGGCCTTGGCGCCAGCCACCGGCGGCACGAACGAGGAGGTCACCGGGGTGGTGGCCGGTGGCGCGGCAGCCTCCGCCGCATCGGCGGTCGGTGGCGACAGGGCGGTGCGGGTGGCCGGATCGATCGCGCCGGCGGTCTTCGCCGCATGGCCGGCGGGCGGGGCATCGGCCTTCGCCTGCGCGTCGGCGGCCGGAGCCAGCGCCGCCGCTTCGGCGCCTTCGGCCTGCGAGGCGGCCGCGGCGTCGGCGGCGGTCATTGGGCTGGCCGACGTGTTCGTTGCGGCGCCGTCAGGCGGCACGCCGGCGAGGGCGGTGTCGGTGGCGGCGGACGCCGCGTTGCCGGCGACCGGGCGGCCTTCGGCTGGGGTGCCGACGATCGGCGCCGCGATCGGCGCGGCCAGCGGTGCCAGCATGGCCAGCACGTCGGCGGCGCTGAGTTCGCTCTTGCGCTCGCCGTCGCGGCCCGGCCGCCGCGTTGCGGTGGCCTCGGGTGCGGCATCGGCCGCGGCCGCCGACCGGGTGCCGCCGGCGGCGCGCGAGCGGTCGAGCATGGCGCCGAAGCTGCGGCCGTCGGGCTCCTCGGCACCGCGGCCACGGGGCCCGGCCTGCGAGGCTTGGGGGCTGGCGAGATTGACGGAGGGCGAAATGAGTGTGGGCATGGGCGAATCCGGTCGGGATTTCAAAGGGTCGGATGGGCGGCGCGGTCGAAGAACTTCCGGGCTGCGCGTTCGTCGCTGTCGCGTTGCTCGCGCTTGGCCTGCGCCAGCATTTCCTGGCGCCGCACGCGCTCCGCCAGGGTGTCGAAGGAGTTGAGGCGGCGCTTGTGGTGCTGCCAGTCGCTGCGGCCGTGGTCCAGCCGGCTCTCGGCCTGGGCCACGATCGCGCGCTGCTGCTCGATGGCGCCGTCGAGGGTGCCGAGGAAGGCCTGGAAGTTGCGCCACTGCGCGGTCGGCAGGCCCTTGTTCATGAGCTGGTGCAGCTGGTCGTAGTAGTCCTGGCGGTACTGCAGCAGCAGCTCGAGCTTCTGGCCGGCCCCGAGCCGGGCGCCCTGCAAGGCGCCGAGGCGGCGCGCGGCATCGTCGGTCTGGGTCCGGGCGAGATCGGTCAGCGTGTCGAGCGGGAGTTTCTGGGCCATCGGTGTCCTTCCTTCGTCAGGTGGGTTCGAACAGCTTCGTCATGCGCGCGATCGACGTCGGGTAGTCGGTGGGCTCTTCCATCGACTGCTGCAGGAAGGCCTCGATGCGCGGATACATCGCGATCGCCTGGTCCAGCTGCAGGTCGTGGCCTGGGGCGTAGGCGCCGACGCTGATCAGGTCGCGGTTGCGCTGGTAGCGCGACAGCATCTGCTTGAAGCGGCGCACGGTGTCGAACTGCGAGGGCGGGATCAGCGCGGTCATCGCGCGGCTGATCGAGGCCTCGATGTCGATCGCCGGGTAGTGCCCGGCTTCGGCCAGCGTGCGCGACAGCACCACGTGGCCGTCGAGGATGGCGCGGGCCGAGTCGGCGATCGGGTCCTGCTGGTCGTCGCCTTCCGAGAGCACCGTGTAGAAAGCGGTGATCGAGCCGCCGCGCCCGTCGGCATCCCGGGCACCGTTGCCGGCGCGCTCGACCAGTGCCGGCAGCTTCGCGAACACCGAGGGCGGATAGCCCTTGGTGGCCGGCGGCTCGCCGACCGCCAGCGCGATCTCGCGCTGCGCCATCGCATAGCGCGTGAGCGAGTCCATGATCAGCAGCACGTCCTTGCCGAGGTCGCGGAAGTACTCGGCCAGGCAGGTCGCGTAGGCGGCACCCTGAAGCCGCAGCAGCGGCGAGTTGTCGGCCGGCGCGGCGACCACCACCGCCCGCGCCAGGCCTTCCTCGCCGAGCGTGTTCTCGATGAAGTCCTTGACTTCGCGGCCGCGCTCGCCGATCAGGCCGACCACGATCACCTCGGCGCTGGTGTAGCGGGCCATCATGCCCAGCAGCACGCTCTTGCCGACGCCCGAGCCGGCGAACAGGCCCATGCGCTGGCCGCGGCCGACCGTGAGCATCGAGTTGATGGCGCGCACGCCGACGTCCAGCACCGAGTCGATCGGCGCCCGCGTGAGCGGATTGATCGGCGGCGACGACAGCGGCACCTTGCGGCTGATGTCGAGCGGACCCAGGCCGTCGAGCGGCCGGCCCACGGCATCGACCACGCGGCCGAGCATGCCCTCGCCGACCGGCAGCCGCTTGGTGTGGGCCTCGCCGGCCAGGCCCGAGCCGGGCGCGCCGCTGCGCGGAAACACCTTGGCCCCGGGCACCAGCCCGGCCACTTCGGTCTGCGGCATCAGGAACAGCCGGTCGCCCGCGAAGCCGACCACTTCGGCTTCGGCATGGCGTTGCGGATGGCCGGGCGGCAGTTCGATCAGGCAGTCGCTGCCGACCGGCAGCTGCAGGCCGACGGCCTCCAGCACCAGGCCGACGGCGCGCGTCAGGCGGCCCGAATGGGCCGTCATCGCGCACTGGCTGACGTCGCTGCGGGCCTGCGCGAGCGTGCTCAGCCAGGACTTCAGGTGGGGATTGGCGGCCGCGGGTGCGTCGTCTTGCAGAAGGGGTGACATCCTAGTTGCTCCATCGCGCAGTGCGCGGCCCGCGACCCACGAAACTGGCGCAGCCAAGTGCCAGGGATACCGCGGAACCGGCTTTGCCGGGCCGCTGGTATCGCCCCCCTCGAGGGGGGAGGCGCCGCAGGCGCTTCGGGGGGTGTTTCATTTCAGACGTCCTGGGCGTCGACGTCGCGGTGCAGGGCCGCGGTGACGCTCTTCCAGCGGGTTTCGAGGCTGGCGTCCATCTCGCCGGTGGCCGATTGCACGCGGCAGCCGCCGCGGGTCATCGTCTCGTCGGGTCGGACCTGCCAGCCGGCGGCCTGCAGCTCGTTGCCCAGGCTGTTGCGCACCAGCGCGACGTCGTCCGGATGCAGCAGCAGGCGCGGCTCGCCCTGCAGCGCCGGTTCGGTGTGCAGCAGGTCCTGCACCATCGGCAGCACCCATTCGGGCTCGGCGCGCAGGGTGCGGTGCACCACCTGGCGCGCGACGTCGAGCGCCAGCGTGAGCACCGCG
This sequence comes from Variovorax sp. 10N432, assembly GCF_056394465.1. NCBI lineage: Bacteria > Pseudomonadati > Pseudomonadota > Betaproteobacteria > Burkholderiales > Comamonadaceae > Variovorax > Variovorax sp. 10N432. Next base: position 23,686 of record NZ_JBFTHX010000024.1, read on the forward strand.
TCGGCCAGTTCGCTGTCGGCGCGCCGCAGCGCCGCGGGCAAGCTGGCGGCCAGCGCGCGCAGTTGCTCGGCATGTGCGCTGGCCGCGGCCAGGCCGGCCGCCAGCCCCTCGGTGCGGCCCTGTGCGTAGCCTTCGGCATGGCCCTTGGCGTGGCCTTCGCGCCGGCCTTCGGCGTCGCCGGCGCTGCGGGCCTCGCGGCGCAGGCTCACCAGCTCGGCGGCATGCAGCAGCGCCACCGACGGCGGTGCCTCGACGGCCGGCGCCACGCTGCCGCGGCCGGCAGGGCCCGGGGCAGGGCGCGGGGCAGGGTCGTCCAGCGTGTCCATCTCCCAGCGCTGCCAGGCGGACAGCAACGGCTTGGCCGGCTTCGTGCTCGCCGCGCTGCGCACCGGCGGCGCGTAGGCGGTGGCCATGCGCGCCCGGGTGCCGAAGGGCGACGGGGCTGCGGCGGAGGGGTACTTAGACGAAGTCATCGGTGCCTGGCGCAGCAATCACGATTTCGCCGGCTTCCGCGAGGCGGCGCGCGACCTGCAGGATCGCCTTCTGTTCGGTCTCGACCTGCGAGACGCGCACCGGTCCGCTGAGCTCCATGTCCTCGCGCAGCGTCTCGGCGGCGCGCTGCGACATGTTGGCCAGGAACTTGTCGCGCAGCTCCTGCGGTGCGCCCTTGAGCGCGATGATGAGCGAGTCGGATTCGATGTCCTTGAGCAGGCGCTGGATGCTGCGGTCTTCCAGGCTCAGCAGGTTCTCGAACACGAACATCTCGTCGATGATCCGCTGCGCCAGCGCCTCGTCGTGCTCGCGCACATGGGCGATCGCTTCCTCTTCCTGCGTGCTGTTCATCAAGTTGACGATCTCGGCCGCGGTCCGCACGCCGCCCAGGCGGCTGCGCTTCAGGCCCTGGCCCGAGAGCATCTCGGTCAGCACGTCGGTCAGTTCGTGGAGCGCCGAAGGCTGCACGCCGCCGAAGGTGGCCACCCGCATGATGACGTCGTGGCGCAGTCGGGTCGGCAGCTTCTCGAGCACCTCCGAGGCCTTCATGCGGTCCAGGTGGATCAGCACGGTCGCCAGGATCTGCGGATGCTCGTCGCGGATCAGCTCGGCCACTTCGCTGGCCTCGAGCTGGTTCAGCCGCTCGATGCCGCTGTGCGGCTCGTCGTTCTGCAGGATGTCTTCCAGCAGGTTGCTGGCGCGGTCGTCGCCGAGCGCCTTCTTGAGCACGGCGCGGATGTAGCTGCTCGAGCCCAGGTGCAGCGCCGACAGCTGCTCGGTCTCGTGGCGGAACTCGGACAGCACCGTGTTCAGCTCGTTCTTGGAGACCGAGGCGAGCTTCGCCATCGCGAGGCCGAGGGTCTGCACCTCGCTGGTGGCGAGGTGCGCCAGCGCCGCGGCGGCGCGGTCTTCACCGAGGGCCATCAACAGGATGGCGCTCTTGCGGGTTCCGGTTTCACTGATCATGGGTGTTCATCCAGTGCTGGATCAGCGTGGCGACCAGCTTCGGATCCTGCTCGGCGAGTTGATGGGCATAGTCGAGGTCGACCTTGTGACGCAGGGCCTCGCGCTGGCGCAGGGCCTCTTCGGCCGAGATCGCCGGTTCGTCGGACTCGGCCGGCGGGTCGCCGGCGGCTTCGCCGTCGGCGCCGGGTTCGACCATGGCCGGTGCCGGAGCGGGGGGCGGCGCGAGGTGCTTGCGCAGCAGGGGCCGCAGCACCGCGAACCAGGCGAACAGGGCCAGGAAGGCGAGCAGCAGGTACTGGCCGAGGGTCTTGCCGAGATCGAGGTTGTCGCGGTCGCGCCAGAACGGCACGGCGGCAGCGGTCGGTTCCTTGTTGTCGTCCGCGAAGGCGCTGTTCACCACGTTGAGCGAATCGCCGCGGTCCTGGCTGAAGCCCATCGCCTCGCGCGCCAGGTTGCGGATCTGCTCGATCTCGACCGGGGTCAGCGCCCGCTGGCTGCTCTTGCCGGCGCCGTCGGTCGTGTCCTTGTAGTTCACCACCACCGCCACCGACAGCCGCTTGACGCCGCCGGCACCTTGCTGCACGTGGCGGATCGAGCGGTCGAGCTCGTAGTTCGTCGTGACGTCCTTGCGCGTGCTGCTCGGCCCGGTCGCCACCGAGGTGGTCGTGCTCGCCGCGTTCGCGCCGCCTGGCGCCGCCGCCGGGGCGCCCGGCGTTCCGGGCCGGGGGGCGGTGGTGATCGGCGCGCTCGGGGTGCCCGGCGGCTGGTTCGACAGCGCCCCGGGGACGCCGCCGGGCGGCGTGCCGCCCTGCTGGTTCGACTCGCTCGACTGCTGGCTGCGCATCGCGGCCTTGCCGGGCTCCTGGTTGGGCTTGTACTTCTCGTCGGTGTGCTCCATCACCGAGAAGTCGATGTCGGCCGCGACCTGGGCGCGCACGTTGTTGGCGCCGACGATCGGCTGCAGGATGGCCTCGATGCGGCGGATGTAGCCCTGCTCGATCTCCTGCACGTACTTGAGCTGGCTCACGTCCAGGCCGCGGGCGCTGCTGTTGGCCGCCGACAGCAGGTTGCCGCGCTGGTCGACCACCGTGACGCTCTTGGGGTCGAGTTCCGGCACGCTGCTGGAGATCATGTGGACGATGGCGCTGACCTGGCCCTCGTCGATGCTGCGGCCGCGCTGCAAGGTCAGCACCACCGAGGCCGAGGGCTTCTTCTGCTCGCGCACGAACAGCGAGGGCTTGGGCAGCGCCAGGTGGACCCGCGCCGACTCCACCGTGCCGACCGATTCGATCGAGCGCGCGAGCTCGCCTTCGAGCGCGCGCTGGTAGTTGACCTGCTCGGCGAACTGGCTGGTGCCGAACTTCTGGTTGTCCATCAGTTCGAAGCCGACGCCGCCGGCCTTGGGCAGGCCCTGGGCCGCGAGCTTGAGCCGGACCTCGGGCACCTTGTCGCCGGCGATCAGGATCGCGCCGCCGCCCTCGGCGAACTTGTAGGGCACGTTCATCTGCTGCAGCGACGCGATGATCGCGCCGCCGTCGCGGTCCGAGACGTTGGTGTAGAGCACCTTGTAGTCAGGGCCGCGGTTCATCAGCGTGAACGCGGCCACGGCGGTCACCAGCACGGCGGCGCCGATGACGATCGGCAGCTTGGGCTGGGCCCGCAGGCGCTCGAGCATCGGCGGCAGCGAGGAGGCTGCGGGCGCCGGGATCGCGGGGGCGGTCGCACTCATTGTCGGATCCCCGCCATGGCCGGTGCGCCGGGACGGTGCGTGGTCATGCAGAGAGAGAGGGTTTGTTGTTCAGAGGTCATGCCGTAGGCCGTGAAGTCGTCAGCGGGCTTGTCGTTTCGCGGTTGATTGTGAGCAGCCGTAACAAATTCGATGGACCGAACAGCGGTGGGTTTAGCCGTCTGTTGGCCGCTTTTATCGGGGTCTTCCCTTGCTACGCTGAAAGGACGACGGAGCGCCTGGGCGCTTCTATAGCAACACCAAAGTAAACAAAGGAAAGCCATGTCGATCACCGCCATCGAATCCGTCCTGCAGCAGATGCGGGCCACCGCCGTGCAGGCCGGGTTCTCGCCCGCCGCCGCCGCGCCCACCGACGGGGGCGGCTTCGCGGCCGAACTCAAGCGCTCGCTGGACAACATCAGCGGCGCCCAGACCAAGGCCTACGGCCAGGCCGAATCCTTCGAACTGGGCAAGCCGGGCATCGCCCTGAACGACGTCATGGTCGACCTGCAGAAGGCCAACGTCGCGTTCCAGACCGGGCTGCAGGTGCGCAACCGGCTGGTGAGCGCATATCAAGAGGTCATGAACCTGCCGGCTTGAGCCGCAGAGGTTGTGAAGAGGGCTCGCGATTATTTGAGCCGGGCCCCTAAATGTTTCAAAGGGTGTGCCGATAACTGAACCAACGGTGGCCTGAGTCTCACGGTGAGAGAGGGTCCAACGTTACGGCCAGAGGCCGGAAGTAGTCCACAACCTTTGTAAACAGGAGTCGAGCATGACGTCAGTCATCAATACCAACAGTCTCTCGCTGCTCACGCAGAACAACCTCAACAAGTCGCAATCGTCGCTGAACACCGCGATCGAGCGTCTGTCGTCCGGCATGCGCATCAACAGCGCGAAGGACGACGCCGCCGGCCAGGCCATCGCGAACCGCTTCACGGCCAACATCAAGGGCCTGACGCAAGCATCGCGCAACGCCAACGACGGCATCTCGATCGCTCAAACGACCGAAGGCGCGCTGACCGAAGTGAACAACAACCTGCAGCGCGTTCGCGAACTGTCGGTGCAAGCCGCCACCGGCACCAACTCGCAGAGCGACCTGGACTCGATCCAGGGTGAAATCACGCAGCGCCTCGACGAAATCAACCGCGTCTCGCAACAGACCCAGTTCAACGGCGTGAAGGTGCTCTCGGCCGACGCTGGCAAGCTGACGGTGCAAGTCGGTGCCAACGATGGCGAAACCATCGACATCGACCTGCAGGAAATCAGCTCGAAGACGCTCGGTCTCGACGGCTTCAACATCAACGGCAAGGGCTCTGCCAACAAGACCGCGACCGAGTCGGACCTGCTGGTCGCTGGCTGGAACAAGGGCGCGACGACCAACGGCGCCACCGCCTACACGAAGGGCACTACCGCTGCCACCGCCAACGACGTGCTCGGCAAGATGCAGGACGGCGGCACTGTCGCGGTCGGCACCGCGACTTACACCTACAGCGCCGCATCGAAGAGCTATACGGTCGCCGAAACGGGCCGCAGCGGCGCCGCGCTGACGAATTCGCTGAAGCCGCCGGCCGGCCAGAGCTACTCGGCTACCGTGACTCTCGGCGGCAAGTCCACCGACATCAAGATCGACAGCTCCGGCGGCATCACCGCGGCTGACGGCTCTGCGCTGTTCGTCGACGCCACCAACGGCAACCTGACGCCGACCGACAACGGCGGCACGGCCGCTGCTGCCACCGTCGCGTCGTTGACCGCCAAGATGGCGACTGCCGGCGACACGATCAAGCTGAACAACACGGGCACCGTGTTCACCGCCACGGCCACGGCCGGCACGATGAACGTCAAGGGCGAGCCTGCAGCTGCCTCGACGGTCAATGCGCTGGTCAACACCTTCGCGGCCGTCGCCACGATCGACATCGACGGCGCCACCGGCGGCACCGCCGCGTACAGCGTGGCCACCTCGGGTGCCGTCACGAACGGTGGCGCGCAATTCGTCGACATCAGCGGCGCGCTCGGAACGGCCACGTCCGAGACGATCACGATGCAGCAGAACGGCGTCGTGACCGACAGCAAGGCGAACATCGTCTACGCGGACTCGGCCAAGGTCGGCAAGCTGACCACCAACGCGGTCAGCAACACCACCGCGACGGCCGACCCGCTCAAGGCCATCGACGCCGCCCTGTCGAAGGTCGACAAGCTGCGCTCCTCGCTGGGTGCGGTGCAGAACCGTTTCGACTCGACGATCGCCAACCTCGGCACCACCATCACCAACCTGTCGTCGTCGCGCTCGCGCATCGAAGACGCGGACTACGCGGTGGAAGTGTCGAACATGACGCGCGCCCAGATCCTGCAGCAAGCCGGTACCTCGGTGCTGTCGCAGGCCAACCAGACCACGCAAGGCGTGCTGTCCCTCCTGCGTTGATCAACTAGCCGTTAACGAAAGGAATGCCAGGCCCCTCCCGCAAGGGAAGGTCCTGGCGGCGCCAGGCCTCGCGGCCTGCGCTGTGCTCTGCGGCCATGCGCGATGGCAAGGCCGCAGAGCACAGCGAACCCCGCAACCAAGGTGGAGAAGATGTCGAACCCGCTTGCCCCGATTCCCGCGAAGGACAGCCCATGGACGCAACTGCTCGTCGGCCGCGCCGCGGGTGCTGCGGCCGCGGACGAGGCGGCGGAGCCGGTCGAGGAAGCGACGCCGGCGCAGGTCGAGACCGCGGTGCAGGCCGTCAACGCCTCGCTCGAGATGCGTTCGGTCAGCCTGCAGTTCGAGATCGACAAGGACACCGACAAGGTCATCGTCAAGGTGGTCGACCAGACCAACGGCGTGGTGATCCGCCAGATCCCGACCGAAGAAGTGGTTCGCATCGCGAAGGTCATGGGCAAGGCGCCCGGGATGCTGGTGAGCCAGCAGGCCTGAGGCGGGTCCCTCTTCAAACGTAATACAGGAAAGCAACAAGATGGCAACGATCACCAGCCTGGGCGTCGGCTCCAACCTCGACCTGGCCACCCTTCTCACGCAGCTGCAGACGGCGGAAAGCCAGCCGCTGGTGGCCCTCGATGCGAAGGCGAAGAGCTACACCAGCAAGCTGTCGGCCTATGGCACGGTGCAGAGCGCGCTCAGCGTGCTGCAGACCGCCGCCAAGAAGCTGTCGGACCCGGCGCTGTTCCAGTCGGTCACCGGCACCCCGACCGTGAGCGGCATCCTGGCCGCCTCGTCCACCGACGCCAGCTCGGCCGGCAACTACAGCATCACGGTGTCGCAGCTGGCGCAGTCGCAGTCGGCGATCGCGGCCGGGCAGGCGAGCACCACGACCGCAATCGGCAATGGCAAGATCACGATCGACTTCGGCACCATCACCGGCGGCACCCTGGACCCGGCCACCGGCCAGTACAGCGGCGCCACTTTCGCCGCCGACGCCTCGCGCGTCGCCAAGCCGATCACGATCGACCCCAGCAACAACACGCTGGCGGGCATCCGCGACGCGATCAACGGCGCCGATGCCGGTGTCACGGCCAGCATCGTCAACGACGGCAGCGGCACGCCCAATCGGCTGGTGCTGGTGTCGACCCAGACCGGCGAAGCTTCGAGCATGCGGATCTCGGTGGACGGCGATGCGGCGCTGCAGAACCTGCTGGGCAACGACCCGGCCGGCACCCAGAACCTGAAGCAGACCGTGGCGGCGCAGAACGCCAAGCTCACGGTCAACGGGATCGCGATCACCAGCGCCAGCAACACGGTCAAGGAAGCGATCCAGGGCAGCACGCTGACGCTGGTGAACACCGGCACCACCGGCCTGTCGATGAAGGCCAACACCAGTTCGGTGACGAGCGCGATCAACGATTTCGTCAAGGCCTACAACAGCCTGCAGAGCACGGCTACCACCTTGACCGCCTATGACGCCGACACCAAGACCGGCGCCGCGCTGATGGGCGACTCGACGCTGCGCAACCTCCAGACCCGCATCCGCCAGGCGCTCACGACGCCGCAGGCCGGCGGCACCGACGGCTTCAAGGTGCTGACCGAGATCGGCGTCAGCTTCCAGAAGGACGGCACGCTGGCGGTCGACTCGACCAAGCTCGACAAGGCGCTCGGCAGCAACCTGGAAGGCGTCGCGAACCTGTTCGCCAGCGCCACCGGCAGCACATCGGGCTACGGCAAGCAGATCGACGCCCTGGTGACCGACCTCAACAGCACCGGCGGCTCGCTCAAGGTGGCCTCGGACGGCGTCACGGAGACGATCAAGGAGCTCGACAAGCAGTACGACGCGATGCAGACCCGGGTCGACGACACGGTGGCGCGCTACCGCAAGCAATTCAACCAGCTCGACGTGCTGGTCAACAGCATGAACAGCACCTTGAGCTACCTGAAGCAGCAGTTCGATGCGATGAGCTCCAGCAGCAAGTAACGCCCTTCCCGGAAGTCGACGATGTACACCCCCCACACCTTCAGGACCGGCGCCGGCGCGTATGCGCGCGTCGGCGTCGAAACCGGCGCCATGAGCGCCTCGCCGCACCAGCTGATCTGCATGCTGTTCGACGGTGCCAGGTCGACCATCGGCATGGCCCGCCACCACATGTCGACCGGCGACATCGGTCCCAAGGGCCAGGCGATCTCCAAGGCGGTCGACATCGTCGACAACGGCCTCCGGGCGGTGCTCGACGCCAAGGCCGCGGGCCCCGAAGGCGAGGCCCTGGTGGCCAACCTGTCGGCCCTCTACGGCTACATCATCCAGCGGCTGCTGCAAGCCAACCTGCGCAACGACACGCAGGCGCTCGACGAAGCCGACACGCTGCTCGAGAGCATCGCGTCGGCATGGCGCGAGATCGACGCCGGCCCGGCGCGCGACTGACCGGCAACAAAAGAACAAAAGGGAACACCATGGCGACCAGGAGTGAAGTCGTGCATTGCTACGGGCAACTGGCCTCGGGCGTAGCGCTCATGGCTGAACTGGCCCGCGCCAAGGAGTGGGGCCAACTGCCGGCGCTCGAGGAGAAATGCGCCGCGATCGTCGAACGACTCAAGGTGCTGGTGCCGCTCGAAACGCTGGAACCGAGCCAGTTCGAGGAGGCGCTGCGCCTGATCGAGCGCATCCGCCTCGACCAGGACGAGGTCTGCGGGCTGGTCAAGCCGCAGATCGAACAACTGCTCTCCCGCATGGGTTACCTGCATCAGCAGCGCAACCTGGGCAAGGCCTACGGGCCGCCGCACTGAGACGCGAGGGAACTGGCCATGAGCGGACTCACCGGACTCATCGATGCGCTGCTGGCCGTCAAGGCTTCGCCGCGTCTGGACGTGCTCGCGATCAAGGCCGAGACCCGGATCGGTGCGCCCGGCGCGGTGTCGGAGGTGCTGAAGGTCGAGAACGACGTTCGCCTGCCTTCGAAGGCTGCGCTCGACCGGGTACTGCCGGGCGGACCGTCCGGCCTGCCGCCGGCCGCCTCGGCGCGGCCAGCGCCCGAGGCGGAGCTGTCGGTGGCGGCGCGCGTCATCAGCGCGGTGCTGGCCGACCTCGAATCGGATGCGGGTCCGGTGCGTGGCGCCGCACCCGCATGGCCCTCACGACAGCCACCCTCGGCGCCGGCGCTGGCCGGCGCGCTGGCGCAGACCGTGGCCCAGAGCGGCTTGTTCTACGAATCCCACCTGCTCGAGTTCGCTGCCGGCGCGCGTCCGCTGGTCCAGCTGATGCAGGAGCCGCAGGCGCGCTGGGCGACGCCGCTGGCGGCGCAACGCGCCGCCGAGCCGGCGCCTGCCGCCGCATCCGGCGAGGGCGCGCCCGCTGCCGAAGAAGCCGTGCGTGCCGTCGCCGAGCCGACGCTGGATGAAGCCGGCGCCTTGCCGCGCAGCGCCCAGCCCGTGGTCGCCGCGGCTGCCGGCAACGGCGCCGCGCCAGCGCCCGGCCCCGCACTGGTGAGCACGGCAGCTGCCGCCGTCGACAACACCGCGCCGGAAGCCGGCCCGGCGCCGACGCCCGACGCCGCCCGGCTGCAGGCGGCCTATGGACGCGGCGAGGCGACAGCCTCGGTGCCGGCAGCGGATGCACCGGCGGCCGAGCGGGTGGAGGAAGCCGGTGCCTCTCACCACGCGGCCGCGTTCGCTCCCAAGGCCGCGGTCCCGCTGGGCGAAGTGATTCATCCCCAGGCCGTGAACCTGGTGCATCAGCAACTCGACTTGCTCGCCACGGCGGTGTTCCGCTGGAGCGGCGAGGCCTGGCCGGGCGTGGCGATGAACTGGACGGTCGAGAAGGAAGCCGCCGACCCGTCGGACGAAGGATCGGGCGACGACCCGCCGCAGCGATGGTCGACCACGGTCGCCATGAGCCTGCCCCGGCTCGGCCAGGTCGACCTCCGGCTGAGCCTGGCCGGCCCTGGCGTGCAGGCCCGGCTGGCCGCCAGCGAGGCCGGCACGGTGGCGACCCTGCGCGCCGACGGCGGCACGCTGGTGCAGCGGATGGAAGCCGCCGGCCTGCGCATGCAGGAGCTGCAGGTGGCGCCGATGGCGCCGGCAGGAGGTGCGTCGTGAGCACGCCCATGGACGACCGGCACAGCGCGGTGGCGCTGTCGCATGCCGACAAGAACCGGGCACCGGTGGTCGTGGCCAAGGGCTATGGCGTGGTGGCCGAATCGATCATGCGCGAAGCCCGGCGGAACGGCCTTTATGTCCATGCCTCGGCGGGCCTGGTCAAGCTGCTGATGCAGGTCGACCTCGACCAGCAGATCCCGCCGCAGCTCTATCGCGCCGTGGCCGAGGTCATGGCCTGGATCCACGAACTCGAAGCCCGGGCGGATATCGCCGGGGCCCCGCAGGCATGACGATGGCATCGCCGATGTTTTCTAAATGATACGTTTTGTTTCAGTATCAATGAATCTTCATTGGATTTTCGCGAGCTTTAATGATTAGTACTTTGTAGTTCAATTGAATTTTTAATACTTTTTAATCACCCAATTGCACGCGGTCGCCTATTATTCCGTAAGTAGTTTGAACTACTTTTCATTGGGAAAACAGACCGTCTGTAAGCCGACTCCGACAGTACGTCAGATAAGTCTCACTTTTCGGAATGAGTGCTCTTAGGGTGGTGAATTTGTTAGAAATTGTGTATAGACTGCAGACTTGATTGAATGGAGTGCAGAGTGGAAATGGATATCGATGGCGGCGTAAATAATGGCGACATCTCGAAAGAGATCGGCGACATTAACCTGGCCTATATGCTGCTCGCTCAAAAGCTGGCCAAGCAGGATCGCGCCGCGGCAATGTACCGCCTCGGCGTCGGTCGTGAATTGGCCGATTTGCTGGCCAACATGTCCTTGACGCAGATTGTCAAATTGGCGACATCCAATTTCCTGCTCTGCAGCTTCAGGCTCGACGACCACCCGATGTTCGCGGTGTTCGGCGAAGGCAAGGACACCACGCTCCAGCAGGCCCACATGTCGATCCTGATGGCCGCCCGCCAGCTCCAGCCCCGCGACACGGACGCACTGGCATGAGCTCGAAAAGCGTCCTCGGCGAAGTCCGGCAGGTCCGGCTGGCGGTCGAATTGATCGAGCTCGGTGCCCGCCTTCAATTCCTGGAAGCGGAAGTCGAATTGAGCCGTGAACGGCTAATTCGCCTGTACAAGGAACTCAAGGGCGTCTCGCCGCCAAAAGGGCTGTTGCCGTTTTCGACCGACTGGTACATGACATGGCTGGCCAATATCCATTCGTCGATGTTCTACAACATGTACCGCTTCATGCTGCACGAAGCCAATGAGCCCAGGCTGCAGGCGCTGATCAAGGCCTACCGCCTTTATTCGGAGCAGATCGAGGCCCATGGCGGCGAAATCGTGCTGGATTTCACGCGTGCCTACACGATGGTCCGCTTTTTCGACAGCGACATGCTGCAACTCAGTGCCTGCAGCCGTTGCGGCGGGAATTTCGTTGCGCACGCGCATGACCACAAGCATGGCTATGTCTGCGTGCTGTGCCGCCCGCCGTCGCGCGCCGGCAAGGTGCGGGGTCCGAAACGGATCGACGAGCCGGTCAAGGCGCCTCAAGTTGCGGCGGCTCCGATTCTGGCAGTGCATTCCGCGTTGGGCGCCAACGGAGTTCATTGAAAACGGCAGTTTTTCGCTTATTCGGCAATTTCTTGATTTGATGCCTGCGGGCAAAAGGGGACGCGCGTGCTCGTGCTGGTTGGATACCTGGTAGTCATAGGGGCCGTTTTCGGCGGCTACGCCCTCATGGGCGGGCATTTCGGCGTCCTGTTCCAGCCGGTCGAGTTGCTGATGATCGGCGGCTCCGCGCTCGGCGCCTTCATCGCCGGCAACAACGGCAAGACGATCAAGGCGACCATGAAGGAACTGCCGCTGCTGCTGCGTTCGTCCAAGCACAACCGGCAGCTCTACATGGACCTGCTGGCCCTGCTGTACGAGCTGCTCGCCAAGGCCCGCAAGGACGGCATGATGAAGCTCGAGAACGACGTCGAAAATCCGGCCGAGAGCGAGATCTTCGGGCGCTACCCGGCGCTCATGGCCGACCACGAGCTGATGGAGTTTCTCTGCGACTACCTGCGCCTGGTCATCAGCGGCAACACCGACCCGTTCGAGATCGAGGCCCTGATGGACCACGAGATCGAGACCATCCGCCATGAGGCCGCGGTGCCGCAGCACAGCCTGGCCGGCGTGGCCGATGCGCTGCCGGCGCTGGGCATCGTGGCCGCCGTGATGGGCGTGGTCCATGCGCTGGCCTCGGCCAACCTGCCGCCCGACGAGATGGGCGCGCTGATCGCGCACGCGCTGGTCGGCACCTTCCTGGGCGTGCTGCTGGCCTACGGCTTCGTCGCGCCGCTGGCTTCGCTGATCGGCCAGAAGGTCGAGGAAGCCATGAAGATCTACCAGTGCGCCAAGGTCACGCTGCTGGCCAGCCTGAACGGCTACGCACCCCAGCTGGCCGTCGAGTTCGGCCGCAAGGTGCTGTTCTCGACCGAACGTCCTTCCTTCACCGAACTGGATGACCATGTTCGGGAAGTCAAGGCACGCTGAGTTCCGGGACCGCAACCATGAGCGCTGAGAAGCACCGCGTCGTCATCAAGCGGGTCGTCGCCCATGGGGGCGGCCACCACGGCGGCGCCTGGAAGATCGCCTACGCCGACTTCATGACCGCCATGATGGCCTTCTTCCTGGTCATGTGGCTGTTGGCGATCTCGACCCCGAAGCAGCGCGCCGGCATCGCCGAGCACTTTCGCATGCCGCTCAAGGTGGCGCTCGCGGGCGGCGAGAAAAGCAGCCTCAGCAGCAGCATGATCCCGGGCGGCGGCGCCGACGTGATGGCGACCGAGGGCGAGGTCAAGAAGGCCGACCCGAGCGAGGAAGAGCTCGACGCCCAGCGGCTGGCCGACATGAAGCAGAAGCTCGACACGCTGATCGAGAACAGCCCGGTCTTCAAGCAGTTCCGCTCGCAGATCCTGATCGACATCACCACCGAAGGCCTTCGGCTGCAGCTGGTCGACAGCGACAACCGCCCGATGTTCGACCTCGCCAGCGCGCGCGTGGTGCCGCACATGCGGGCCATCCTGCGCGAGCTCGGGCCGAAGCTCAACGAACTGCCGAACAAGATGACCTTGTCGGGGCACACCGATGCCATCGTCTACACCAATGGCGACAAGGCCTACGGCAATTGGGAGCTGTCGGCCGACCGCGCCAATGCCTCGCGGCGCGAACTGGTGACCGGCGGCATGTCGGAGTCGAAGGTGCTGCGCGTGGTCGGCCTGTCCGACAGCATGCACCTGGACAACGCCGATCCGCGCAATCCGATCAATCGCCGCATCAGCATCATCCTGCTGAATCGCCAGACCCAGGAACGCATCGAGCGCGAGAACAGCGGCGACGGTGCCGCGGTGCGCGCCAGCGCGCTGAAGACCGGTACCCCGGGCGCCTCCGGCACCGCCGGCGCCAGCAGCGAGATGAAGCCGACATCCTTCAATCCCACCAGCCCGACGCAGTAACCAACGACAGACCCAACGCCGGTGTTTGCAGCGCCGGCACCGGAACACACAGATGGACCTCAGCCAGTTTTCCCAAGCCTTCTTTGTCGAAGCGATCGAGCTTCTGGCGCAGATGGAGCAACTGCTCCTCGAGCTCGACGTCGACTCGCCGGACAGCGAGCAGCTCAACGCGATCTTTCGTGCGGCCCATTCGATCAAGGGCGGTGCGGCCACCTTCGGCTTCACCGCGCTGACCGAGACGACGCACGTGCTGGAGACCCTTTTGGACCGGGCACGCCATGGCCAGTTGCGCCTGAGCGGTCCGATGATCGATGCCTTTTTGGAAACGAAGGACGCCTTGCAAGAACAACTCACTGCCTACCAGGCGGGCAAAGAGCCTGAAGCCGAACGTGTCGCGCACATCTGCGGCGTGCTGCAGCAACTCGCGCGGGAGAACGGCGAGGGCGCCGCGGCGCCTGCACCCGCACCCGCTGCGGCGCCGGTTACGGTGGCCGCCGCCGCGCCCGCGCCTGCGGCCGCGACCGCATCGACCGGCGCCCTGCGCATCCGCTTCGCCCGCCTGTCGGACAGCGAATGCGAACTGCTCGCCGGCGAACTCGCCAACCTCGGCACGCTGAGCTCCCGCACCCGCAGCAACGACCAGTTCACGGTGATGCTGGAAACCACCTGCGACCCGGACGACATCATCGCCGTCTGCTGCTTCGTGATCGACGAGTCGCAGATCGACATCTCGCGCGAAATGCCCGAGGCGCAAGCCGCGGCCGCGCCGGCAGCCGCACCGGCCGCAGCCCCCGCAGCCGAGCCGGCCGCCAAGGCCGCCGGGCCGGCCTCGGCGGCACCGGCCGCAGCGCCCGCGGCCGCCGCCAAGGAGTCGAGCTCGATCCGCGTCGATGTCGAGAAGGTCGACCAGCTCATCAACCTGGTGGGCGAACTGGTGATCACGCAGTCGATGCTGACCCAGGCCGCCACGATGCTCGACCCGGTCGTCTACGAGCGCTTCCTGAGCGGCCTCGGCCACCTGGAGCGCAACGCGCGCGACATGCAGGAGTCGGTGATGTCGATCCGCATGATGCCGATGGACTATGTGTTCAGCCGCTTCCCGCGGGTGATCCGCGACGTCAGCGCCAAGCTCGGCAAGCAGGTTCGGCTCGATACCTTCGGCAAGGAGACCGAGCTCGACAAGGGCCTGATCGAACGGATCATCGACCCGCTCACGCACCTGGTGCGCAACAGCCTCGACCACGGCATCGAGACGCCCGACATCCGGCTCGCCAAGGGCAAGGAAGCCACCGGCCAGCTGCTGCTGTCGGCGCAGCACCATGGCGGCAACATCGTGATCGAGGTCAGCGACGACGGCGCCGGCCTGAACCGCGAGAAGATCCTGGCCAAGGCGATGCAGCAGGGCCTGGCGGTGAGCGAGACGATCCCCGACGAGGAAGTCTGGCAGCTCATTTTTGCGCCGGGCTTCTCGACCGCGGAGCAGGTCACGGACATCTCGGGCCGCGGCGTCGGCATGGACGTGGTCAAGCGCAACATCCAGGAGATGGGCGGCCACGTCGAGATCCAGTCGCGCGGCGGCCACGGCACCACCACCCGCATCGTGCTGCCGCTGACCCTGGCGATCTTGAACGGCATGTCGGTCAAGGTCGGCAGCGAGGCCTACATCCTGCCGCTGAGCTACGTGATCGAGTCGCTGCAGCCGCTGGCCGAGCATCTGCATTCGATCACCGCCGACGGCCACGTGATCAAGGTGCGCGGCGAGTACCTGCCGCTGATCGAGCTGCACCGGGTCTTCGACGTGGCGGGCGCGCAGGTCGACCCGACCCAGGGCATCCTGGTGATCGTCCAGGCCGACGACGCGCGCTTCGCGCTGCTGGTCGACGAACTGCTGGGCCAGCACCAGGTGGTGGTGAAGAACCTCGAGACCAACTACCGCAAGGTGCCGGGCATCTCGGCCGCGACGATCCTGGGTGACGGCAGCGTGGCCTTCATCATCGACGTTGCCGCCATGCCGCGCATCCAGCGCGCACAGGCGGCCAGCGCCGCGGCGCTGGCGGGCGCCGCCAGGCCGGCGGCGGTTGCTGCTTGAGCCCTGCGTACGCCATGCCGCGGACATTGCATCGCGCCGAACGCTTGACTCGACCCTCATACGGAGCCATCTGCCATGCGCTTTGACTTCTTTCGAACCTCGGGCGCGGCCGCCGCGAACCGCAAGGGCGACGCCGGCATGCCGGAGCAAGCCCGCGAGGAGCCGGTGGACGAGCTCGGCGGGCCGCGCGAGGCAAGCGGCTACGTGCGCCATGCACTCCAGCTCGACCCGCAGCAGCGGGTCAAGGGCTATCGCATGGCCTGGCTCGCGACGCCGGGCGCCGYGCCGATGCCCGATGCGTCCAGCCAGTTCATCGCGCTCCTCGACAACATCACCCGGCACTTGAATCCGCCGCGCACCGGCTGGCGGCTCGGGCGGCTGGTGCTGTTCCTCGACGTCACGGTCGACGGGCTGTTCCTGGCCGAGCTGCAGTCGCTGCCGCCGGAGAACGTGGTGCTGTGCATGGGCCTGGGCGACCTGAGCGATGTCGACACGCGCTCGATGCTGCTCTTCCTGCGCGAGCAGGGCTTCGGCTTCATGCTGAAGGATGCCGACGGCCTGCCGGCCGATCCGGAGCTGCGCGAGATCATCACGCACCTCGACGTCGGTGACGGCGACCCCGAGCGCGTGGCGCGGGTGCGCGCCGAGGAGCAGCAAGGCCGGGCGCCGGTGCAGCTGATCGCCACGCGCATCGACACCTGGGCCCAGGCCGGGGCCTGCGCCGACCTGCGGGTCGACATCTTCGTCGACGGCGCGCTCGCGCACCCGCCGGTGAAGGAGGGCGGCGATGCACTGCAGCCCGAGTCGGTGATGATCGTGCGGCTGATGCACATGATCCAGCGCAACGAGAACGTGCGCAGCATCGAATCGGCGCTCAAGCGCGACGCGGCCCTGACCTACCGGCTGCTGCGTCACATCAATTCGCCCGCCATCGGCGCGGGTGTCGAGATCCATTCCCTGCGCCACGCGGTGGCGATGCTGGGCTACGCGCCGCTGTTCCGCTGGCTGTCCGTGCTGCTGGCCACCAGCAACCGGGCCGCGGCGCCGTTCATGACCAAGAAGGCGATCACGCGCGGCCGCTTCGTCGAGCTGATGGGCCAGGGGATGCTGCCGCCCGGCGAGGCCGACAACCTCTTCGTGGTCGGCATGTTCTCCTTGATCGACCAACTGCTCGGCGTGCCGATGACGGAGGTGCTCGCCAAGGTGCAGCTCGCGGGGTCGGTGCAGCAGGCGATCCTGGCGCGCGAAGGCGTCTATGCGCCCTTCCTCGCGCTGGCGGAGGCCTGCGAAACCGACGCCGCCCAGGCCGCCCGGCTGTCGGAGGCCCTGTTCGTGGGATCGGGCCAGGTCAACGCAGCGCACCTGGCGGCGATGGTCTGGTCCCAGGAAGCCGACGCCCACGACGCAAGCTGATGCAGCGCGAGCAGCAAGGTATTTGTCCCGTTGATCGAACCATTGGAAAAGAAGCTCGCTATGTACATTGAGACCCAGGCACCGACGTCCACCGTGAGCACCGAATTTCTCTTCACCGACAGCGATTTCTCGAAGGTCCGCGCGATGATCCATCGGCGGGCCGGGATCGCGCTGGGCGAGCAGAAGCGGCAGATGGTCTACAGCCGCCTGTCGCGCCGGCTGCGCGAGCTGCGGCTGCCGGAGTTCTCCTCCTACCTCGAGTTGCTGGAGTCGCGCCAGGACGGCGACGAGTGGCAGTCGTTCATCAATTCGCTGACCACCAACCTGACGTCGTTCTTCCGCGAGGCGCACCACTTCCCGGTGCTGGCCGAGCACGTGCGCAAGGCCAGGGAGCCGGTCACGATCTGGTGCTCGGCGGCCTCGACCGGCGAGGAGCCCTATTCGATCGCGATCACGCTGATCGAGGCGCTGGGCGACAAGGCCAACGCGGCCCGGGTGATCTCGACCGACATCGACACCGCGGTGCTGGCCAAGGCCCAGGCGGGCGTCTTCACCGCCGATCAGGTCAAGGCGCTGTCGCCCGAGCGGCTGCGCCGCTTCTTCAACAAGGGCACCGGGTCGAATGCCGGCAAGGTGCGCATCCGCCCCGAGGTCGCGCAGTTGGTGAAGTTCTCGCGCCTCAACCTGCTCGACCCGTCCTGGTCGGTCAAGGAGCCGCTGGATGCGATCTTCTGCCGCAACGTGATGATCTATTTCGACAAGCCGACGCAGAAGAAGGTGCTCGACCGCTTCGCGCCGCTGCTGAAGACCAACGGCCTGCTGTTCGCGGGCCATTCGGAGAACGCCTCGCTGGTCAACCAGACCTTCAGGCCGCTCGGGCAGACGGTGTACGAGCTGGCGCGCGCAAAGGGCAAGGCAGGGGTGCCATGAATGCTGTCGTGCCGGGGTCGCTGGCCAACCATCACTATTTCGACCGCGACGTCGGCAGCATGGCAGTCAAGCTGCTGCCTTCCGAGTACTTCGTGACCACCACCGACACGGTGCTGACCACGGTGCTGGGGTCGTGCGTGTCGGCCTGCATCCTCGACACCGACAACGGCGTCGCCGGCATGAACCACTTCATGCTGCCGGAGGAGGGCGACTCGGTCGCCCGCGACGCCACCGAGTCGATGCGCTACGGCGCCTACGCGATGGACGTGCTGATCCGCGAGTTGATCCGCTCCGGCGCCCGGCGCGAGCGGCTGCAGGCCAAGGTGTTCGGCGGCGCCGCGGTGCTGGCCAACATGACGACCCTCAACATCGGCGACCGCAATGCCGATTTCGTGCTGCGCTACCTCAAGTCCGAACGCATCAGCGTCGCGGCCCAGGACCTGCGCGGCCAGCATGCGCGCCGCGTCTGCTTCATGCCGGCGAGCGGCAAGGCGGTGGTGCGCAAGCTGCGGGGGCAGAACGACGTGCAGGCGATCCAGCGCGAGGAGGGCGAGCTGCTGCGCATGGCCCTGCCGCGACCGGCGCTCGACCTGCGCAAAACCAACGGCCCGGTCGGCGAGAGCCCGCCGTGGGCCAGAAGCAAAGGAAGCTGGTGAGCGCGAACAAGATCAAGGTGCTGTGCGTCGACGACTCGGCGTTGATACGCAGCGTGATGACCGAAATCATCAACAGCCAGCCGGACATGACGGTGGTGGGAACGGCCGCCGATCCGCTGGTGGGGCGCGACCTCATCAAGGTCACCAACCCAGACGTGCTGACGCTGGACGTCGAGATGCCGCGCATGGACGGCCTCGAGTTCCTCGAGAAGCTGATGCGGCTGCGGCCGATGCCGGTGGTGATGGTGTCGTCGCTGACCGAGCGCGGGTCGGAGATCGCGCTGCGCGCGCTCGAACTGGGCGCGATCGACTTCGTGACCAAGCCGCGGCTGGGCGTGCGCGACGGCCTGCTCAACTACACCGAGCTGATCGCCGCCAAGATCCGCACCGCCGCCAGTGCACGGCTGCTGCCGTCGCGGCATGCCGCGTCGGCCCGGCCGGCGGGCGAGCACGCGCCCGAGGCACTGCTGCGCAGCCCGTTGCTGAGCACCGAGAAGCTGATCATCATCGGCGCCTCCACCGGCGGCACCGAGGCGATCCGCGAGGTGCTGCAGCCGCTGCCGCCGGACAGTCCCGCAATCCTGATCGCGCAGCACATGCCCTCGGGCTTCACCAAGTCCTTCGCCCAGCGGCTCGACGGCCTGTGCCGCATCACGGTCAAGGAAGCCGAGCACGGCGAGCGGGTGCTGCCGGGCTATGCCTACATCGCGCCGGGTGGCTTCCACCTGTCGCTCGGCCGCAGCGGCGCCAACTATGTGGCGCATCTCGACCAGGAGCCGCCGGTGAACCGGCACCGCCCTTCGATCGACGTGCTGTTCGACTCGGCCGCCAGGCATGCCGGCAAGAACGCGATCGGAATGATCCTCACCGGCATGGGCAAGGACGGCGCCGAGGGGCTGCTGCGCATGAAGCGCGCCGGCGCCCACACCTTCGCCCAGGACGAGGCGAGCTGCGTCGTCTTCGGTATGCCGAAGGAAGCCATCGCGATCGGCGCGGCCGACGAGGTGGCGCCGCTGGGCGAGATGGCGCGCCGCGTGCTGGCGCACCTGCGCACCTTCGGTGCGCGCACGAATCGGGTTTGACAACGAACTGTTTGAGTGGAGAGAAACGTGATTGACAAGAGCATCAAGATCCTGGTCGTGGATGACTTCCCGACCATGCGCCGCATCGTGCGCAACCTGTTGAAGGAGCTCGAGTTCCTCAACGTCGATGAAGCGGAGGACGGCGCCGCCGGCCTCGAGAAACTGCGCGGCGGCAGTTTCGGCTTCGTGGTGTCGGACTGGAACATGCCCAACATGGACGGCCTGACCATGCTGCAGAACATTCGCGCCGATCCCGAGTTGGGCAAGCTGCCGGTGCTGATGGTCACGGCCGAAGCCAAGAAGGAAAACATCGTCGCGGCGGCCCAGGCCGGCGCGAACGGCTATGTGGTCAAGCCTTTCACGGCCGCCACGCTCGAAGAGAAGATCACCAAGATCTTCGAAAAACTGGCGAAGGGGTGAGGCCATGAGCAAGAACGCGTTCGACGCCGAACAAGGGAACACCGCTGAAGAGTTGCTGGGCCGCATCGGGCAGTTGACGCGTCAGTTGCGCGAAGGACTGCGCGAGCTGGGCCTCGACAAGGAAGTCGCCAAGGCGGCGCAGGCCATTCCCGATGCGCGCGACCGGCTGGCCTACGTCGCCGCGACCACCGAGCGGGCGGCCCATCGCGCGCTCAATGCCATCGATGTCGCGCAGCCGCTGCAGGAGGGGCTGGCGAGCGACGCCAAGGGCCTGAGCAAGCGCTGGGACGAGTGGTTCGCCGACCCGATCGAGCTCGACCATGCGCGCGAGCTCGTGATGGACACGCGCGGCTTCCTGCAGGACGTGCCGCAGAAGACCAATGCCATCAACTCGCAGCTGATGGAAATCCTGATGGCGCAGGACTTTCAGGACCTGACGGGCCAGGTCATCAAGAAGATGATGGAAGTGGTCAACGACGTCGAGACCCAGCTGCTGCAGGTGCTGATCGACAACTCGCCGGCCGAGAAGCGGCAGGAGATCGTCAGCAACAGCCTGCAGAACGGCCCGCAGATCGTGCCCGGCAATCCCGATGCGGTGGCCGACCAGTCGCAGGTCGACGATCTGCTGGAGAGCCTTGGCTTCTGAGGCCTCGATCGAGCGAGAAGGAGGGCGATTGCGCTCTTGATCGGGCGATTGTTCCGGCCCTCCGAATCGAATAATCAGTCATGTGCAGGCGTTTCTCGCCTGCTGCTCCAGGAGCATGAATGGCTGAGGAAAGCGATCTCGAAAAAACGGAACCCGCCTCCGAGCGGCGCCTCGAAAAGGCGCGCGAGGAAGGCAATGTGGCCCGCTCCCGCGAGCTGACCACGCTGGTGATGCTGTCGACGGCCATCGGCGGGCTCTGGTTCACCGCCGAGTCGCTCGGCGCCACCCTCAGCGCCGCCTTGCGCCGCGGCCTGCAGTTCGAGCGCGGCATCGCCTACGAGCCCCAGCAGATGCTGGCCCGCACCGCCTGGATGGTGATGCAGACCTTGCTGGCGATGGCCCCCCTGTTCGCCATGATGGTGGTGGCCGCGGTGGTGGCGCCGATGATGCTCGGCGGCTGGCTGCTGTCGGGCAAGGCGGTCTCGCCGAACTTCGGCAAGCTCGACCCGCTGGCCGGAATCGCGCGCATGTTCTCGACCCAGTCGCTGGCCGAGCTGATCAAGGCACTCGCCAAGTCGCTGCTGATCGGCGGCGTCGCCTACCTGGTCATCATGGATGACCTCGAGCACGTCATGGCGCTGCTCGGCCAGCCCGAGTCGACCGCCTTGCCGCACACCATCATGCTGGTCGGGCGCAGCTGCGCCCTGATCGCGGCGGCGCTGGTGCTGGTGGCGCTGGTCGACGTGCCCTGGCAGCTCTGGACCTACTACAAGAAACTGCGCATGTCGCGCGAGGACGTGCGCCAGGAGCACAAGGAAAGCGAAGGCGACCCGCACATCAAGGCCCAGATCCGCCGCCAGCAGCAGGCGATCGCCAAGCGCCGGATGATGGCCGAGGTGCCGAAGGCGGACATCGTGGTCACCAACCCGACCCATTTCGCGGTCGCGCTGAAGTACATCGACGGCGCCATGCGCGCCCCGCGCGTGGTGGCCAAGGGCACCGACCTGGTGGCGCAGCGCATCCGCGAGATCGCGGCCGACAACAAGGTCGCGATCCTCGAGGCGCCGCCGCTCACGCGGGCGCTCTACAAGCACACCCGCCTGGGCGACGAGATTCCCTCGGGCCTCTACACCGCCGTGGCCGAGGTGCTGGCCTGGGTCTATCAGCTCAAGCGCTGGAAATCCGAAGGCGGCGAGGCGCCGCGCATGCCGACCGACGTCGCCGTTCCTGACGAACTTCAATACACCGTGCCCGTATGAACGCGATGACCAACCTGATGCGTCTGCCGACGCAGTTCTTCTCCGGCAACCAGTTCAAGGGACTGGCCGGGCCGATTCTCATCATCATGATCCTGAGCATGATGGTGCTGCCGCTGCCGGCCTTCCTGCTCGACCTGCTGTTCACCTTCAACATCGCGCTGTCGGTGATGGTGCTGCTGGTCAGCATGTACACCATGAAGGCGCTCGACTTCGCCGCCTTCCCCGCCGTGCTGCTGTTCTCGACCCTGCTGCGGCTGTCGCTCAACGTGGCCTCCACCCGCGTGGTGCTGATGCACGGCCACACCGGCCCCGATGCCGCCGGCAAGGTGATCGAGGCCTTCGGCCACTTCCTGGTCGGCGGCAACTTCGCGGTCGGCGTGATGGTCTTCATCATCCTGGTGCTGATCAACTTCATGGTGATCACCAAGGGTGCGGGCCGGATCGCCGAGGTCGGCGCGCGCTTCATGCTCGACGCCATGCCCGGCAAGCAGATGGCGATCGACGCCGACCTCAACGCCGGGCTGATCGGCGAGGACATCGCCCGCAAGCGCCGCACCGAAGTCGCGCAGGAGGCCGACTTCTACGGCTCGATGGACGGCGCCAGCAAGTTCGTGCGCGGCGACGCGGTTGCGGGCTTGCTGATCATGGTCATCAACATCATCGGCGGCCTGGTGGTCGGCGTGGCGCAGCACGGGCTCGACTTCTCGACCGCCGGCAAGACCTACACGCTGCTGGCGATCGGCGACGGCCTGGTGGCGCAGATCCCGGCGCTGGTGATCTCGACCGCGGCCGGCGTGATCGTCTCGCGCGTGACCACCGACGAGGACGTCGGCAGCCAGCTCACGGGCCAGCTGTTCTCCAACCCGCAGGTGCTGTTCCTGACCGCCGGCATCATCGGCCTGATGGGCCTGATCCCGGGCATGCCGAACCTGGCTTTCCTGCTCATCGCCGGCGGCCTCGCCTGGCTCGGCCACAACCTGCTCAAGCGCAAGCCGAAGCAGGCGGCCGAAAAAGCCGCCGCCGCGGCCCAGGCCGCGCTGCCGGCAGCCCCCGAGGCGGCCGAAGCCAGCTGGGACGACATCGCGCTGGTCGATCCGCTCGGCATGGAGGTCGGCTACCGGCTGATCCCGCTGGTCGACCAGTCGCAGCAGGGCGAGCTGCTCGGCCGCATCAAGAGCATCCGCAAGAAGATCGCGCAGGAGATCGGCTTCCTGGTGCCGGTGGTTCACATCCGCGACAACCTCGAGATCAAGCCGAACACCTATGTCATCAGCCTGAAGGGGGTGGAGATCGGGCGCGGCGAGGCCTTCCCGAACCAGTGGATGGCGATCAACCCGGGACAGGTCACGGGCAGCCTGCCCGGCACGCCGACCCAGGACCCGGCCTTCGGCCTGCCGGCGGTGTGGATCGACGGCAACCTGCGCCAGCAGGCGCAGATCCACGGCTACACGGTGGTCGATGCCTGCACCGTGATGGCGACCCACCTCAACCACCTGATCCAGACCCATGCCGCCGAGCTGCTGGGCCGCCAGGAAGTGCAGCAGCTGCTCGACCAGATCGCCAAGACGGCGCCGAAGCTGACCGAGGACCTGGTGCCGAAGCTGATCTCGCTGAGCACGCTGCACAAGGTGCTGCAGAACCTGCTCGGGGAAGAGGTGCCGATCCGTGACATGCGCACCATCCTCGACGTGCTGGCCGAGCATGCGCCGACCGTCAAGGACGCGACCGAACTCACGACGCTGGTCCGCCTGGCCCTGGGCCGCGCGATCACGCAGCAGCTGTTCCCGGGCGATGCCGAGCTGCAGGTGATCGGGCTCGACGGCTCGCTCGACAGCGTGCTGCAGCAGGCCATGACCAGCAGCAGCGGCATCGAGCCCGGCCTGGCCGACAACCTGCTGCGCCAGGCGCAGGCCGCCATCGTGCGCCAGGAGCAGATGGGCCTGGCGCCGGTGCTGGTCGTCCAACACGCATTGCGCGTGCTGCTGTCGCGCTTCCTGCGCCGCAGCCTGCCGCAACTCAAGGTGCTCTCCCATGCGGAGATCCCTGACTCTCGCAACATCAAGATCACCGCCACCATCGGAGGAAGAGTTTGAACATGTCTACAGACGTGCGGACCACGGCCCGCAAATTCGTCGCGGCGACCAGCCGCGAAGCCCTGCGCCTGGTCCGCGAGGCACTCGGTGCCGAAGCCATCGTGCTGAACCATCGCGCGACACCCGAGGGCGTCGAGATCGTCGCCATGGTCGAAGGCGAGATGACGCAGGCGGTGGCGAGTGCCGCGCCGGTCGTGCCTGTCAGGGCGCCGCTGCCGGCAGCGCCGGTCGCCCCGGTGATGCCGGTCGCCCCGGCAATGCCGGCGCTGCCGGCGATGGCGATGCCCGTGGCCGCCCCGGCCGTCGCGCCGGCGCCCGCCGCCCCCGTGGCCCGCGCGCCCGCCGCTGCGCCCGCACCGGCCGACATGGTCATGAACGAGCTCCATTCGATGCGCGGCATGCTCGAGGAGCAGCTCGCCAGCGTGGTCTGGAACGACCGCCAGCGCCAGGACCCGGTGCGCGGCCGCCTGCTGCGCACCTTGCTCGGTGCCGGCTTCAGCGCCAAGCTGTCGAAGGCCATGCTCGAGAAGCTCCCGACCGGCCAGAGCTATGCCGAAGGCATGGCCTTCGCGCGTGCCGAACTGATTCGCGCGGTGCCGGTGCACGAGGACGAGGACGCCCTGCTCGCGCAAGGCGGCGTGTATGCGCTCATGGGCCCGACCGGGGTCGGCAAGACCACCACCACCGCCAAGCTGGCGGCGCGCTGCGTGATGCGCTTCGGTGCCGACAAGCTGGCCCTGGTGACCACCGACAGCTACCGCATCGGCGCCTACGAGCAGCTGCGCATCTACGGCCAGATCCTCGACGTGCCGGTGTTCGCGGTCAAGGATGCGGCCGACCTGCACCTGGTGCTGCAGGACCTGCGCGACAAGCACATGGTGCTGATCGACACGGTCGGCATGAGCCAGCGCGACCGCTCGGTGTCGGACCAGATCGCGATGCTGTGCAACAGCCACCGCCCGGTCAAGCGGCTGCTGCTGCTCAACGCCACCAGCCACGGCGACACCCTCAACGAGGTGGTGCATGCCTATCGCAACGGCGGTGGCGGCAACGAGCTGGCGGGCTGCATCTTCACCAAGGTCGACGAGGCCACCCATCCCGGCGCGCTGATCGACACCGTCATCCGCCACCGGCTGCCGGTGCACTACATCTCCAGCGGGCAGAAGGTGCCCGAGAACCTCATGCTGGCGGACCGCGCGCAGCTGGTCGACAGCGTGTTCCAGCCGCGCCGCCACAACCCCCTGTTCGTGCCGGCCGAGGCCGACATGCAGGACGACGCCGCGGGCGCGGCGCCGTCGGCCCAGGTCGTGCAGGCGCAGGCCGAGGCCGAGCGGCTGCGGCTGCAATACCAGAACCTGATCCGCGCCATGGCGCACGATGCCCAGGAACTGGCGACCGCGGCCGGCGCGCTGGCCGGTGCCCAGATCGGCTTCGAGGGCGCACGCCGGCTGTGGCGCAACGCGGGTGACGAGGCGGTTGGCCAGAAGGCCGTGCTGGAGGACCTGATGGTGCAGGCGCGCAGCGAGGTCGCAGCCGGCTGCGAGACGCACGTGCTGGCGCTCTCGGGCCAGGTCGGCCTGCGATCCGACGAGGGCGGCGACGCCTACGAATGCCAGGGCAGCTTGCTGCTGTCGGATCGCAGCGGCCTGCCGCTGGCGGCGCCCAACCAGTGGCTGTCGACGGCGGCGGTGGCCGGGGGCGCGGAGACGCGGCGCAAGCCGGGGCTGCGCCAGGTCCAGTGGTTGCGCCAACAGTCGCTCGGCCGCACGCTGGTGCACGTGCTGCCGCGCCTGCCGATGCCCGAGTCGATGGTCGAGTGGCAGGCCCAGGGCCAGCGCTGGCTGGCGCGCGCGCCCGGCGCGACGGCGGTGATCGACCCCGTGACCGAAGCGCCGGGCAAGCTGGCCCGGCTCGGCCTCGAATTCGGCCCGGCGCGCCCCGTGAGCTTCCGCGGCAAGCCGGCGCTGCAATGCGAGGCACAGGCCGAGGTGCTGCTGCGCCTCGGCGCCTCGGCGACGATCGACCGCCAGTCGCTGCCGCTGCTGCGCTGCGTCGTCACCCGCGTCCTCGATGCACGCGGCCAGAAGATCCTGGCCCAGAGCTACCTGCTGTCGAACCTCGGCAGCGAGGTGAGCGCGCAGCAGCTCGCGCAATGGCAGGGCTGGGCGGCGGAGGCCGATCCCTGCTTCCGCCTGCTGCGCCAGGGCGTGCAGCTGATCGGCGGCATGGGCGAACTGGGCGATCCGGACATGATGAAGCGGCTGCTGATCGCCGGCCAGGTCGGCACCACCGTGTGGCGGCTGCTGCAGGCCAGGGGCGAGTGGGCCGACCGCACGCGGGTGCTGCTGAACCAGCTCTCGGGCCGCCCGGCGCGCTCGAGCCGGCCGCTGACCGGCAACGCGCTGTATGTCGGCGTGGGCAAGCTCTTCATGCTGCTCGAGGCCCTGGGCACCGAGTCCACCGCGCCGACGCAGCCGGCCCGGGTGCTGGCGCCGCAAGGTTGAGGAGCCGCACATGACCAAGCTGGTTGCAGATCAGGCCGACGGATTGCGGCGCCTGCTGGCCCATACGCCCACGCGCGTCGTCGCGGTCGCGGCCATGGGCCCGGGCGGCGGCGCCACGGAGGCCGCCATGAACCTCGGCGCGGCCCTTGTCCAGCAGGGCAGGGACGTGCTGGTGCTCGACGAACACGGCGGGACGGCAGCGGCGATTTGCGCCGCCTGGGCGATCGATCCGCTCGGCGACCTGGCCGACGTGGCCGACCGGCGGCTGACCTGCGAGGGCGCGATCGCCCGGGCCGGCTGCGGTGTCGGCGTGCTGCCGGCGCCGCTCGGCGACCGGCATGCCGAGATCGATCCGCGCCTGCTGTGCCGCGGCGGCGTGGTGCTGATCGCCGCCCGGATCGACGGCGAAGGCCGGCTGTCGGCGCTGGCCCAGGCAGCCGACGAGCTGCTGCTGGTGCTGCAGCCGAACGCCGCGTCGATCACTTCGGCGTACGCGGGCATCAAGCGCCTGCACTATGCGCATGGACTGAAGCAGCTGCGCTTCCTGGTCGACGGCGTGGCCGGGCCCGAGGAGGCGCAGCAGATCACCACCAACCTCGCGAGCACCGGCAGCCGCTACCTCGCGGTGTCGCTGGAAGCGGCCGGGTGGGTGCGCGCCGATCCGCATCTGGCGGACGCCCGCCGGCTGCGCCAGAGCGTGGTCGAGGCCTTCCCGGCCAGCGCGGCGGCGGTCGACTTCCGCCGCGTCGCGGTCGACATGGGCGGCTGGCCCTGGCGCACGCGTGCGCCCGCGGCCCGTCCCGCCCGCGCCGTGGCGCCGCCATCGCACGGGCCGCGGGTCGAGCTGCCGCGGGGCCGTGCGATGGCCGCGGCGCGCTTCGCCATCGCCTGAGCCGGCGAACCGAACAACCGACATGCAACGAAGGAGCGCACGTGTACACCGCACAGGGCACCATTGAGAAGTCTCACCTGCTGGCGCAGCACCAGCCGCTGGTCCGGCGCATCGCGCTGCAGATGATCGCCAAGCTGCCCGCGAGCGTCGAGCTCGACGACCTGATCCAGGCCGGCATGCTGGGCCTGCTGGACGCATCGAGCCGCTACCAGGACAACAAGGGCGCGCAGTTCGAGACCTTCGTGAGCCAGCGCATCCGTGGCGCCATGCTCGACGAGCTGCGCGCGAGCGACTGGGGCTCTCGCGGGCTGCGCCAGTCGGCGCGGGCGGTCGAGAAGGCGGTCCATGCGCTCGAGCACCGGCTCGGCCGGGCGCCCACCGAAGGGGAGATCGCGAAGGAGATGAAGATCGACCTCGAGGCCTACCAGTCGCTGCTGCAGGAGATCCAGGGCTGCCAGCTGGTCTATGTCGAGGACTTCGCCAAGGGCGAGGCCGAGAACCCCTTCCTCGACCTGCATGCGCAACAGGCGCGCAAGGGCCAGGGCGCGAGCGACGACCCGCTCGAGCAGCTGATGGAGAGCGGCTTCCGCCACCAGCTGATCGATGCCATCTCGGCGCTGCCCGAGCGCGACCAGCTGCTGCTCAACCTGTACTACGAGGAGGAGCTGAACCTGCGCGAGATCGGCGCCATCCTCGAAGTGAGCCAGAGCCGGGTCTGCCAGCTGCACAGCCAGGCGATCAGCCGGCTGCGGGCCCGGCTGAAGGACATCCTCTAGGCGCGAAATCGTCGCCTCCGGTGCGCATCGCTCGTCTATCATCGCCGGCGGAGCGGGTGCGCAATGCGCAGAGGAGCAGCCCAATGAACAGAGCCAGTCTTGCGGCCATCGCGGGGAGTGCCTTGTGCGCCTCGGGAGCGGCCTTCGCCCAGACGAGCCAGGTGCAGGGCCCGGTCACCGGCAGCAGCGTCACGCTGTTCGGCGTGGCCGACGCGGCGGTGGCCTACGGCAGCGGCAGCATCGCCACCAAGACCCAGCTGATCAGCAGCGGCAACACCGCCTCGCGCCTCGGCTTTCGCGGCATCGAGGATCTGGGCGGCGGCCTGGGGGCGGGCTTCTGGCTCGAAGCGGGCGTCAGTCTGGACACCGGCACCGGGGTCGCGGGCAACACCAACAACCAGGCGAGCGGTGTCACCTCGGCCGACGCCTTGAGCTTCAACCGTCGCTCCACGATCAGCCTGTTCGATCTCTGGGGCGAGCTGCGGCTGGGCCGCGATTTCACGGCCCACTACCGCAACCGCACCGACGTCGATCCCTTCGACAACAACGGCGTCGGCACGATCCAGCCGCAGGCCGGCTCGATCGCCGGGCCGACTTCGCCCCGGGCCTCGAACATGGTGGGCTATTTCCTGCCGCCGGGCCTGGGCGGCTTCTTCGGCGAAGTGCAGTACTTCATGGGCGAGAACCAGAAGCACACGCCGGGCGCCGACGACGGCACCGGCTTCAGCGGCCGCGTGGGCTGGCGCTCGGGCCCCTTCGGGATCGCGGTCGCGACGGCCCTCACCGACTACCAGCAGACCCCGACCAACGGCGACATCCGATCGACCAATGTCGGCGCCAGCTACGACTTCCAGATCGTCGAGGTCTCGGCCGGCTACTACCGCGACAAGGTCGAGAGCTTCCAGCCCGTCACCGCGACCGGCTATGCGGTCGGCTTCATCGTGCCGGTCGGCATCGACCAGATCAAGTTCGCCTGGTCGCGCTACGGCACCGATGCCATCGGCGATCCGGCGGCGCGCAAGCTGTCCCTGGGCTATGTCTACAGTTTCTCGAAGCGCTCGGTGGCCTATGCGACCTACTCGCACCTGAGCAACAGCGGCGGCTCGGCGGTCGGCCTGAACGGCTCGATCACGGCGCCCGACCGCAGTTCGAACGGGTACGACCTCGGGTTGCGCCACAGCTTCTGATCGGGGCTGGTTCCGTCCGGGCGGCGGGGGGGCCGCCAGCCAGCGCTTGCCATCAAGAATTTGTTACAGTGTGTTTCATTCGAAAACACAACAACACAACTTGGTGGAGACCAGCGAATGAGAAAGTGGAACCTTGCCGCAGGCATCCTGGCTGCGGTGGCTTTGGCATCGTGTGGCGGCGGTGGAGGCGGCGGCGGCGGAGGCCTGGCGGGCTTTGCCGCCAAGCCGGCCTTGACCACCTCGGTGAAGATCAACGGGCAGGCCGCGACGGCCCAGAGCGCGGACCTGTACGCCGTGAAGCCCGGCGACAAGGTGGAGATCACGCCGAGCCAGAACGTCTCCTGGACCAGCAGCAGTGCGCCGGCCGGCATCACCGCCAACGCCCTGGCCAGCACGCCCACCCAATGGAGCGCGCAGCTGGTCAACGAGACCGCCTCGGCGGCCACCTACACGGTGACCGCGTCGGCAAGCGCCGATGCGTCAAGCACCAGGTCGCTGCAGTTCGCCGTGTCGGGCGGCGATGCGCGCAACGGAAGCTACAAGGCCTTCGCCACCAACGGCAGCCGGCAGACCCTCGCGCTCAACTTCGACACCGGCGCCTACAGCTGGACCGACAGCAACAATGCCGTCGTCAGCGGCAGCTTTGCCGCGGATGCGAATGAGGCTGGCACCTATGTGTTCCAGTCCGCCCGGATTGCCACGGCGGCGAACACGGCGCGCTTTCATCTCAACCAGGACACCGTGATCGGCGCATTCCCCTTCGCCGTGACCCAGTCGGCGAACGAGGCCTTCGCGATCCAGCCCTTCTTGGCCTCGCGGGCGCTCGAAACGCAGCAGGCGGCGCTCGATGGCGTCTACAACCGCTTCGGCATCGACGTCGGCCCGACGATCCAGACCTCCGACATCTCGCAGTTCGAGATCTCGGCAGGGGGAACGAAGCTGGTGCGCTGCAACGACGCCAACATCTCCCGGATCGAGCTCTGCCAGCCCGCTGACCAGCAGACCTGGCTGATCTCCCCCGGCAGCGCGAGTGGCATGTGGACCATGACCGAAGCGGCTACGCCTTCGAACACCGCCAACATCGCGCTCGCGCGCATTGGCGACCAGAAGATCTTCCTGATCGCGGGCAAGTCCGCGAGCGACCCGCGCACCGCCGTGTTCCGGATCGGCGTGCCCGAGGGCACGGCCTGGCCTGCCGGCACCGGCTATGGTTCTGCCACGCCGGGCTCGTGGGGCCGCGTACAGGTTGCGGCCAACAACACGTCGACGCGCAACGGCGTGGCGACCGATGGCAGCGTGGTCCAGACCTTCAACACCTTCTATCCGATGGGCACCAGCCAACCGAGAGGAATGCGCCTGCTGCCCAACACGACCACCGGCGCGACCTACTTCGCCATGCAGGGCGCCAAGCTCTTCGCCATCATCGGCGCCAACGATCCCGCGCATGGCACCAACGGCTATCTGCAGCTCAGCTTGATGGACTGAGGCCGCGCAAGCGGCTGCTTCAGCGTATTCGCCGCGCTCGATCGCCTCGCCCGCCGCGGCCTGGCCTTGCCTCCAGGCGCGCGAGCTCGCCGGCCGCATTCGCAAAGCTCGCGCGGATGAAGTCGAACGCCCGCGCAGCTGCGGGCACCAGCGTGCGGCCGGCACGATGGACGATTCCGAGCGTCAAGTCCAGGTCGAGCCGCGGCGTCACGTCGATCGGAACCACGACGCCGGCCTTCAGCGGATCGAGCACGGCGATGGCGGTCGATGGCGTGACGGCATCGCTGGATGCCAGCAGCGCGTGGACGGTGCCGAGATCGCTGGTGCTGAGCGCGAAGTGGTCGCTGATCGGCATGCCGAGGCCATACAGGTCCGCGATCCTGCGCTCGACGGATTCGTCGGCATAGCCCGCGGCAATGAGCGGATAGGCAGCAAGATCGGCCATCGTCACGTTGCGCCTGGCCGAGAGCGGATGCGCCGCGCGGGCGAACCAGCCGAAGGTGCACGGGTAGATCGGCTCGGTCACCATGTCGCGCTCGCGCCGGGCGATGCGGACGTCGCCGATGAAAAAATCGAGCCGCTCCTTCCGCAAGGCCTCGTGCAGCACGTCGGTGCTCTGGACCATGGCGCTGACACGCAGCCCCGGCGCCTTGTCGAGCATCTCCAGCATCAGTGGCGCGAGCAGAAACCTGGCGATCGACGAGCCCATGCCGAGCGCCAGCGATCCGAGTTCGCCTTCGCGCATGAGCGCCAGGGAGCGCGCCCCTTCGTTGTCGTCGAACACGATGCGCCGCGCGCGCTCCACGTAGGCGAGGGCATAGGGCGTCGGGCGCAAGCGCCGGTCCTGCCGGTCGAACAGCGGCACCCGCAGGACGTTCTCGAGCGCCCGCAGGCTGCGCGACAGCGCAGGTTGGCTCAGGTGCACCGCCTCGGCGGCGGCGCTCAGCGAGCCGAGGTCGATGACGGCCAGGAAATGCCTCAGTTGCCGGATGTTCATTTCAGCCTTGGCTTGCAGATCCTGCAAGTTGAAGCTGAATATTATGCAATTTACGCAAGCTCGGCGAATTCCTAGACTGCCTTCAGCAGCCCAGCCATTCGCCATGAAAAACCTTCCCCATCCGTCCGCCAGCCTGCGACCCGTCGTCGTCATCTCGTCCGACCGGGTTGAGCGCCACGGCCATCCGGCGCATGCCGCCCTGCAYGGCTACGTTCACGCCGTCGGCGAAGTCTCGCGCGCGCTTCCGCTGGTGCTGCCCGCCGTGGCGGGCGGACAGCTGGCCGCCACGCTGGCGGCGACGATCGATGGCATCGTCCTCACCGGCAGCCCTTCCAATGTGGCGCCGGCGCGCTATGGCCTGCCGCTGCCGCACCGCGAGATGCTGCTCGACCATGACCGCGATGCCGCCATCCTGCCGCTGCTGCCGGCGCTGGTCTCGGCCGGCGTGCCCGTGCTGGCCGTGTGCCGCGGCTTCCAGGAGATCAATGTCGCCTGGGGCGGCACGCTGGAGCCCGCCGTGCACGAGCAGATCGGCAGGCTCGACCACCGCGAGGGCGATCACGATCGCCCGATCGAGCGCTGGTACGACGATAGCCACGACCTCCACCTCGTCGAAGGCGGCCTGCTGGCCCGATTGGCCGGCAGTACCCGGACCCGGGTGAATTCGCTGCACCACCAGGGCATCGACCGACTGGGCGCCGGCTTGCGGGTCGAGGCCAGGGCGCCCGACGGACTGGTCGAAGCCTTCTCCATCGCGGACGCCGCCCAGTTCACGCTGGCCGTGCAGTGGCATCCCGAGATGCGCACCGGCGACAGCGCGTTCGCGCGCGCCATCTTCGAGGCCTTCGGCGACGCCTGCCGGCTGCGACAGCAGCAGCGCCTCGCCCCATCCCCCTGACCCACAACGAACTGACGGAGACATATGGAAAACAATGCCTGGATCGACGGGCTCTTCAGCCACAGCTATGCCGAAGCACGGGAGAAATTCCTGAGCGCCGCCGCGCGGCGCGGCCTGCCGGTCGAGTCCCATGAACTGGAACTCGTCGGCGCCGACGGCGAAACGCTGGCCACGGACGTCGTCCTCGACGGCCCGGCCGATGCATCGAGGATGCTGCTGGTGATCAGCGGCGTCCATGGCGTCGAGGGCTTCTGCGGATCGGCAGTCCAGACCGGGATGCTGCTGGCTGCCCACCAGGGCGCCGATGCCTTGCGCGACACGGCAGTGCTGCACGTCCATGCGATCAATCCCTTCGGCTTCTCGCATCTGCGTCGCGTCACGCCGGAGAACGTCGACCTCAACCGGAACTTCGTCGACTTCGCCAAGCCCTTGCCGGTCAATCCCGGCTATGCGGAGATCCACGAACTCCTGCTGCCGGCCGCCTGGCCGCCGGAGGCCGAGGTCGAAGCCGCGCTCGCGGCATACCGCGATCGGCATGGCGCGCGCGGCCTGCAACGGGCCATGAGCCTGGGCCAGCACGGCTTCGCCGACGGCATGTTCTTCGGGGGCCATCGGCCGACTTGGAGCAACGACACCTTCCACCGCATCCTGAAGCGTCACGCGCCGAAGGTGCGCCAACTGGCCTCGATCGACATCCACACCGGTCTCGGCGCCTACGGCGTCGGCGAGCGCATCTTCGCGAGCTTCGACGACGACCCGGCCGTGCTCGCGCGGGCCGAGCGGTGGTGGGGCGAACTGACCTCGGTCACGACCGGCACCTCGACCAGCATTCCGCTGACCGGACCGATCCAGACCGCGATCACCGAGGAGTGCCGGGGCGCGCAGCACATGGGCATATGCCTGGAGTACGGCACCTGGCCGAGCGAGCGTGTCACCGGCGCCTTGCGTGCCGAGCATTGGCTGCACCGGCACGGCGACATCGACGCGGCCCGGTCCGCCGCCATCAAGCAGGCGCTCAAGGATGCGTTCTATCCCGACGCCGCCGACTGGAAGCTCGCGGTATGGCAACAGGCTTCGCAAGCCTGCCTGAGCGCGCTCGAAGGTTTGCAGGAAGACGCGTCCCAGGCCATGCTGGCCTGACGCGCGTCCGTTCTCGATCTCGACCCCGAACGAACCACGGAACACCCCATGAACGCGTCCACCCTGAATCCCGCCGGCCTGCCCCAGGCCGCCACGGCTGCGCGCAGCGCGCAGCCCGTCGCCAAGACCGCCATCAGCCGCAAGGCGGTCGCTGCCGCCGTCGCGGGCAATGCCCTCGAGTTCTACGACTTCGTCATCTACGCCTACTTCGCCGTCTACATCGGCCGCACCTTCTTCCCGGTCAGCGGGGAGTTCGGCAGCTTGCTGGTGGCGGTAGCCACGTTCGGGGTCGGATTCTTCACGCGGCCGCTGGGCGGCGTGTTGATCGGCGCCTTCGCCGACCGGGCCGGGCGCAAGCCGGCCATGATCCTGACGGTGGCGCTGATCACCGTCGGCACGCTGGGCCTGGCCGCGACGCCCAGCTATGCGAGCATCGGCATCGCCGCACCGGTGATCGTCGTGTTCTGCCGCCTGCTGCAGGGCCTGGCGCTCGGTGGCGAGGTCGGGCCGGCCACCGCGCTGCTGCTCGAAGCGGCGCCGCCAGGACGGCGCGGTTTCTATTCGAGCTGGCAGATCGCCAGCCAGGGGCTTGCCGTCGCGGTGGGCGGGACCTTCGGCGTGGCGCTGTCACTGGTGCTCACGCAGGAGCAGCTCTCGTCGTGGGGCTGGCGCGTGCCGTTCCTGTTCAGCCTGGTGCTCATTCCCATCGCGCTCTACATCCGCCGCAGCCTTCCCGAAACCCACGAAGGCAGCGGGGAACGCACCGGCGCGCAGATCGTCGGCTCGGTGTTCAGCAAGCACCGCCGTGTGCTGGTGCTGGGCGTGCTGCTCACGGCAGCGACGGCGGTGGCGTCGCAGGTCGGCAACTACATGGTCACCTACGCGGTCCAGGTGCTGAAGCTGCCGCCGGCGCTGGCGCAGGGCAGCGTGCTGATGGGCGGCGTCATGACGTTTGCCTTCGCCCTGGTCGGTGGCCTCCTGTGCGACCGCTACGGCAGAAAGGTCACCAACCAGCTGCCCCGCATCGTTCTGATGCTGTCGATCGTGCCGCTGTTCATGTGGCTGTCGGGTGCACCCGGCGCCACCACGTTGCTGGTGGTGTCCGCGATCCTGGCTGCGCTGACGGCGATGTTCGGCGCCGCGGGGCTGGTGACCGTTCCGGAACTCCTGCCCATCGCGGTGCGAAGCACGGGCCTGTCGCTGGTCTACGCGATCGGCACCTCGGTGTTCGGCGGCACCACCCAGTTCGTCGTGACCTGGCTGATCGCCGTGACGCGAAATCCGATGGCCCCGGCCTACTACGTGGTTGCGATGTGCGCGATCAGCGTGGTCGCCATGTGGATGCTGCCCGAGTCGCGCGATGTCGATGTGACGAAGTAGCGGCTGTCGGTCGGGCGATTTCGTCAGGCCGCCAGGAAGCGCTCGGTCAGCAGCGCCCAGTAGGCCGAGCCGATCGCCACGTTGTCGTCGTTGAAGTCGTAGCCCGGGTTGTGCACCATGCAGGCGCCGGCACTGTCGCCATCGCCATTGCCGATGAACAGGTAGCTGCCCGGCAGCTTCTCGAGCATGAAGGCGAAGTCCTCGCTGCCCGGCAGCGCCGGGCCCTGCAGCGTGACCTGGTCGGCACCCACCAGCTCCAGCGCCACTTCGCGCGCGAAGGCGGTCTCTTCGGGCGTGTTGACGAGCACCGCATAGCCCGGCCGCCATTCGACTTGCGCCCTGACGCCGAAGCTCTCGGCCTGCGCGGCGATCAGTGCCTTCACGCGCCGTTCGAGCGTGGCCCGCACCTCGCGGTCGAGTGCGCGGATGCTGATCTCCAGCGTGGCCTGCTGCGGGATCACGTTGTTGGCCTTGCCGGCATGGATCGCGCCGACCGTGACCACCGCCATCTGCAGCGGATCGACGTTGCGCGACACCACGGTCTGCAGCGCCATCACGATGCTGGCCGCGGCGACCACGGGGTCGGCCGCCCGGTGCGGCATCGCGCCATGGCCGCCGACGCCCGTGAGGGTGACCGTGGCGTAGTCCGACGAAGCCATCGTCGGGCCCTCGCGCAGCACCAGGCGGCCCTGCGGCATGCCCGGCATGTTGTGCATCGCGAAGATGGCGTCGCACGGGTACTTGTCGAACAGGCCGTCCTCCATCATCTTGACCGCGCCGCCGCCGCCTTCCTCGGCCGGCTGGAAGATCAGGTTCAGCGTGCCCGAGAATCGGCCCCGCTCGGCGAGATGGCGCGCCGCGGCCAGCAGCATCGCGGTGTGGCCGTCGTGGCCGCACGC
Source organism: Variovorax sp. 10N432 (assembly GCF_056394465.1). NCBI lineage: Bacteria > Pseudomonadati > Pseudomonadota > Betaproteobacteria > Burkholderiales > Comamonadaceae > Variovorax > Variovorax sp. 10N432. The sequence goes on from NZ_JBFTHX010000024.1 coordinate 59,586, forward strand.
ATGCATCACGCCGGCATTGCAGCTGGCATAGCCGAGCCCGGTGGCCTCGTCGATCGGCAGGGCGTCCATGTCGGCTCGCAGGCCGAGGCGTCGTCGTCCGTCACCGCGCACCAGCCGGCCGACGACGCCGGTGCCGCCGAGCCCGCGCTCGACCTCGTAGCCCCAGGCCTGCAGCTTCTCGGCCACCAGGGCCGAGGTGCGGTGCTCGTCGAAGGCGAGCTCGGGGTGGTGGTGGATGTCGCGCCGCAGCCCGATGAATTCATCCGACTGGCTGTGCATGTGATCGAGGAGTGCGCTCATCGGGGCCTCATTGCGGTTGCAGGTTGATCGACTTGGCGATCGCACGATAGCGCGCGGTCTCGGCTTCGTAAAACTTGGCCGCCTCGGCCAGCGTCATCGGCGGCGCTGCCAACTGGGTCTGGGCCGCCAGCTGCGCGCGCACGCCAGGGTCCTTCAAGGTGGCGCCGATGGCCTTGTGCAGGCGCTGCACCACGTCTTCGGGCGTGTTCTTCGGCACCATGAACCCGCTCCAGATCTGGAACGCGAAATCCTTCAGTTCCTTGCCTTCGCTGACCGTGGGCACGTTCTTCAAGAGCTCCGAGCGCTGGGCGCCGAGCTGGCCGATCACCTTGAGCCGGCCCTGGTCGGCCATCGCGCCCATGCCGGCGCTGTAGACCAGCACCGCGAAGTCGACCTGGCCGCCGCCGATGTCGGTCAGCAGCGGCGCGTTGCCCTTGTACGGCGCATGGATCAGCTGGATGCCGGTGCGTTTCTGGACGTCCTCGAGGATCAGGTGGTAGAGCGAACCGATGCCCACGCTGCCGTAGGTCAGCGGCTTGTCGGCGTTCTTGCGCGCCAGCGCGATCAGTTCGTCGATGTTGTTGGCCGGGAGGTCCTTGCGCGCGACCACCACCATCACGGCGTCGGTCACCGGATGGACAAGGCGGAAGTCCTCGGCCTTGAGCTTGACCGCGGCGTTGGCCAGCGGTGCCAGGATGACCTCGTTGGGGGAGCCCTGGAACAGGTAGTAGCCGTCGGCGGGCGCCGCGAGCACCTTCTGCGCCGCCAGCGCGCCGGACACGCCGCCGAGGTTGTCGACGATCACCTGCTGGCCCAGCTCCTTGCCCAGCGGCGCGGTGAAGATCCGGGCCGCGGCATCCGAAGGGCCGCCCGCGGGGTACGGCACCATCAGGCTGATCGGCTTGCTCGGGTAGTTCTGGGAGAACGCGGCGCCTGCGGCCAGCAGCAGCAGGCCGGCGATCGAACGTTGGAAGAAGGTCTTCATGGGGTTCCTGATGACGTTTGGGCTGTGGGGCCGTCCCTCGGAGCGGGGACGCGCTTGCATCGTAGGAGCGCCGCGTGAGAACATCCAATGCATTGTTGTCCGCCAAATGATTACTTCAATGCATGCATTCCGCGGAGCCGCCCGATGACATTGGTCCAGCTCAGGCACCTGCTCGCGCTGGCCGAAAGCGGTTCGTTCAGCAAGTCGGCGCAGGCGATGTGCATCACGCAGCCGGCCTTCAGCCGCAGCATCCGCGCGCTCGAGGACGAACTCGGCATGCCGCTGTTCGACCGGATCGGCCGCCGCAGCGAGCTCACGCCTTTCGGCCGCGACGTGGTGCTGCGGGCCCGCCAGCTGGTGTCCGAGGCCGGCGAGCTGCGCGACAGCGGCCGCCAGATGCGCGAAGGGCAGGGCGGCGCGATCCGCATCGGCATGGGCTCGGGGCCGGGCGCCATGCTGATGACGCCGCTGCTGATGCACATGGCGACCCACCATCCGAAGGTGCGGGTGGTGGTGGCGCGCGGCGGCACCGAGCTGCTGGCGCAGGCCTTGCGCGCCCGCACGCTCGATGCGCTGGTGCTCGATGCCCGCTCGCTGGCGCCCGGTGCCGACCTCGAGGTCAGCATGCTGCGCGAGATGCGCGGGGTCTTCATGTGCCGGCGCGGCCATCCGCTGGCGCGCCGGCGCAGCGGCGTGGATTTCGAGGCGGTGCAGCGCTATCCGATCGCCTCGACGCCGCTGAGCGACGAGGTGGCGCGCAGCCTGATCGAGACCTACGGGCCCGAGGCCCATCCGGCGCAGTGCGTGACCTTGCAGTGCGAGGAGGTCGCCAGCCTGGTCGAGGTGGCGCGGCAGACCGATGCGGTGCTGCTGGCGATCCGGGCAGCGGCGCCCGACCTGGTCGAACTCAGGATGAACCCGCCGATGGAACGCAGCGCGCGCTTCGGGCTGGTCACGCTGCGCCGGCGCACGGAGGCGCCGGGGCTGGCGATCGTGCGCGCGCTCATGCAGGAGTTGCTGCACGACTGAGCGGCGCGGCGCCGGGGGGCGCCGAGCCGTCTCGGCCGATCAGGGAGGGCAGGCGCCGCCATTGCCGGCGATGAAGGCGCGCAGCTTGGCAGTGTTCGATGTCGCACCGCCGTCGTCGGCGGTGATGGTGTTGTTGGTGAAGGCACAGCCATAGGTCGCTGCGGCCACGGTCGCCGGCGTGACCACGTCGTCGCCTGCGGGCTTGGGTCCGCCGCCTTCCCACTTGATCATGGCGTCGAAGGCGGCGACCTGCTCGGCCACCGTGAAGTCGCAGTGGGTGGCGCCGCGGATGGCCCGCTGCACCAGCCAGCCGCTGTTGCCCTTGGCGGCGACGCGCTTCTGGTAGATCTGCTCCATGCTGAAGGGCACGTAGAGGTCGCCCAGCGTGTGCAGCGTCACGACCGGGATCTTGAAATCGCCGTTGGCCTTGGGAATCCAGCGCAGGCCGTCGGTGCGCAGCCGGTTGGCGTCGGCCACGGCCGTGAGCTTGAGCACCGAGGCGTTGATCTGGTTCGAGGTCGCCGCATCGCCATCGACGGTGTAGGTGAAGCGGTTGGTGTCGATCACGCTCTTGTTCAGGATGCCGGTGATCGTGCCGTCGCCGCCGAACACGCCCCACACGGCCGGGAACGAGCCGCCGTAGGCGAGGCCGAGGTCGAATATCGGCCGCGGGCCGCCGGTGAGGTTCTGGATCACCTTGGCGTACTTGACGCCGGTCGGCGTCAGGCCGAGCGGCGTGGCCATGCTGGTGAACAGCGCGCCCGTCACCTGCGCCGAGATGTCCGACCAGTTGATGAACGGATACTTCGGCACCCCGGCCAGTGCCTGCGCCGTGACCTGCGCCGCGGCGAAGTAGTCGAACAGCTCGGTGTCGCCGACCACGCCGCACATCGGCACCGCGCCGTTGTACTTGACCTTGTGGTTGGCGGTGGCGTAGGCCTCGTCCTCGATCGCCGCGGCCGTGATGTGGCCGCCCATCGAGTGGCCCGTGATGAAGATCTTGCTGGGCGCCGCCAGCGTGCGGCCGGCGGCAGCGGCGATCTTGTTGAACTCCAGCGCCAGCGCGTTGGTGTCCTCGACGCCGACCCGCACGTCGTAGTAGTTCTTGCTGTAGCTGGATGCGGCCCAGGCGTAGCCGTTCTGGATCAGGTAGCGGCGGATCGACGGATTGTTCACGCCCAGCGCGTTGCCGGTGCCGGCGTAGCCGTGGGCGTACATGACGAGCTTGCCGTTCCAGTTGGCGGGCACTTCGACCCGGTAGGCGGCACCGCCCAGCACGCCGGCCCAGCGGCTGGTGGTGCTGTTGTCGACCGTGTCGGCCGGGTCGGCCGCCATCGCCGTGAAGGTGGTCGCGCTCGGGTCCGCGGGCACGAAGCTGTTGCGGTTGTCCTGCTCGCGCTTTTCTTCCGCCACGGGCGCGGGTGCGGGGGCGGGTGCAGCGGCAGCCGCCGCGGCCGCCGGGGCCGGCGCGGGCGCCGCCGCGATGAACGGGACGGAATTGCCGCCACCGCCGCAAGCGGCGAGGCTCAAGGTGGTGGCCAAGGCCAGGAACTGGACACGACTGGGTTGCATGGGGATTTGTCTCCGGGATTTCTTGGTTGATTTGTTGGCAAACACGGGGGGACACGAAACGCCGGCGCGCCTTCGACCTGGACCGAGCGACATCACCGGCGGTCGGAGCGTAGGGGTGCGCGCCGGCACGACCCTGCGGAGTTACCCGCGGCCACTATCACATTGGCGACAGGCGCATCCGGGTCAGAATCCGGTGGCGCCATGGTCGGCGCGGAGGCTCCAGGTGGCGATATTCATTGACCAGTGCAAGCGGCTGGAGGCGGCGACGGAGATGGCGTCCGGCGGCTCCATGCTGTCGACCTTGATGGCTTGGCTCCAGTTCGTCTTCTTCCTGCCCGCCAAGCTGGCGATGCTGATTCCCGACGGCAACAGCGCGCTGGGGCGCTACTTCGAGCTCGACTGCAGCAGTGGCACGCACTGGGGCGGCGCGCTGTTCTCGGGTGTGGTCTGGGTGGCGCTGCTGGTCGGCGTCTCGTTTGCCTGGGACGGACGGGCCTCGAAGGCCGGCAAGAGCGAGCGCTAGCCGGCCCGCCTGCAGCCTCAGTTCGATGCCACGAACGGGTCGTTGACCAGCGCCTGGGCCCGGGCCGCGAGCTGGGTCCGGTTCTCGACCCGCAGCTTGCGGAAGGCGTTGGCCAGATGGAAGCGCACGGTCGGCAGCCCGACCGCCATGCGCTTGGCGATCAGCTTGTCGGGGCAGCCCGAGAGCACCAGCGCGGCGGCTTCGGCTTCGCGCTGGCTCAGGGCCGAGCGCCGCTGCAGCAGCTCGGTGACGCTCTCGCGGGCCTGCGGCGACAGCAGCGGGTCGGCCTCCCACTGGAAGCGCGCCAGCGCGGCCGCGAAGGCGGGCTCGACCAGGCGCAGCGCCTCGATCTCGTTGTTGTCGAAGTTGCCGCGCTCGCGCCGCCGCCAGATCCGCATGTCGCCGGTGCATTCGCCATGCGCGAAGACATAGACGTTGACGCCCCAGTGCATGTGGTCGCGGGCCAGGAAGTCGTTGAAGAACTCGGTCCGCGCCAGGTCGCTCTGGCACAGGATCTGGGTCGCGAGCGTCGGATGGCGGCGCTCCATCATCGGGAAGGTGAGCGGATCGACGAAGCGGTAGTACTCGTCCCAGCTGCGCAAGTTCTCGAGCGACATGTTGAGCGCCTTCGCACGGTCGAAGCGCCGGGCTGCCTTGTCCCAGGTCATCGAGACGTAGGTGTCGGCCCGCAGCAGGTCGAGCATGGGCAGCGCGAGGTCGCCGCGCAGGGCATCGGGGTCGGTAGCCTCGGCCAGCAGACGCATGACGTCTCCGAGCGCGCGGGTCTGTGCCGTGGCGAGATACATGGCGTGGGTAAAGCAAAGACCGTGCAAAGGGGCGGTCGGCCATGCTAGCCCGCTGCGCGCCGACCGGTATCGGTGCCGACCCGTAGGCCCCCTATCAATCGTGATAGGTGCGTGGGGGGCCCCCGGTTCCTAGCATTCGCCGACACGACCAAGGAACAGGCCATGAAGCTCACACAACTCGGTGTCGCCGAACTGCGGCGCCAACTCCAGGCGGGCGCCGTCACCAGCGTGACGGTCGCCGACGCCCTGATCGCCCGCACCGAAGCCCATGCCGCGCTCAACGGCTACGTCGCCTTCGACGCCGAGGCGCTGCGGGCCCAGGCCCGGGCCGCCGATGCCCGCATCGCGGCGGGCGAGGACCTTCCGCTGCTCGGCGTGCCGGTGGCGCTCAAGGACAACATCGACGCCGTCGGGCTGCCCAGCGGCGCCGGCACCGGCGCCCTGCACGGCCTGCATCCGGCCCGCGACGCCGAAGTGGTGCGCCGCCTGCGCGCAGCCGGTGCGATGGTGGCCGGCAAGACCAGCATGCACGAGCTGGCCTTCGGCATCACGACCAACAACAGCGTGACGGGCGCGGCGCGCAATCCCTGGGACCCGTCGCGGATTCCGGGCGGCAGCAGCGGCGGCTCGGGCGTGGTGGTGGCCGCCGGCCTGGTGCCGGCCGCGATCGGCACCGACACCGGCGGCTCGGTGCGCGTGCCGGCCGCCCTGTGCGGCGTGGTCGGCCTGCGGCCGACGGTGGGGCGGGTGCCGGGGCAGGGGATCGCGCCGATCTCCACGACCCGCGACACCGCCGGCCCGATTGCCCGCAGCGTTGCCGACTGCGCGCTGCTCGACGGCGTGCTGGCCGATGGCGGCGCGCCGCTGGGCCCGGTGGCGCTCGCGGGGCTGCGGCTGGGCCTGCCGCGGGCGCCGTTCTGGGAGACGCTCGAGCCCGGCGTGCAGGCCGTGGCGGACGCCGCCGTCGAGCGCCTGCGCGCGGCCGGCGTGCAGTTCGTCGAGGTGGCGCTGCCGGGGCTGTCCGAACTCAACGGGGCGGCCGGATTCCCGATCGCGCTGTTCGAATTCGTGCGCGACATGGGCCGCTATTTGCACGAGGCCGGCCGCGGCATCGACCTCCAGCAGCTCGTCGACGGCATCGGCAGCCCCGACGTCGCCGCCATCGCGCGGCCCCTGCTGGCCGGCGGCGCGGTGCCCGAGGCCGCCTACCGCGAAGCCCTGCTGGCGCGCGTGAAACTGCAGGCGCTCTATGCCGATGCCTTCGCCGCCTCGGGCGTGCAGGCCCTGCTGCTGCCGACCACGCCCCTGACAGCGGCGCCGGTCGGCGACGACGAGACGGTGCTGTTCAACGGCCAGCGCTGCCCGACCTTCCCGACCTTCATCCGCAACACCGACCCGGGCAGCAACGCCGGCATCCCTGGTGTCACGCTGCCGGCCGGGCTGGCTGCGGGCCTGCCGGTCGGGCTGGCGCTCGACGGCCCGGCCGGCAGCGACCGCCGGCTGCTGGCGGTCGCCGCGGCGATCGAGGCCATCCTGCCCATAGAGCCCTCCGCCCCCTGGCTGCGCTGAAGGCGCAGCAGGCACCACCCCCGATCACAACAGAGGAGTTCTCATGGATCGTCGTACCTTTCTTCATGGCGCCGCGGCTGCCGCGGCCCTCGGCAGCGCCGGCGTGCGCGCGCAGTCGGCACTGAACGTGGCCGTGATGCTGCCGCTGAGCGGACCCGCGGGCCTGTTCGGCCCTTCCGCCAAGGCCTGCGCCGAACTCGCGGTGCAGACCCTGAATGCGAAGGGCGGCGTGCTGGGCCGCAACATCAACCTGCTGGTCGGCGACGCCGGGCTGCCGCCCGCCGAGGCCTCGCAGGCGGCGCTCAAGCTGTGGAAGGGCTCGGGCGCGCAGGTGGTGATCGGCATGCACGACAGTGCGGTGCGCGGCGCGCTGGTGGGGCTCTTCAAGGGCCAGGTGCCGTACTTCTACACACCGGTCTACGAGGGCGGCGAATGCGCCAAGGGCACCTACGTCAACGGCGAGACGCCGGCCCAGCAGCTGGCGCCCGTGATCCCGTGGCTGGCCTCGGAACGCAAGCCGAAGAAGTGGTACATGATCGGCAACGACTACATCTGGGGCCGCAACACCAATGCCGCCGCCAAGGGCTACATCACCCAGACCGGCGCCCAGGTGGTGGGCGACGAATACCTGCCGTTCACGGTCGACAACTTCGATTCGAGCCTGGCCCGGATCCGCGACAGCGGCGCCGACGCGGTGCTGGTGTCGCTGGTGGGCGGCGCCTCGGTCGGCTTCAACAAGGCCTTCGCGAGCTTCGGCCTGGCGGACAAGGCGATCCGCCTCGGCACGCTGATCGAGGAGAACACGCTGGCCGGCATCGGCGCGGCGAACGCGCGCAACCTCTATTCGAGCGCGGGCTATTTCGCCAACATCCAGACCCCGGCGGCCAAGGCTTTCTCGGAGGCCTACTTCAAGAAGTTCGGCGCCCAGGCGCCGGCCCTCAACGGCCTGGCCGAATCGGTGTACGAAGGCTTCCTGATGCTGGACGCGATCAGCGCCAAGGCCAAGTCGCTCGAGGTCGCCAAGATGGACCCGGCCAGCGAGGGCGCAAGCTACAACGGCCCGCGCGGCGCCGTGACCATGCATGCGCGGCACGTCGAGCAGGACATCTACCTGGCGGACGTCGACGACAAGGGCTTCCGGGTCGTCAAGACCTTCCCGCGCATCGCGTCGGGCCAGACCTGCAAGGTGTAGCGCCGAGATGGACACCAGCTGGCTGCTGCATGCGCTGAACCTGGCCTACGAACTCTCGACCCTGGCGCTCACGACGCTGGGCCTGGCGGTGGTGTTCGGCCTGCTCGGCGTCATGAACATGGCGCATGGCGAGTTCGTGATGCTGGGCGCCTATGCGGTGGTCACGGTGCAGGCCTGGGGCTGGCCGATCGCCACCGCGATGCCGCTGGCGATCGTCGTCTGCGGCCTGCTGGGCTGGGTGGTCGAGCGCTGGCTGATCCGCCCGCTCTATGCCCGGCCTTTCGACACCCTGCTGGCGACCTGGGGCCTGGCGATGGTGCTGCGCAAGCTGGTCGAGGCGATCTACGGCCGCGGCTACCGCAACGTCGAAAGCAGCCTGGCGACACCGGTCACGCTGGCCGGCCTGCAGTACCCCGGCTACCGGCTGGCGCTGATCGCCTTCGCGGTCCTGCTGATGCTCGGGCTGGCCTTCTGGTACCGGCGCAGCGTCATGGGCCTGCGCGTGCGGGCGATGACCGGCAACCCGATGCTGGCCCAGGCGCTCGGCATCGACACCCGCCGCCTGGCCTCGCAGACCTTCGTCATCGGCGTGGTGCTGGCGGGCGCAGCGGGCGTGCTGCTGGCGCCGCTGGTGCGCATCGAGCCCGGCATCGGCGTCGACTACCTGCTCGACGCCTTCTTCGTGCTGGTGGTCGGCGGCCTCGGCACGCTGGGCGGCTTTGCCGGCGGCGTCGGCGTGATCGGCGGCAGCCAGTCGTTGGTCAGCAGCATCGCCGGCCAGACCAGCGGCTACGCGGTGGTGCTGATCCTTTCGATCCTCTTTCTCTGGCTGAAGCCGAATGGACTCCTTGGACGCCGTTGAACACACTCCCGGCGCGGCCCTGCGCCGGCCGGCCCGGCGCTGGCGCCTGCCGGGCAGCGAAGCGCTGTGGCTGGGCGCCGCCCTGGTGGTGCTGCCCTTCGCCAGCAACGACTTCGTCGCCTACCAGATCGCGCTGTTCCTGGTCTACGGCATCGCGACCCAAGGGGTGGCGCTGTGCTGGGGCCGGCTGGGCTTCCTGCCGCTCGGGCATGCGCTGTTCTTCGGCCTCGGCGCCTACCTGGCGGGCGGCACGCTGAAGGCGGCGCAGCAGCAGCCGCTCTGGTATTTGGCGCTGCCGCTGGCGCTGCTGCTGCCCGCGGTCGTCGCCTATGTCACGGCGCGGCTGGTGTTCGCGCGCAGCCATCGCAGCGGCCCCTTCTTCTCGCTCATCACGCTGGCGATGACGATGCTGGGCTTCCTGGCGGCGCAGCAATGGAGCGCGGTCACCGGCGGCTTCAACGGCATGGCCGACATCCCCGAGCTGCCGGGCACCGAGCGCTACAGCAGCTTCTACTGGGTGGTCGCCGCCTGCGCGGTCGGCAGCACCGCCTTGCTGGGCCTGGTGCTGCGGCGGCCGCTGGGCATGCTGTGGAGCGCGGTGGCGCAGAACGAAGACCGGCTGCAGCTCTTCGGTTATGCGACCGACCGCATCAAGGCCTTCGCCTTCGGCTTCTCGGCGCTGCTGGCCGCCGCCGCGGGCGCGCTGTTCGCGCTGCACCAGGGCATCGTGACGCCGCTGACCATGGGCTTCGTGCTGTCGACCGAGTTCGTGATCTGGGCCGCGGTCGGCGGCAAGGCCAGCCCGCTCGGGGCGCTGCTGGGCGCCGTGTTCATCGGCTATGCCTCGTCGGAGCTGCGTGACCATTTCGCCTATTGGGAGGTCGCGGTGGGTGCGATCTTCATCGTGGTGGTGCGCTTCCTGCCCGAAGGGCTGGCGGGGCTGGGCCGGCCGTTGTGGCGGCGCGGGCCCGCCGCGGCGCCTGGCGTGCCGGCCACCGACGCGCCTGCGCGGCACGCACCGGACGCGCGCATCGGGCTGGCCTTCGAGCAGGTCCATGCCGCGCAGGGCGGCGTCCGGATTCTCGATGGCCTGTCGCTGGCGCTCGACGGCCCCGGTCTGCGCTGCGTGATCGGCCCGAACGGCGCCGGCAAGACCTCGGCCTTCAATGTCATGACCGGCCGGCTGCCGTTGCGTTCGGGGCGCATCCTGCTCGACGGCGCCGACATCTCGGGCGCGACCGCCTGGCGGGTGGCGCGGCGCGGCGTCGGGCGCAAGCTGCAGATTCCGTCGGTGTTCTCCGAGCTCAGCGTGAGCCAGAACCTGGACGTGGCGCTGTGGGCCGGACGGCTCGGCCCGGCGGCGTCGCTGGCGCGGGCGCCGCTGGGCTGGCGCAGTCCGCTGCGGGACGAACTGCTCGACCTGTTCCCGGCGCTGCGCGAGCAGCTCGCCACCCGTGCGGGCAGCCTCTCGCAGGGCCACCGCCAGGCGCTGGAGTTCGTGATGACCGTGCTGCCGCAACCCCGCCTGGTGCTGCTCGACGAGCCCTGCGCCGGCCTGTCTCCCGCCGAGACCCACCACATGATCGATGCCATCAAGACCGTCATCAACCGGCTGGGTGCGGCCGCGCTGGTGATCGAGCACGACATCAGCGCCGTGGCCGCGATCGGCGGCGACGTCTACGTGCTGCACCAGGGCCGGCTGCTGGCCCAGGGGACGCTGGCCGAGATCCAGGGCGATCCGGCGGTGCGGGCGGTGTATGCGGGGGCGCGGAAATGAACGGCGGGCTGCTGAACTTCGAAGCACTGGTGTGCGGCTACGGCGACACCATGGTGCTGCGGGGCCTGAGCGGCAGCGCGGGCCCCGGCCGGGTGCTCGGCGTGCTCGGGCGCAACGGCGTCGGCAAGACCACGCTGATGCGCGCGCTGGCCGGCTTCCTGCCGCTGCGCGAAGGCACGATGACGCTCGGCGGGCATGACCTTTCGCAGGTGGCGCCGCACCAGCGCCTGGCGCGCGGCATGGCCTACGCGCCGCAGGAGGACGTGGTGTTCGGCGACCTCAGCGTGCAGGAGAACCTGTGGCTGCACCTCGACGACCGCGACCCGCAGCGCTACGCGGCCTGCCTGCAGGCCTTCCCGCGCCTGGGCGAGCGGATGGCGCAGCGAGCCGGCTCGCTGAGCGGCGGCGAGCGCAAGCTGCTGTCCTTCACGCGCACCATGGGCCTGCGCGCCGCGCTCAGCCTCCTCGACGAGCCGACCGAAGGCGTCCAGCCCGAGAACATCGAGCGCATGGCGGCGCTGTTGCGGGCCCGCAAGGCCGAAGGCGCCGGGTTCGTGATCGTCGAGCAGAATCTGGAGTTCCTGCTCGCGGTGGCCGACGACCTGATGGCGATCGATCACGGCGAATGCCTGCTGAAAGGGGCGGCATCGGAATTCGGTCGCGCAGCGCTGGAGGCCCATCTGATGGTCTGATGCCGCGCGCCGTCCCAGGCAAAAGAACACAGAAAGCATGACCCACCTGGACCTCAACCTCATCCGCGTCTTCGTCGCCATCTACGAGACCCGCAGCGTCACGCAGGCGGCCGAGCGGCTCGACGTCACGCAGCCGACCATCAGCTACGGCCTGGCCAAGATGCGCGAGGTCTATGCCGACCGGTTGTTCTCGCGCGGCGCAGCGGGGCTGGTGCCGACCGGCCTGGCCGAGCAGTTGTTCGAGCGCTTCCGCGACGCGCTGGCCACGGTCGAGAGCACGCTGGAGCAGCAGCGCCTGTTCGATCCGGCGCTGTCGACCCGGCGCTTCCGGCTCGCGATGTCCGACATCGGCGTGCTGTACTTCGTGCCGCCGCTGTTGCGCCGCTTCCAGGAGTCGGCGCCGCGCATCGAGATCGACATCATGCAGATCGCCGAATCCGTCGGGGAAGACCTCGCAGCCGGACGGATCGATCTTGCGATCGGCCACATCCCCGCGCTGTCGCCGCAGATCCGCAGCGCGCTGCTCTTTCGCGAGCACTACGTGTGCCTGATGTCCTCCGCCCATCCAAGCATCGGCGACACGATGAGCCTGAAAGAGTTCGCCGCGGCGCGGCACGTGATGGTGTCGTCGCCGCGCACCGGCCACTTCCTGGTCGACGAGGCGCTGGCCCAGCGTGGCGTCAACCGCAACATCGTCGCCCGGGTGCCGCAGTTCACGGTGCTGCCGCCGCTGCTGTCGCAGAGCGACCTGCTGGTGCTGCTGCCTTCGCGGGTCGCCGAGCTCTACGTCTCGCAGGGCGGCCTGAAGGCGCTGGCCCTGCCGGTCGAACTGCCCGACTTCCAGGTCCAGGCGTACTGGCATGTGCGGCACGAGTACGGCGCCGCGAACCGCTGGCTGATCGACGAGACCGTCCAGACCCTCAGCAAGCTCTGACTTCGAAGCGGCTCACCGCGTCTTCGTTCCAGGCGATGCCGGTGCCCGGCTGCGGCGGCGCGATGGCGCTGCCGTTCTCGAAGGCCAGCGGCTCGGCCAGCACCGGGCCCGCCAGGTCCATGCGTTCGAGCAGGTGGCAGGTCGGCGTGACCGCCAGCAGGTGCACGCTGACTTCCTGGAAGATGTGGCTGGACATCGGCAGGCCACGGGCCTGTGCCAGCGTCGCCGCGCGCAGCCAGCCGGTCACGCCGCCGATCTTCATCGCGTCGGGCATCACCAGGTCGCAGGCGCCGGCCTCCAGCGCTTTGGCCATCTCGTCGGGTCCGCACCAGTTCTCGCCCATCTGGATCGGCAGCCGCACCTGCGCGCGGATGCGCGCGTGGCCCGCGTAGTCTTCCTGCAAGGTCGGCTCTTCGACCCAGCCGATGCCTTCGCCTTCCAGCGCGTGGATGCGGCGCACCGCCTCGGGCCCGGCCAGGCCCTGGTTGTAGTCGACCAGCAGCTGGGTGTCGTCGCCGATGGCCTGGCGCAGCGCGCGCACCACGCGCAGGTCTTCGGCCAGCGTGGCGTAGCCGACCTTGGTCTTGATGGCGCCGAAGCCCTGCGCGACGGCGCGCTCGGCGCGCTGCACGCCCAGTTCGACGCCGTCCAGGCTGTGGCTGTCGTAGGCCGCGATCGGCCGGCGTCGGCCGCCCAGCAGTTCGACCAGCGGCAGGCCGCGCGCCACGGCCAGCGCGTCCCAGGCGGCCATGTCGAGGCCGGCGCAGGCCATGCCCGCGAGGCCGGTGCGCCCGAGCAGCCGCAGGCGCTGGACCAGCAGCCGGTCGAGGTCGAAGGGCGCCAGCGGCTGGCCTTTCAAGACCTCGCCGAGCGCCGTCACCATCTGCCGGGTGGCTTCGAGCGCCAGCGGCGTGTAGGTGAAGAGGTAGGCGCGGCCGACGCTGCCGTCGCTGGCGTGGAGGTCGATCAGCACCAGCGGCGCGGTGGCGATCACGCCGACGCTGGTGCGGACCGGGTATTCGAGGGGGACGTTGACGGCGCGGGCGTGGACCGCGGCGATCAGGATCGAGGGGTCTGTCCGGTGGTTCATGGCATGCCTCTAGTCAGTTGAGGACAGAGCAAAAACTGCTGCGCAGTTTGTTGGTCTGTCCCGCAAGGTCTCAGGAAGTCGAGGACAGAGCAAAAACTGCTGCGCAGTTTCTTGGTCTGTCCCGCAAGGTCTTCATATGTCTCCTCACAGTCCCAGATACGCGGCCTTGATCCGCTCGTCCCGCAGCAGCTCGCCGGCCGGCCCGCCGAGCGCGATGCGGCCGGTCTCCAGCACGTAGCCGACGTCGGCCACCGACAGCGCCGCATGCGCATTCTGTTCCACCAGCAGGATCGGGATGCCCTCGGCCTTGAGCCGCGCGATGACCGCGAAGATCTCGCGCACCAGCAGCGGCGCCAGGCCCATCGACGGCTCGTCGAGCAGCAGCACCTTGGGTTCGCTCATCAGCGCACGGGCGATCGCCAGCATCTGCTGCTGGCCGCCCGACAGCGTACCGGCGGCCAGCAGGCGCTTTTCCTTCAGCACCGGGAACAGCGCGTACATGGCGGCTAGCCTTTCGTCGCGGCGCTCGGGGCGGGTGTAGCCGCCCAGCAGCAGGTTGTCCTGCACCGACATCGGGCCGAAGACCTGCCGGCCCTCGAGCACCTGCGACAGCCCTGCGCGCACGCGCGCGTCCGCGCTGTCGCGCACGATCTCGCGGCCGAACAGGCGGACGCTGCCGCTGGCCTTGATGAGGCCCGAGACCGCGCGCAGCAGCGTGGTCTTGCCGGCGCCGTTGGCGCCGACCAGCGCCACCAGCTGGCCCTTGCCGACGGCCAGGTCGATGCCGTGCAGGGCCTCGATGCGCCCGTAGCCGGCAACCAGGCCGCGCACCTCCAGCACGTTGGCGCCTTCGCTGCTGCTCATGCCAAAGCCTCCTCGGCCACTGCCTCGGTGCCCAGGTAGGCCGCGATCACCTGTGGATTGGCCCGCACCTCGGCGGCGCTGCCCTCGGCCAGCTTGCGGCCGTAGTCGAGCACCAGGATGTGGTCGGAGATGTTCATCACCAGCTTCATGTCGTGTTCCACCAGCAGCACCGTGATGCCCGAGGCCGCGATGCTGCGGATGAGCTCGGTGATCTCGTGGGTCTCGGTGTCGTTGAGACCGGCCGCGGGCTCGTCCAGCAGCAGGATGCGCGGCTTGCTGGCGAGCGCCCGTGCGATCTCGAGCCGCTTGAGCAGCCCGAATGAGAGCTGGGTCGCGTGGGCATGCGCATGGTGTCCGACGCCGACATAGTCGATCAGCCGCAGCGCCTCCTCGCGCAGCGCCGCGTCGGCGCGGCGGGTGGCGCCCAGCATGCCGCCCAGCAGCGAACTGCGGCTGTGCAGGTGGGCGCCGAGCATGACGTTCTCGCAGGCCGTCATGTTCATGCAGACCTGCAGGTTCTGGAAGGTCCGGCTCATGCCGCGGCGCGCCAAGGCGTCGGGCGCACGGCCGCCGACGCTTTCGCCGTCGAGCAGGATCTCGCCGCGCGTGGGTTCGTAGACGCCGCTGATCAGATTGAACAGCGTGGTCTTGCCGGCGCCGTTGGGGCCGATCACGGAGTGCACCGAGCCGCCGCGCACCGTGAAGCTCACGTCCTGCATCGCGTGCACGCCGCCGAAGGACTTGGAGAGGTTCTTGACTTCTAGCATGTCAGCTCTTGTTCGGGTGCGGGTGCGGGGTCATGTTCGGGGCGCGTGCCGAGGGCACCGGGTGGCCCCCTCCGCTCATGTCCCCCGGCTTCGCCTCCTCCTTTACTTCGCTGCGGGGGCCACCCGGTGCCCTCGGCACGGGAAACGCCGTGTGGCGCTGGCCGGAGATGAACCACCGCCGTGACGGCTCACGCCGATGGTGTGCTCTGCGCAGCGAAATAAAGGAGGAGCCCGAAGGGCGGGGGACATTCGCGGAGCAGAGTACGCCGTCGGCGTGAGCCCGCCCCACCTCGCATCGAAGAAGCTTCATCTCAGCCCTTCCTTCTCAACTTGAGCGCGATCGAAGGCACCAGCCCCTTCGGCAGGAAGATCATCGTCAGCATCAACACCAATCCGAAGAACACCATCTCATAACCGTGCAAACCGCCCAGCAATTGGGGCAGCGCGGTCATCAGCGCAGCGCCCAGCACGGCGCCGAAGGTCGAGGCCATGCCGCCGAGCACCACCATCGTGGCCAGTTCCACCGAATGCGTGAAGGCCGCGATCGAGGGACTGATGAAGCCGAGGTAGTGCGCCGTCAGGCTGCCCGAGGCCGCCGCGAACACGGCCGAGGCGACGAAGGCCCGGACCTTGAAGCGCGCCACGTCCACACCCATCACGCGGGCCGCGACCTCGGAGCCGTTGAGCCCGCGCAGCGCGCGGCCGGCCGGCGATTGGTACAGGTTGAGCGACAGCAGCACCGACAGCCACAGCAGCACCGCCGCCAGCGCATACCAGTGCCGCACCTTGGCGAAGGCGAAGCCGGCCACCTCCAGCGGCGGCACCGGCATGCCGTCGGGCCCGCCGGTCCAGTCGACCTCGTTGATCAGCACGATGTTGACGATCACGCCCAGGCCCAGCGTGGCCATGGTCAGCGAGTGGCCCTTCAGGCGCAGGATGGGCTTGGCGATCAGCCAGGCCACCACGGCGGCGCCGACCGCGGCGCCACCGATGGCGGCCAGCGGCGGCCAGCCGAAGCGCGCGGTGACGATGCCGCTGACATAGGCGCCGATGGCGACGAAGGCCGCGTGGCCGATGCTGATCTGGCCGGCGAAGCCCATCAGCAGGTTGAGCCCGATGGCCGCGATCGCGGCCAGCGCGATGCGCACCGCGATGTCGACCACGTAGTTGTTCGGCAAGGCGAAAGGGAGCAGCGCCAGCACCAGGGCCAGCGCCAGCAGGGAAGGGCGGAACAGGGCCTTCATACGCGGTCCGAGGTCTTGGCGCCGAACAGCCCGTGCGGCATGACCAGCAGGATCACGACGATCATCACGAAAGGCACGGCGTCCTTGTAGGCCGACGAGATGTAGCCGGCCACCAGCGCCTCTAGCAGGCCGACGATCAGGCCGCCGACCACCGCGCCGAGTCCGCTGCCGAGGCCGCCGAGCGTGGCCGCGACGAAGCCCTTCATGCCGAGCATCAGGCCGATGTCGTAGACCGTGGTGGTGACCGGTGCCGCCACCACGCCGGCCACCGCGCCGAGCAGCGCCGACAGGCCGAAGGACAGCTGCAGAACCCGTGCCGTCGGAATGCCGACCGCGCGCGCCGCCAGCGCGTTGGCCGCCACCGCCAGCATCGCCTTGCCGACCATCGTGAAGCGGAAGAAGCCGAAGCACAGCACCACCAGCACGGCGGCCGTGCCCAGCACCCACAGGCTCTGCGGCAGCACGTAGGCGCCCATGATCTGCAGCGCGCGGTCGCCGCTGAAGGGCGGCAGCGTCTGCTGGTTCTTGCCGAGCACGATCTGCACCACGCCCTGGACGAAGATCGAGGCGCCGATCGTGATGATGATCAGCGACACCACGCTGGCTTCGCCGGCCGGCCGGATCGCCAGCCGGTACAGCAGCAGGCCGACGATGACCGTGGCGGCCACGCCGCCGACCATCGCCAGGCCGTACGGCATCTGGTGGGCCAGCAGCGCGGCCGTGACCATGCCGCCCAGCATCAGGAAGTCGCCCTGGGCGAAGTTGATCACGCCGCTGGCGTTGTAGATCAGCGAGAAGCCCAGGGCCGCCAGCGCGTAGATCGCGCCGGTGGTCAGCCCCGAGAAGACGAACTGCATGAAGTCAGACAAGGCTGCCTCCCGGAAGGATGGAACGCGCCGCCAGGTGGCCGGCGCAGACGTCGGCGGTGCTGTCGGCGCCGATCAGGATCTGGGTGCGCGCGACCTCATCGCGCAGGGTCGCGAGCACGCTGCGGCAGCCGGCCTCGGCGCCGCTGGCCACGCCCCAGACCGCGGCCCGTCCGACGAAGGCCGCGGTGGCGCCGCAGGCCAGCGCCTTGATGACGTCGCTGCCGCGGCGGAAGCCGCTGTCGACGAACACCGGCATGCGGCCCGCCACCGCATCGACGATGCGCGGCAGCACCGAGATGGTGGAGGGCGCCGCGTCGAGCTGCCGGCCGCCGTGGTTCGACACCACGATGCCGTCGATGCCGCTGCGCGCCGCGCGCTCGGCATCGGCCGGATGGAGCACGCCCTTGAGCAGCAGCGGACCGTCCCACAGACGGCGCAGCCAGTCCATCTGTTCCCAGGCCAGCGTGCGGTCCATCGCGCGCGAAAGCAGCGCGGCCTGCAGCTGCGCCGATTGGCCGCCGCCTTCCGATTCGCTCAGGTTCACGAAGGAGGGCGAGCGGCCCTGCCGCGCCATCGACAGCGACCAGGCCGGATGGCGCGCCAGGTCGATCAGGGTCGAAGGCGTGAACCGGAACGGCAGCTTGAAGCCGTTGCGCACGTCGCGTTCGCGCATCCCGCTGACCGCCACGTCGACCGTCAGCACCAGCGCGCCGAAGCCGGCGCTGCGGGCGCGCCGCACCAGCTGCTCGGCGATCGCGCGATCGGACATCACGTAGAGCTGCAGCCACTGCTGGGCCTGCGGGTTGCGTTCGAGCCCGGCCGCGCGCACCGCTTCGAGCCGGTCGTTGGAGGCGGTCGACAGCACGAAGGGAACGCCTTCGGCCGCCGCCGCACGCGCCAGCAGCAGGTCGCTGTGCGGCCGTACCAGGCCGGAGAAGCCGATCGGCGCGATGCCCGCCGGCATGGTCCAGCGCTGGCCGAAGACCGTGACCGAGGTGTCTGCGTTGCGCGTGTCGCGCAGCACCTGGGGCAGCAGGTGCAGCGCGGCCAGGTCGTCGCCGTTGCGCCGCAGGCAGCGTTCGTCTTCCGCGCCGCCATCGACATAGTCGAAGACGAAGCGCGGCAGGCGCCGGGCGGCGTGGCGCCGGTGGTCGTGGGTGTTCAAGTTCATGCGTTGCTCCGGGGCCGGGGCGGCCGCCGGCTCAACGAACTTCCTTGAACGCGCCTCCCTGGACTTCCACCATCCGGAAGGCCGACACGTCCAGGCCCATGTGGTCGGTCGGCGACATCTTGTAGATGCCGCTCACACCGACGAAGCCGCTGGTCGCCTCGATGGCGTCGCGCAGCTTCTGCTTGTCGGTGCCGCCGGCGCGCTTGACCGCGTCCACCACCATGAACAGCGCGTCGTGCGCATAGCCGCCGAAGGTCGACACGTCCATCTTGGCCTGGGTCTCGAACTCCTTGGCGTAGTCGACGCTGACCTTCTTCTGCGGATCGGCAGCCGGCAGCGCGGACGCGATCAGCAGCGCGGGCGAAGGCATGCGGATGCCTTCGGACGACTTGCCCGCGATCCGGATGAACTCGGTCGAGGCCTGCCCATGGGTGGTGTAGAGCGGCTGCTTCATCGCCAGCTGCTGGTAGTTGCGCGCGACGATGGCCGGCGCCTGGCCGGTGCCGAAGACCAGGATCGCCTGTGCCGGCGAGGACTTGATCTTCGTCAGCTGCGGCGTGATGTCGGTGTCCTTCTCGCCGTAGGTCTGGTCCTCGACCGACTTCATGCCCATGGCCTCGGCCAGCTTGAGCGTCTCGGTGCGGCCCGACTTGCCGAAGCCGCCGGTGTCCGACAGCAGCGCGAACTGCGTGAAGCCGCGCGTCTTCATCTCGGCGAGCACCTTCTGCGCCGCCATGCGGTCGGAGTGCGGCATCTTGAACACGTAGGGCTTGACCGGCTCGACGATCACCGAGGCGGCGGCCAGCGAGACCAGCGGCACCTTGGCCGCCTCGGCCTGCGGCGCCATCGCCATCGTGGAGCCGGTGGTCGATGCGCCGAGGATGACGTCGACCTCGTCCTGCATGATCAGGCGGCGCGTGAAGGCGTTGGCCTTGTTGGCGTCGCTGGCATCGTCGTAGAGCACCAGTTCGAGCTTGCGGCCGAGCACGCCGCCGCCGTCGTTGATCTTCTTCACGTACATCTCGAGCGTCTTCTGCTGCGGATCGCCCAGGAACGAGGCCGGGCCGGTGGCGGAGACCACCGCGCCGATCTTGATCGGGTCGGCGGCCAGCGCGCCGCTCGCCAAGGGCAGCAGCGCGGCGCCGGCCAGCCAGGCGGTGGCGGCGCGGCGGCCGATGCGGAAACGGGCGGTGCGTTGGGCTTCGAGGTTCATCTTGTCTCCTGTGGTTCTTGCTTGAGTGAAAACGGGGGCGTTCAGCCGGCGGGCTTGCGGCGGACGATGCGGATCGGATGGGACTTCGGCTCCGGCGGCGCGAGTCCCAGCGCGCGTGCCAGCGTGCGGCCTTCGGGGTCGTCCAGGGCTGCCGCGCGCGCCGAGCGCACGCGCGCCGCCGCGTCGTCGAGCGAAGGGTCCTGCGGCGCGCGCGCGAGCGCCGGCTGGATGTCGTCGAGCAGGGCCGCCAGGTTGCGGTGGCCGCGTTCGCTGGTCTCGCCGTAGCCCTTCACGAGGTTGCCGCACAGCGCGAGCTCGTAGCCCAGGCGCGGGCTGATCGCGAGTGCGCGGCGGACGGCATCGAGCCAGCGCTCGATCATGGCCTGCTCGGCTGCGTAGCGCGAGGTGCGGCGGCGCAGCGGCCGCAGCGCGCGCAGGCCGCACAGCATGGCGAAGCCGAGCACGGTGTCGGTGCGCATGTGCAGGCCTACATTGAGCTTGTGCGCCTTGTGGCCCAGACGGCGGCGCAGCCAGTGCGCGGCCGGCGTCGGCAGCACCGAGCAGATCTCGTCGAGACCCGGCTTGAGGTATTCGGTCAGCCGCAGCGGCTCGCCGGCCTTGGCGCCGACTTCCTGGCGCACGCGCTGCAGGCGGTCGCTGCGGGTCTTGAGGTCGGCCACCCGGATCACGTCCTCATAGCTCATCCAGAGCGCGAGGTAGCGCGCGGTCTCGCGCGTCACCGGGAAGTCGCCCCCGGTGGTGCATTCGATTTCGCGCAGCGCTTCGACGCGCGACAGGTAGAGGTCGGCGTAGCGCGCGTCCTGGTAGTCGGCCACCTGCCGCAGTCCGCTGCCGACGATCGCGCGCAGCGGCTCGGGCAGCGCCCGCACGCGGGCATCGATCGACGCCCTGGCTTCGGCGTCTTGCGCTTGTGATGCCGGCGCGCCCCGGCCCGCCACATGCTCGAAGCCGGCCGCGAAGCCCTTCAGGCTGGCCTCGACCGCCTTGCCCGATGCGCGGATCGCCTGCTCGCAGGCTTCGCGCGAGAAGGGCAGCGCGCCGCTCGCGGCCATGGCGCCGAACATCACGGTGTTGATCACCGTGCCGTGCTTCCAGGCCAGCGAGCGCATGTCGAACAGGAAGGCACGCAGGGCGAGTTGCTGCGCCGCCTCGACCACCCGCTGGCCTTCGTAGCGGCCGTCGCCCATCGCGGTCTTCTCGGACACCGCGTACTCGCGGTGCAGCGAGGCCACCAGCGTGGTGCGGCGCGGATGCACGAAGCCGCCTTGCAGCACGCGCCCGGCTTCCACCAGTTCGGAGGCCGCGACGATGTCGACGTCGCCCGGGTTCGGCGTCAGCGAGAACACCGGTTGCGCGCCGGCCAGCTCCGCACGCGCCACCGGATAGATCTCGATGTAGTAGTTGGTCGCGCCGGTGCGCTGCGCCACACCCGGCACCGAGGTGCTCTGCACCGGGAAGTCCTGCGCGGCCGCGGCCGAGATCAGCCAGTCGGCCAGCACGCCGCCGCCTTCGCCGCCCATCGCGGCCACCAGCACGGTGACGATGCGCGGGCCCTGGCCGGCGCCAGGGAAAGTCGAATCGCTCATGCCGCCACCGCCTCGAAGTCGTTGCGCGCCTTGCCGGCCATCATCCCGATCACGCCATTGCGCAGCCGGTGCAGCAGCCGCTCCCAGGTGCCGGCGTTCTGCACGATCTCGGCCTTGTAGAAGGACGGGCAGAGGATCGCGGCATGGGCGTTCTCGCCGCACAGGCCGCAGCCGACGCAGCCCTGGTTGACCGTCGCCACCGGGTCGGTGCGCAGCGGGCTCGGGTTCGGCTTGACTGTGAGCGACGGGCAGCCCGACAAGCGGATGCACGAGTGGTCGCCGGTGCAGACATCGTCGTCGATGCCGAAGCGGGTGCGCACCACGCGCTCGCCGCGCTTGAGCTTCGCGGCATTGACCGGCTTGATGCGGCGCTGGCGCTCGAGCTGGCATTCGCCGTCGGCGATGATGACCTTGAGCCCGCCCTCGGCGGTCGTCATAGCCTCGTTGAGCGTCTCGCGCATGCGGCCGACGTTGTAGCTGGGCACCTTGCGCACCCAGCCCACGCCGACGCCCTTGAGCGCGGCCTCGATGTCCAGCGTCAGCGGCTTGGCCGCCGGCTGGGTCGGCGACGACGGGATCGCCTGCGTGCCGGTGGCCGAGGTGTAGCCGTTCTTGAGGATCACCAGCACCGAATCCTGCGCGTTGTAGACCGCGTTCACGATGCCGCTGGTGAATCCGTTGTGCCAGAAGCCGCCGTCGCCCATGATGCTGACGACCCGGTTGCCCATCAGCGGCCCGACTCCCGAGGAGCTCGCGAGACCGAGGCCGTAGCCGAGCACCGTGCTGCCCACGTTGAAGGGCGGCAAGGTGCCGAAGGTGTGGCAGCCGATGTCGGCGCTGACGTGGATCGCGCCCAGGTCCTTCTGGATCAGCTTGATGGCCGCGAACACCGGCCGCTCGGGGCAGCCGATGCAGAAGCCCGGCGGCCGGTTCGGGACCGGCATGCCGAGGGCTTCGATCGCCTGCGGCTTGAGTGTCGCCAGCGGCGCCGCGGCCGCGCCGACCCGCGCCACGCCCTCGGCCGCGAGCGCCTCGGGCGCCGAGCGCCGCACGAACTCGGCCAGCGCGCGCACCAGCACTTCACCGGTGTACTCGCCGGCCATCGGGAAGATGTCCTTGCCGTGCAGCGTGGTGTCGCTGCCGGCGCGCCGCAGGATCGCGTGCAGCGCATCCTCGATGTAGTTGGGCTGGCCTTCCTCGATCAGCAGCACCGCGCGCTTTCCGGCGCAGAAATCCACCAGCTCGTCGGGCACCAGCGGGTACACCACGTTGAGGACCTGCAGCGGGATGCGGCTGTTGCCGAAGGCGTCGGCCAGGCCCAGCTGCTGCAGCGCCCTCAAGGTGCCGTTGTAGAGGCCGCCCGGCAGCACCAGGCCGATGTCGCCGCAGTCGCCGCCGAAGCGCTCGTTGAGGCCCTCGCGGCGGATGAAGTCCAGCGCCGCCGGCCAGCGCGATTCGATCTTCATGCGCTCCTGGGCGTAGATCGAGGGCGGCAGGTTGATGGTGCCGAAGTCGAACACCGGCCGCTCGATGAGGTCGCGGGTCGACACCGCAGGCGCGCGATTGTCCTTGCACACGAATGTGCCGTGCACGTGGCAGGCGCGGATGCGCAGCTGCAGCATCACGGGCGTCTGGCTGGCCTCCGACAGCTCGAAGCTGCGCTCCACCGCGTTGACGATCGAGGTCAGGTTGGGCCGTGGGTCCATCAGCCACATCTGCGATTTCATCGCGAAGGCGTGGGTGCGCTCCTGGATGATGCTGGAGCCTTCGCCGTAGTCCTCGCCGAGGATCACCAGCGCGCCGCCCTTGACGCCGGCCGAGGCCAGGTTCGACAGCGCGTCGGAGGCGACGTTGGTGCCGACGGTGGACTTCCAGGTCACGGCGCCGCGCACCGGGTAGTTGATCGAGGCGCCGAGCATCGCGGCCGCGCCGGCCTCGGAGGCGCTGTTCTCGAAGTAGATGCCGAGCTCGTCGAGCATCTCGCGGGCATCGCCCAGCACATCGATCAGGTGCGAGACCGGCGCGCCCTGGTAGCCGCCGATGTAGCTGACGCCCGACTGCAGCAGCGCCTTGGTGACGGCGAGGATGCCCTCGCCGTGGAATACCTCGTCGGCGCCCAGCGAAAGGCGTTTGACTTCTTCGGCGAATGATCGCTCCATCTCTTCGTGTCTCCGTGGCTGGCTTGTTGGCTGGCGGACGAAGAATAGGAGCGGAGTCTTAATTATCCAATCGATGCAGCCTGCGTTACATATAGATGAGCTCGATGAGCCGTTCAGGCTCACCGCGCCGCGCGCGCCGCCTCCGCCACGCGCCGCGGCACCTGCACCGTCGCATCCAGCAGCATCTGCGCCATGCCCTTGCCCAGCGGGTCCATGCGCATCGACGACGGGCCGCCGCCATCGAGCGCATCGTGCAGCAGCAGGTTCATCGATGCGATGCCGGGCAGGTGGAAGCGTTCGACCTTGCCGTGCACCAGGTGGGCGAAGTAGTCCCCCACGAACTGCGGCGTGACGCGCGACCACAGCAGCGGCAGCCACTCCGGCCGGCGCGCGACCAGGCCGATGTTCGACAGGTTGCCCTTGTCGCCGCTGCGGGCCCAGGCGAGTTCGATGAGGCGGACCTCGACCTGCTCGCCGCCGTCTTCCTCGAAGGGCGGTGGCTCGGTGGCCGGCGAGGCCGCCGCGCCGTCGACATCGGCAGGGATCTCCACCGCATGCCGTTCGCCCCCGAGCACGAAGGCCACCGGCACCGCGGCCTTGGCCAGCGTGAACGCGAAGGGCTTGATCAGCGGCGACACCGCCGGCCGTCCGCCGCCGGGGCTGGTCGTGCCCGGTGCCCACGAGGTGCCCGACGGCGCGATCTCGCGCGCGAACATCGCCAGCGCCGCCTTCTGCGGATGATTGGCGACCACCCGCATCGTGACCTCGCGCACTTGCCGTGTGCGCGCGTGCGGGCCGTACAGCCATTCGGAGCCGATCACTTCGACGTAGGTCGAGGTGAAGGGTGGCAGGCCCATCTGCTGCAGGATCTCGCCGGTGCGTTCGATGATCGCTTCGGCCGTGCGCACCGCCTTCTTTTCGGCGTCGATGCCGACGAAGACCATGCTGCCGGCGCAGCGGAAGCCGTCGAGCTGGGTGGCCGAGACCTTGTAGCTGGGGGAGGGCGCGCGTCCGCGTGCCGGGCCCACCCGCACGCGGTCGGCGCCGAGCTGCTCGATCACGACCTCGCGGAAATCGCAGCTGACGTCGGGCAGCAGGTAGGCCCCGGGGTCGCCGATCTCGTAGAGCAGCTGCTCGGCCACGTTGGCGCGGATCACCTTGCCGCCGGTGCCCTCGGGCTTGGTGACGACGAAGCTGCCGTCGGCATGGCATTCGACGATCGGGTAGCCCATGTGGGCCCAGTCGGGGATGTCTTCCCAGTCGGTGTGCAGCCCGCCGGTGGCCTGGCAGCCGCATTCGATGATGTGGCCCGCGAGGCTGCCCGAGGCCAGCAGGTCGTGGTCGCCGGGCTGCCAGCCGAACTCGTGCATCAGCGGCCCGAGCGTGACCGCGCTGTCGACGCAGCGCCCGGTGATGACGACGTCGGCGCCAGCCGCCAGCGCAGCCGCGATCGGCAGCGCGCCCAGGTAGGCGTTGGCGCTCAGCACCTTCTCGGGCAGGGCCTCGCCGGTGAACATGTCGCGCGTGCCAGCCTCGCGCAGCTGCGGCATCTGCGTGCTGACGTCGTCGCCTTCGACCACCGCGATGCGCAGCGCCACGCCCTCGGCATCGGCCAGCGCCTGCAGCGCGGCGGCGCAGCCGTGGGGGTTGATGCCGCCGGCATTGCTCACCACCTTGACGCCCTGGCGCTTGACCTCGGCCAGCACGGATTTCATCGCGATGTCGACGAAGTCGGTGGCATAGCCGAGTTCGGGTTTCTTGGCCCGGGCCGAGGCCAGGATCGACATCGTGGTCTCGGCCAGGAAGTCGAACACGAGGTAGTCGAGCCGGCCGAGCTTCACGAGCTGCGGCGCCGCCACCATGCTGTCGCCCCAGAAGCCGGAGGCGCCTCCGATGCGGACGGTTTTCTTCGGGGTCGGGGGGGTGGTCATGGCGGTCTCGCTCCTCGGTGTCGACGGGGTGTCGCTGGAGCAGGAGCTTAGCCAGCCGCTCCGCCCGAGGCTTGCGCCAACTCGCTGACGAGGCGCAGCCATTGGGCGCAAGACGGGCGCCTCCCGTCGATGGCATCATCGACGCTCCTGCCATGCCATTGCCGCCTTCTTCCGCCGAACGCACCGAGGTGCACGCCCGCACCATCACCATCCGTGGCCATCGCCGTGCCGATGGCCTCTGGGATGTCGATGGCCACCTCGAGGACGTGCGCGCCCACGACTTCCGCTTTCCGGGCGGCGAGCGCCGCGGCGGGGCGCCGATCCATTCGATGTGGTTGCGGCTCACGGTCGATGCCACCGCGTTGATCGTCGATGCGGTGGCCGCCACCGACGCGGCGCCGTTCGACGAGGTCTGCGGCAGGATCGCGCCCGACTATGCGGCGCTGGTCGGATTGCGTGTGGGGCCTGGCTTCAACCGCGCCGCCGTGCGGCTGTTCGGCGGCGTGCGCGGCTGCACCCACATGTCGGAGCTGCTGCGGACCATGGCCACCGGCGTGCTGCAGACGCTGGCGGGCGCCGACCTCGCGGTCTCGCAGACCCAGAAGCCCTTCCAGCTCGACGGCTGCCACGCATTGGCCACCGACGGGCCGCAGGTGGCCAAGTTCTATCCGACCTGGTACCGCGCGAAGGGCGAGGACGAGCCGTCGTCCTGAAGCGGGTCAGGCCCGCACGAAGGTGAGTCGCGCCTCGTGCGCCAGGCCGTCGCGAACGATGTCGCGGGCCTCGTCGTCCGCGAAGTCGAACAGGGCGTCGGGGATCTCGTCTTCCTCGAGCGCGAAGAGGATCTCGATCGCCTCCTGCTGGGCTTCGGAAAAGGTCTTGCCCCGGGCCAGCCGATCGAACTTCGCGGCGGTCTCCTTCGGTGCCAGCTGCCGCAGCTCGAGCAGCTCGAGCACGAGCTTGATCTGCGACGGGGTCAGGGGCTTGGGGGCGGCGGCGGAAGGCTTCATGAAGTTCGATCCTTTTCGGTGGGGCAAGGGACTTTTCCTTTGCCTCGGAACCAGTCTCTTCGTCGATCCTTAAGCGTGGCTGAAAAGGCCGCCGAAGTGCATTCCCGCGCGCCAAAACATCGCCTGCGCGTGAGGAAAGTCTCGGGTTGTCCGATCGGCCGTCGTCATGGATGCGACACCTGCGGGGTCGGCACCGATGCCCGCTGCATGGATATCGGCCGCAGGCGCTCGTTCTTTAGCCTGCCGCCGCGGGCTCCGGCGGGGCCAGCAGGCCGGCCACCTTGATGGGCACGTCCCGGATCAGGTCCAGCGCCTCCTGGTTGCAGCTGCGCAGCCGGTCCTCGGCGTCGAGGTCCTTCTCCATCGACGCCCGCAGCGCCGCATAGGTGTTGCCGCCCAGGGCGATCACCTGGCCGATGTAGGGCGTGACCCTGGCATAGAGCGCGTGGTCGAGCGCCGCGAGCTGCATCTGGGCGCCGACCAGGGTCGCCACCTCGCCGTGGAACTCGACCTCGAAGGACGCGAGCGCCTCGCGGCTCGCCTTGCCCGAGGTCAGGACCTTGAAGGTGGCCCACATCATCGAATGGGCGGTGGAGGCCAGCGTTCGGGCCACGGTCGCCACCGCCTCCCGCGTGTCGCGGCGATGCTGGTCTTCGCGCGAGCGCGACCATTTCTCCAGCGCCAGCTTCGACTGGCGCCAGGCCGCGAGCGCACCGCCCACGATGCCGGCGAGGGCGCCGACGGCCACGCCGAGCACGACGGCCAAGCTGGTGTCGAGCGTCATGAGGGCCACCTGGCCGAAGTCTTGGTTCTCGCCATTGCGTTTGCTTTTCGCTATCGATATAGGTCTTTTCGGTCGCCGACCTCGACGACCAGGATGCGAATTTGTTGGTCCTGGATATCGCAGATCACCCTGCAGTCGCCGACCCGGTAGCGCCAGAAGGCGCCGAGCAACGGCCCCGTCAGTGCCTTGCCGGCAGCACGCGGATCCTGCTGGCCTGCGATGCGCTCGTCCATGGAGTCGACGATGCGTCGGGCAGTCTGCTTGTCGAGCTTGCGCAACTGCTTGAGCGCGGTGTCGGTGTAGTCAATGGTCCAGGCCAAGCTTCGTCCTCACCGCTTGCGCGCTGTGAACCTTCTCTTCGCCCTTGCGCACGCGCTCGAGGGTGGCCGCTGCCAGGTAGTAGTCTTCGAGGTCGGACAATCCTCTTTCCACCAATTCGCGCAGATAGAAGGCTTTGGTCCGGCCCGTTTGCGAAGCCAGAAAATCGAGCCGGCTTTCCAGCGCCGGGTCGAGGCGGATCGAAGTGGCCATGGCCAGGCTCCTTTGAATACGTGTATTCATTGTATCCATTTCGCCTGAATCCTGGCCGCGTCGCTTACGCAGGAGGGCTCCGGTACGGTCTCGCAGCCAGTCGGCGCAAGACCATTCCCGTCCGCGCCGCTAGCCTCATGCCAGACAGGAGACACCATGGAATTCCTCGAGGCACCGCCGCTGCCCTTCTATTTCACGCCCGAGCACGAACAGTTTCGCGCCACCCTGCGCGAATTCATCTCGCGCGAGATCACGCCCTTCGTCGCCGAGTGGGACGAGGCCGAGACCTTCCCGCGCGAACTGTACGCGCGCGCCGCCGAGCTCGGCGTGCAGGGCCTGGGCTACCCGGAGGCCTACGGTGGCACGCCGGCCGACGTCTTCTTCCAGCTGATCGTGGCGGAGGAGTTCGCGCGCTGCGGCGGGGGCGGGCTGCAGGCCTCGCTGAACTCGCACAGCATCGCACTGCCGCCGATCCTGCACGCGGGCAGCGAGGCGCTCAAGCAGCGGGTCATTCCGCCGGTGCTGGCCGGCGAGAAGATCGCGGCGCTGGCGGTCACCGAGCCCTCGGGCGGTTCCGACGTGGCGGCGCTCAAGACCACCGCGGTGCGCGACGGCGATCACTATGTCGTCAACGGCGAGAAGACCTTCATCACCTCGGGCATGCGGGCCGACTTCATCACCACCGCGGTGCGCACCGATCCGGCCATCGAGGGTGCGGGCGGCATCTCGGTGCTGCTGATCGACGGCGACACGCCCGGCCTCACGCGGACCGCGCTCAAGAAGATGGGGTGGTGGAGCTCCGACACCGCGCACCTGCGYTTCGACGACTGCCGGGTGCCGGTCGCCAACCTGGTCGGGATCGAGAACAAGGGCTTCAAGACCTTCATGAACAACTTCAACACCGAGCGTCTGTTCATGTCGGCGCTGGCCTGCGGTTTTGCCGAGGTCTGCCTGAAGGAAGCGGTCGACTGGACGCGCCAGCGCGTCTCCTTCGGCATGCCCCTGTCCGAGCGCCAGGTGGTGCGCCACAAGCTGATGGACATGACCATGCRCATCGATGCATCGCGCACGCTGGTCTACGACCTGGCCTACCGCATCGAGCACAAGCTGGCCGATCCGGCGCGCCTGGTGGCGCGCGTCTGCCTGGCCAAGGTGCAGGCCACGCAGGCGATGCAGTTCTGCGCCGACCAGGCGGTGCAGCTGCTTGGCGGCATGGGCTTCATGCGCGGCACGCAGAGCGAGCGCATCTACCGCGAGGTCAAGGTGATGATGATCGGCGGCGGCTCCGAGGAGGTCATGAAGGACCTCGCGGCGCGGCAGCTCGGCCTTTGAGACCACGAAGCAGGAAGCACGATGAAAGACACCGCCGACGACCTGCGCGCCGAGTACCGCGAACTCGCCGACCTCTGCCGCTTCGAGCAGGACATGGGTCGGCCGTGGGTTCCGGCGCAGCAAGCGCTCGTATGGGCCCGCGGGGCTGAATCCGAAGCTGCGGGTGGCGTCGCGGGGGTGAGACCGCTGCCCGCCGGTGCGCACTGTGCAGGCACTTGGACGTTTCAACGTCCAAGCCTTCGCGATCAGTTTTTCGGTAACCGTCGAATCGACCCGCTCGGCGTCGGAGCGGTGTCAACAGGGCTGACAAGCCTCTTCATGAGAAGTCCCCGCAGGTCTCTCCTCGTGTCGCAGACGATGTGAATGTACGCTGAGTCGTCCCTCAGTTCGTAGATGATCCTGTTCATCCCGGAGAGGACTTGCCGGTACTGCGCGATGTTGAGGCTTTCCAGCTCGGGCGGAATCCTGCCTGCCTTTGGATGGTCTTGGATCATCGCCACGGATTCCTTGATCTGTCCGTAGCTCGCAAGCCAGACGTCCTTGCCGAAGTTTCTGACGATGTAGATCTTCAAGTCCTTCAAGTCGGCCTCCGCGGACTCGAGGAGGACGACCCTCACTGAAGGTCGTCCTTGTCCATCTCTTCGAAGACTTCGACTGCCGGCCTGAACTGGCCTTGCTCGATCTCGCGGTTGCCCAGTGCCAGGAGCTTCAAGAGAGCAAGTGTCTCTTCATGCTCTTCATAAGACTGGACATCCATGACCACCAGCTTCGCTTCGCCGTTCTGTGTGATGAGCATGGGCTCACGGCTCTGCGAGAGGTCTTTGACGATCTCCGCTGCATGGCTCTTGAGGTAGCTGATTGGCTTGACCTGCGTAGAAAATTTCATGGTTGGATCCTGGCGCGGCAAGACTGATTATGGACTAAATTCAGACCACCGGCAGCGGCGCCGACCCACAGCATCTCGCGCAGGCCAGGCAGTCCGGCCAGCACCGGCCCCAGCTTGGCTCACAGCGCCGGCGCCTCGGCGGGCGAGGGGTGACAACCACCCGGGCGTCCAGCGCCTGGAGCTGGTCGGCGATCTGCGCCGGCTCCAGGAAGTGGTTGCGCTGAATGACGGTCCGGGGCGGGCCGCGTGCACAGCGAGTTTGCGCAAGACCTCGCCGTGGCCGATGCCTAAGCTTGCCGGACACACACCATCGACCCGCTCCAGCGCGACGGGCACAGCGCACATGGCAACCATCGAATCGACCATTTCCCCCGGCAGCGAGGCCTTCCAGGCCAACCGCGACGGCATGCTCGCGCTGATCGAGCGCGTCCACGGCTACGAGCGGCGCAGCGTCGCCACTTCGGCCAGGTCGCGCGAGCGCTTCGAGAAGCGCGGCCAGCTGCTGCCGCGCGAGCGCCTGTCGCTGCTGCTCGACCCGGGCACGCCCTTTCTCGAGATCTCTTCGCTGGCGGGGCTGGGCCTCGACAACCCCGACCTCGAGAAGAGCGTGCCGGGCGGTGGCGTGATCGGCGGCATCGGCTGGGTCTCGGGGGTGCGCGTGATGATCAACGCCTCCGACTCGGGCATCGACGCCGGGGCGCTGCAGCCGATGGGCATCCCCAAGCAGCTGCGCATGCAGGAGCTGGCGCTGGAGAACAAGCTGCCCTACATCCAGCTGGTCGAGAGCGCGGGCGCCAACCTCATGACCTACAAGGTCGAGGAGTTCGTGACCGGCGGCAACCTGTTCCGCAATATCGCGCGCATCTCGGCCGCCGGGCTGCCGGTGCTCACCGTGACGCACGGCTCGTCCACGGCGGGTGGAGCCTACCAGACCGGGCTGTCGGACTACATCGTGATGGTGCGGGGCCGCTCGCGGGCCTTCCTGGCCGGCCCGCCGCTGCTCAAGGCCGCCACCGGCGAGATCGCGACCGAGGAGGAACTCGGCGGCGCCGTGATGCACACCTCGATCTCGGGCCTGGGCGACTACCTGGCCGAGGACGACCGCGACGCGATCCGCATCGCCCGCGAGATCATGGCCAGCATCGACTGGAACCGCGATGTGCCGGCCGAGGCGCCGCGCCGCTTCAAGCCGCCGCGCTACGACGCCGAGGAGCTGCTGGGCATCATGCCGATGGACCACAAGCGTCCGGTCGACATGAAGCAGGTCATAGCCCGCATCGCCGACGACTCCGAGTTCCTCGAATTCGGCGAGAACTACGGCGGGGCCACCGTTGTCGGCCACATCAAGATCGAAGGACTGCCGCTGGGCATCATCACCAACAACGGCCCGATCGACCCGGCCGGCGCCGCCAAGGCAACGCATTTCATCCAGGCCTGCTGCCAGTCGAAGACGCCGATCCTCTACCTCAACAACACGACCGGCTTCATGGTCGGGCGAGACTACGAGGAGGCCGGCATCATCAAGCACGGCTCCAAGATGATCCAGGCCGTGACCAACGCCACGGTGCCGCAGATCACCATCTATTGCGGCGCCTCCTTCGGCGCCGGCAACTACGGCATGTGCGGCCGCGGCTTCCATCCGCGCTTCTGCTTCTCGTGGCCGAATGCCAAGACGGCCGTGATGGGCGGCGAGCAGGCCGCCAAGACCATGGTCATCGTGACAGAGGCCGCAATGAAGCGAAAGGGCGAGGTAGACCAGGCCAAGCTCGACGATCTGGAGCGCCGCATCATCGACCGCTTCGACAGCCAGATGAGCGTCTTCACGACCAGCGCGCGCCTGCTCGACGACGGCGTGATCGACCCGCGCGACACCCGCGCCGTGCTGTCCAAGGTGCTGTCGATCTGCCGCGAGGCCGAGCTGCGCGAGCCGCAGAAGATGCAGTTCTCGGTCGCCCGTCCCTGAGGTTCACGGCATGCAGCTCACCCCCGAACACGAGGCCCTGCGCGACACGCTGAACCGCTTCATCGACAAGGAGATCAATCCCCATGTCGACCAGTGGGCGCGCGACGAGATTTTCCCGGCTCCGAATTCACTGTCATGACTGCAAAGACTGTTCCAACTCATCACGTCACGCCATTCCGCAAGATCTTGGTCGCCAACCGCGGCGAGATCGCGCTGCGCGTGATCCGCAGCGCGCGCGCCATGGGCTACCGCACGGTGGCCGTGTATTCCACCGCCGATGCCGGCGCCCGCCATGTGCAGGAGGCCGACCAGGCGGTCTGCATCGGGGAGCCGCTGCCGGCCCAGTCCTACCTGCGCATCCCGGCCATCGTCGAAGCCGCGAAGCTCAGCGGCGCCGACGCGGTGCATCCGGGCTACGGCTTCCTGGCCGAGAACGAGGACTTCGCGCAGGCTTGCAAGGACGCGGGGCTGGTCTTCATCGGCCCTTCGGCTGAAGCCATCGTGTCGATGGGCAACAAGGCCGGCGCCAAGACGCTGATGCAGGCGGCCGGCGTGCCGTGCATCCCGGGCTACCAGGGCGAAGACCAGAGCGAGAGCCGACTGGCCGAGGAGGCCGCCCGCATCGGCTTCCCCGTGATGATCAAGGCCACCGCCGGCGGCGGCGGCCGCGGCATGCGGCTGGTGCCTTCGGCGAAGGAATTTCCCGAGCTGCTGCGCAGCGCGAGGTCCGAGGCGCAGAGTGCCTTCGGCGACCCGGAGGTGATCCTCGAGCGCGCCATCGTCGAGCCGCGCCACATCGAGATCCAGATCTTCGCCGACCGCCATGGCAACGCGATCCATCTCGGCGAGCGCGACTGTTCGGTGCAGCGCCGGCACCAGAAGCTGATCGAGGAAGCGCCGTCGCCCGCCGTCGATGCGGCCCTGCGCGAACGCATGGGCGCGACGGCGGTGGCGGCCGTGAAGGCGATCCGCTACGAAGGTGCGGGCACGCTCGAATTCCTGCTCGACCGCGAAGGCAATTTCTATTTCATGGAGATGAACACGCGGCTGCAGGTCGAGCACCCGGTAACCGAGGCCGTGACCGGCCTCGACCTGGTCGAACTGCAGCTGCGCGTGGCGGCCGGCGAGGCCCTGCCGCTGACCCAGGCGCAGGTGCGTTTCGAGGGCCATGCGATCGAGGTTCGGTTGTGCGCCGAGGATGCCGACCAGGGCTTTATGCCGCAGAGCGGAACGGTGGCGCTGTGGAAGATGCCGGCCCAGCTGCGGGTCGAGGACGCGCTGCGTTCGGGCGCCGAGATCCCGCCGTACTACGACTCGATGATCGCCAAGATCATCAGCCATGGCCGCACCCGCGACGAAGCGCGGCGCAAGCTCGCGGCTGGCCTGGAAGACGCGGTGGCGCTCGGCGTGACCACCAACCAGGCCTTCCTGCGCAGCTGCCTCGCGCATCCGGTGTTCGCCGCGGGCGGCGCCACGACCGCGTTCATCGGCCAGCATCAGGAAGCCTTGCTGGCGCCCGATGAAGCCGTGCAGGCGCGTGCCGCGGCGCTGGCGGCCGTGCTGCTCTACGAGACCACGGGCGAGCGCCGGCAGCGCGCGGCGGGCCGGCGCCTGTCGCACAACCTGCCGATCTCGCTGCGCTTCGACATCGGCGGCAAGGCGCAGAACGCGAGCGTGACCTTGCCGCGCCAGCACCGCTTCGAGGTCGCGCTCGGGGAGCGCAGTTTCGCGATCGATGTGGTCGCACTCGGCTCCGACACGGTCCGCTTCGTCTGCGATGGCCTTCAGGAGCACGCGACCTGGTTCCGCGACGGTGCGACCCTGCTGCTGCAGTACCGCGGCCTGGCGCTGCGCGTCGAGGACAAGACCCGCGCCGCCTCGGCAAGGCAAGGCGAATCGGGTGGCGACGGAAAACTTCGCGCCTCCATGAACGGCCGTGTCGTCGCGGTGCTCGCGGCGGTCGGCGACATGGTGGAGGCGGGGCAGCCGATCGTCACGCTGGAGGCGATGAAGATGGAGCACGTGCATGCGGCGCCCGTCGCCGGGCGGTTGACGGCGGTGCATGTGTCGAACGGGGAGCAGGTGGCGGCCAGCCGGGTGGTGGCTGAGATCGAAGTGCTCGTGACTGGGCCTGCGTGATCCCGATGGTGATGCTGTTCTCCCATGGAAAGGCGCCCGGCAAGCGGTGCGGGCCGAGCGACCCCACTGCGCCGGCCCTTCGGGCTCCCTTGCGCTGCTCGCCTTTCGCGGGGTCTCGCTCAAACTCGCTCCGCTGCGCTCCACTCAAACAGTCGCGAGCCCTTATCCGCGAAAGGCTGCGCTGCTCAGCGGCGCAGAGGGGATCGCCCGTCCCGCACCGCATGCCGGGCTCAGGGGGTGATCAAAGATCCGTGTCGTCTCCAACGCCGATGCAACCCCGACGTGTCAGCGATGGTGGGCGGCATGCGCCGGGTCGGCCGTTGAGGCACCGCCGAGCAGCGCAGCGGTGCGCGGAAAAAGGGCCGCGCGTGTTTGAGCGAAGCGAGTTTGCGCGGACCCCGCGTACCGCGAGCAGCGCAGGGAAGCCCGAAGGGCCGGTGACGTCGGCCGGCCCGGCGCATACCGCTCGCCATCGCCGCCAACGTCCGCAACAAGAATCAAGGAGACATCGATGAGCGAACCCAACCCGTCAGTGCTTCACGAGAAGCGAGACAGAGCCTTCTGGATCACCATCAACCGCCCCGACAAGCGCAACGCGATCAACAAGGACGTGATCGAAGGCATCCGCGAGGGCTACCGCCGTGCCCATGCCGACCCCGAGGTGCGCGTGATCGTGCTCACGGCCGCCGGCGACAAGGCCTTCTGCGCCGGAGGCGACCTGCAGCCCGGCGCGGGCTTCGCCTTCGACCTGTCGCGGCCCAACATCGACTACGCCGACATGCTGCGCGAGGCGCAGGATTCGACCTTGCCGAGCATCGCGCGCATCAATGGCGTCTGCATGGCCGGCGGAATCGGCCTGCTCTGCATGACCGACATGGCGATCGCCGCCGATCATGTGCAGTTCGGCCTGCCCGAGGTCAAGATCGGGCTGTTCCCGATGCAGGTGCTGAGCCTGCTGCAGCGCATCGCGCCGCGCCGCACGGTGCGCGAATGGTGCCTGTCGGGCGAACCCTTCGACGCCGCCGAAGCCCAGGCCAACGGCCTGCTCAACCACGTGGTGCCGGCCGCCGAACTCGACGCCAAGACCCAGTGGCTGATCGACCGTCTCGCCAACAAGTCCCCGACCGCGATCCGCCGCGGCAAATACGCGATGCGCGCCCTCGAAGCCATGTCCTTCGACGAAGGCATCGCCTACACCGAGAGCCAGATCGCGCTGCTCGCGATGACCGAGGACGCCAAGGAAGGCCTGGCCTCCTTCAACGAAAAGCGGAGGCCGACGTGGACCGGGCGCTGATCGGCGCGCCCATCGACCGCAGCGCCCGTGCGGTCGGCGTCTTCGTGCCGCTCAACTTTCGCCTGAGCGACCCCGAACTGGTCTGGAACATCGGCGACGCCAGCATCCACACGCTGGTCGCGGGCGAGGAGCACGTGCCGGTGATCTACACGCTGCCACGGGAACTGAGGCTCGTGGATGCGCTGCCGCGCAATCCGACCCGCAAGTTGCTCAAGGTCAGGCTGCGCACGCCCGCGAACGAGGGCACCTGACATGGCCGGCCCCGACGCAGCCTTCTGGCAAGCCCGCTTCGAGACCGGCACCACGCCGTGGGACCGCGGCGCCGCCAGCCCGCAGCTGCTGCGCTGGCGCGACGAGGGTGTCTTCACGGCCGGGAGCACCGTGCTGGTGCCCGGCTGCGGCAGCGGCTGGGAAGTGGCAGAGTTGGCGGCGGCCGGTGTCGCCGTCACCGGCCTGGACTACGCTGCGGCGGCGGTCGATCGCAGCAAGCAGCATCTGGCCGAGCGCGGCCTGCAGGCCCAGGTGCTGCAGACCGACGTGCTGCAGTGGTCGCCGACGGCGCCGGTCGATGCGGTCTACGAGCAGACCTGCCTGTGTGCGCTGCATCCCGACCACTGGACCGCCTATGCGGCGCAGCTGCATGCCTGGCTGAAGCCCGGCGGCCGGCTGCTGGCGCTCTTCATGCAGGCCCCCGCGGCGGGTGCGCCCGACGGCTTCGTGACCGGGCCGCCGTACCACTGCGACATCCACGCCATGCGGGCGCTGTTTCCGTCATCGCGCTGGTCCTGGCCCAAGCCGCCCTACGCGCGCGTCGGCCACCCGCTGGGCGCCCACGAACTCGCGCTGGCCCTGACACGCCTCTGAGCAAGGACACCCGCGTCGAAGACTTCATGCAGCAGCATGTCTACCCGGTCGAGAACGCCTGCTACGACGAGGTGCGCGAGAGCAGCCACCCGTACCACACGCCGCAGGTGCTGCAGGCGTTCAAGGCCAAGCGCGTCAAGCCGGCGCTGGAAGCGGCGGGAGCGGCGGCCGCCTGACCCTTGCCCGGCGTTGTCCGTCCTCGCGCAGGCCATTGCATTTCCCGCCTGACGGAGTACAAGAGCCCTCCGGACCAGACGGGGCGCTGGTTCGCCCGGCCGTTCCGACCGGTCTCGCTTCCGCCTCGATTTCAAGGAAATGGAGACGCGTATGCCGACCTACATGACGTGCTTCAGCTACAACACCGAAGGCTGGCAGAAGCTGGCGAAGAACCCCGAGGACCGCAGCGTGCCGGTCAAGGCGCTGATGGAAAAGCTGGGCGGCAAATTGCTCAGCATGTACTACATGGCGGGCGACTACGATGGCTTCATCGTCTACGAGGCGCCCGACGCCAAGGTGGCGGCCACCGCCATCGTCGCGGTCGAGCTCGCGGGCCATATCCGCACCCTCAAGACCTCGCAGCTCTTCACCGTGGCCGAGACGATGGAGGTGCTGGGCAGCGCCGGCAAGCTGGCCTATCCCGCGCCCAAGGGCTGAGCCCGGCGGTCAACCCGCCGTCTTGCCCCGGGCGGCCTTCCTGGGGCTCTCCGGTGCCGCCGTGGCGGCGCCGGCGCCCGCCTGCTCGAGCCACAGCAGGGTGTCGACATACGCCATGAACCGGTTGAGGTACTCGGGCGACAGGTCGCGCATCAGGGTCAGCGATCGATGCACGAGATGGTGCGAGTTGAGGGGACCGGCGTTTTCCGGCATCTTGGCCAGCGACTGCGTCAGCCGCCGCTCGGCGCTGAGCTTCGCCCAGGTGCCGCGGAAGTAGCCGAGCGTCTTCAACTCGCCGGCCGCCGGGCCGTCGCCCGCGGACGTTGCCTGCCGGGCCACCTGCTCGACCAGCAGCGCGAGCGGGCCACGGCCTGCCGGCAGCTTCGCGGTCGGCGGCGCCGCGTCGCCGTCGGCAGCTTGGGCGGCTGCCAGCGCCGCGCCATAGTCCGCCACCAGCCTGGCGACACGGTCGTCGAGGAGGCGGCGCGCCTCGCCGTCGTGGGCGGCCGAGCGTCCGGCCAGCGCCTCGATGAAATGGAAGCGCACGGGATCGAAGCGGTGGTCGCCGCTTTCGCGCCAGGCGGCGATCCGGGCGCCGGCTTCGCTGTCGCTAGCCACGGGGTCGGGCCTGCGCGTTGGACGGCCTCGGCGTGGGCGACATCTCGACGCGGCGGTTTTTCGACCGGCCATCGGCATCGGCGTTCGACGCCACCGCCTGCTCGGAGCCGAAGGCCGCGGCGAACACCGAGGAAGAGGGCAGGCCTTCTTCGATCAGCGCCCGTGTCACCGTCAGGGAGCGCTGGGCCGACAGCTCCCAGTTGTCGGCGAAGCGGCGCGCACCGTCGCGCATCTGGCGGTCGTCGGTGAAGCCGCTCACCATCAGGATCTCGTCGCGGGCCCGCAGGTAGGCGGCCAGCGGGGCGGTCAGGCTGCGCAGCAGCTGCCGGCCCTCGGGCTGCAGCTCGGCCGAGTTGAAGGCGAACAGCACGCTGCCGCTGATGCCGATGCGCCCGTTGTTCAACGTCACGCGGCCAGCGGCCAGGGGGCCGGCCAGGGCCTGTTCGAGCGTCTGCAGCCGTTGCGCGGCTTCCTGCCGCTGCTTGACCTCGGCTTCGAGCTGGCTCGCGAGATCGATCTGCATGCCGAGCACGCAGACCAGGATCAGCACGAAGGCGCCCAGCAGCCCCGACATCAGGTCGCCGAAGACGGCCCACACCGGCACCGTCGGCTCCATGCCGCCGTCGAGCTCTTCGGTCGTCACGCTTCGCTGCCTTCGGTGGCGCGCTGGCTGGCGATGCGCTGCAGGTCTTCGACGATCTGCTTCTGCGACATGATGCTCAGGTCGATGACCTCGCGCGCCTGTGCCACGTAGTACTCCAGCTGCTCGTCGCTGCGTGCGATCGACTTGCTGAGCGCGCCTTCGACGCGCTGCAGGTGGGACGCCAGCTTGTCGTTCGACTGGCTGAACAGCTGCACCCCGGCGCCGAAGGCCTCGCCCAGGCTCGCCACCTCGACCGCGCTGCCGGTGACCTGGGCGGCGACGCCGGCCATCTTGCCGGCTTCGGCGTCGACCGTTTCGGCGAAGCGCGTGCCGACGCGCTCCAGCAGGTCGGCCGAGGTGGCGACCAGGGCGTCGATCGCGCCGCGCTGTTCGGTGGACGCATGGTTCACCGCACCCAGCAGCGTGTCGAGCGTCGCCAGGATGCGGCTGCGTTCGTCGAGCATCGCGTTGTCGCGCGCCATGCTGTCGGACAGCTTCTGGCGCAGCTCGGCGATCACTTCGGCGGCGGCGCGAGGGGCTTCGGCGGCGGTCTGCATGAGCCCGGCGATCTCGGCGATCGTGCCCTTCGCGTGCGCTTCGGTCTGCGCCGAGATCTCGCGCGCGGTCTCGGCCAGGGTCCGGCAGATGGCCTGCTGCTGGTGCTCGCTGCGGGCGCCGGCCTGCTGCCATTCCTGCTGCAGCGCGGCGGCCATGGCCTCCAGCGCCTGGGTCCAGGCCGCGAGCCGCTGCTGGTCGCGCGAGGCGATCTCCGCCTGCAGCCCTGCATGCGCCTGGGCGACCGTGCCCAGCAGCGAAGCCGCGTGCTGCTCGAAGGTGGCCGACGCCGCTGCGAGCGCGCCCTGCGTGTCGTCCGACAGCTTTTCGCTCACGCGCTGCTGTTGCGCCAGGGCGCCGCTCCAGCCCTCCGACAACTGGCCGACCGTGCTTTCCAGCCGGCCGGAGACGCTGTTGACGAGCGCGGCCGAGCGTTGTTCGAAGGTCTGGGCGAAGCGGTCGAGCGCAGCGCGCAGGTCTTGGGACTGCGCCTCGCTGGTGCGCTGCTGCCCGGCGAGTGCGCCCTGCCAGAGTTCGGCCACGGTGGCGGTGCTGGCCTCGAAACGGGTCGACAGCCCGTCGAGCTGCCGCTGCACGCTGTGCTCGACCGTCTGGTGCAGCGCGGCCGCCTCGCGGGCGATCCCGGCCATGGTGGCCTCGACCACCGGCTGGATCGTGGCGCTGGCGGCGCGCGCGCTTTCGATCAGGCTCTGCTCCAGCGAGCGGCCGACCGTGGCGGCGAGGCCGGCATAGGCGGTCTCGGCCTTGCCGTGGAATGTGTCCTGGCTGGCGGCGAGCCGTTCATGCAGGGCCTGGCTCTGGCGCTCCATCGTCGCCATCATGGCCTGCAGCCGGTCGACCAGCTGGGGCATCGCCTCGCTCTGCCGCTGCAGCAGCTGGAAGGATTGCTCGCGCTGATGGACCTGCGAGAAGACCCGCAGGCTGGTCGCGATCCGCGTGTCGAGCCGCTGGCCGGCCTGCAGCCGGTCGCGGCGGCACAAGGCAGACAGGAGGCCCAGCATCGCCGACGCCGCCACACCCGCGAGCGAGGTGCCGAAGGCCAGTCCCAGGCCCTTCACCGGGGCCGCCAGCGAGGAGCGGATGGCCTGCAGGTCCGACGCACTCTCCAGCGCCGTCCCGGTGCCGCTCAGGGTCACCACCATGCCGAGGAAGGTGCCGAGCATGCCGAGCAGCACCAGCAGGCCCGTGAGGTAGGGCGTCAGGGCCGGGCCGGGCAGGGCGGCGCGTTCGCCTTCGACCCGCAGGCGCACCGCGTTCTGCAGCGAAGGGTGGAGCGTGTCCAGCCACGGCCCCAGGCTCGCCGGCGGCGCCGACAGGCCCGCCACGGCGTTCGCCAGGGTGGCGGTGGCCTGGTGGTAGCGGCGCAGCTCCAGCGCGCCGATCACATAGAAGGCGCCGATCAGCAGCGTGATCGCCAGCGCCAGCGGGTTCGAGCCGATGTAGCCGGCACCCACCCAGCACACGGCGGCGAGGCCGACGAAGAAGGCGGCGTAGTGAAGAAATCTGGTCATGAAGGCCTGTCAGCGGTCAGCTCTTGCGAAGGGCGTCGAGCAGCCCTTCGATCGGTTGCAATCGAATATCCAGTTCGGCCAGCAGCACGCCCTGCATGTCGCGGCAGAAAACGTCCAGCCAGGCGCCGGGTGCGGCGCCGCCGTCGCTTTCGTCGGCCGGCCGCTCGGCCGCCTGGCGCAGGCGCTCGAAGTGCTTTTCGAGCAGCCCGGGCACGGTCGCCAGCAGGCGGTGCTCCTGCGACCCGAGCACCTGCTCCATGACCACGTCCAGCGCGGCCAGCCGGGCCATCTCGGGCGACGCGGACGCGAGCTTGGCGCGCAGCCGGCCGCGCAGGGGACCGATGGCGGTCTCCATGGCCTGTTGCCGGGCGAGGTAGCGTCGACGGTGCGATGCGAAGTCGGACGCAAAGGCGCCGCGTTCGGCGATGGCTTTCGCCAATGCCGCCCGCACGCCATCGACTTCGGGTCGTTCGGCGTCGGCCGGGCCGCGCGCGCGCCTTGGCGTCGCCGCCGGACTGCCATCCAGCGCCGCCGAGAGCGAAATCGCGTCGGTCCAGCCGAACCACTGACTCAAGCGGTCCGCGAAGCCCTGGCGGGATTCGGGATGCGTGATGTCGGTCAGTCGAGCGAGCAAGCGAACCAGCGCCGAGTCGGTGAAACCTGTGCGCCTTGACACTTGCACCTACTGGAAAAACCGCCGATTTTACATCGGTGCCCGCAAAGCGGGTCCCCACATCAGCCCGCCATGAGCC
This sequence comes from Variovorax sp. 10N432, assembly GCF_056394465.1. Classification (NCBI taxonomy): domain Bacteria; kingdom Pseudomonadati; phylum Pseudomonadota; class Betaproteobacteria; order Burkholderiales; family Comamonadaceae; genus Variovorax; species Variovorax sp. 10N432. The sequence goes on from NZ_JBFTHX010000024.1 coordinate 100,299, forward strand.
CGATGACGACGGCGTTGACCAGGTCGATGAAGAAGCCGCAGACCAGCGGCACCACGATGAAGGCGCGCGGCGCGGCGCCGTGTTCGCGGGTCACGGCGCTCATGTTGGCGATGGCCGTGGCGGTGGAGCCGAGCGCGATGCCGCCGAAGCCGGCCGAGACCACCGCCGCCTCGTAGTCGCGCCCCATGCAGAGAAAGACCACGAACACGGCGAAGGCGATCGCCATCAGGATCTGCAGCGACACGGCCGTCAGCACGAAGACCGCCACGCCATGCATCTGCCACAGCTGCAGCCCCATCAGGGCCATGGTCAGGAAGACGCCGAGGCAGATGTCCGAGAGCAGCGCCACGCCGGCCTGCATGCGCTCCCAGTGCCACAGCTGGCCCTTCTGCTTGGTGAACAGCGCGCTGACGTTGCGCAGCACGATGCCGGCGATCAGGGCGCCGACGAAGCCCGGCAGCCGCAGGCGGGTCAGCGCGATGGCGTCGCTGACGATGCGGCCCAGGATCAGCGCCAGGTTGAGCCAGAGCAGCGCCAGCAGCACGCTGTTGTAGTCCAGGCGGCTGCGGTTCTCGTCCTCGTAGTGGGCGCCGGCCGGCAGCGCCGCTTCGGCCGACGACTTGAGCCGGTGTCGGCGCATCAGCCAGGCGGCGATCGGGCCGCCGATCGCGCAGGCCGAGATCAGGCCCGCCATGTTGCTGGCCAGGCCGATGGCCTCGGCGTTGGCGATGCCCAGCTGCACGAAATGCGGCGCCCAGGCCAGCGTCGTGCCGACGCCGCCGGTGAGCGACACCGAGCCGGTCAGCAGCCCGGCGCGGCGGTCGAGCCCGAAGCCGCTGGCCACCGCCATGCCGGCCAGGTTCTGCAGCACCATGAAGCCGGTGGCCAGCGCGACCAGGATCACCAGCGGCCGGCCGCCCTGGCGCAAGGTCCGTACGTCGGAGCCGAGCCCGATGGCGGCGAAGAAATAGAGCAGCAGCACGTCGCGCACCCCGAGCTGGAAGTCCACCTTGAGCCCGAGCACCAGGTAGAGCGTGCTGACCACCACGATGCTGACCAGCCCGCCGATGACCGGCTCGGGAATGCTGTAGCGGCGCAGCAGCTCGAAGCGGCGAGTGCAGGCCTTGCCGACGAACAACAACAGGATCGCCAGCGTGAAGCTGACGTAGGCGTCGAGGTGCAGGTCGTGTTGCAGCAAGGCGGTGGTTCCGGTGATGGGGAGGGGGCGCCGGCCAGAGCATAACGGCCCGGTTACGTAATTCCCCTCACCCGGGCGTCAGATTCCGATCAGCGAGCAGGAAACAACATCGGGTTGTCCCAGCAACCCTGCATGGGGCGGAAGGCGGTCCGGCAGCGGGCCGCTTTCACGACCGGAAACAAACCATCTTGCGCGTATGAATAGAAATCTAGTCCGAGGCCTGTTCCTCGTGGCGATCTCGCTGGCCTTCGGCCTGCAGGCGCTGCGATATCCCATTGGTGACTTCAGCCGCGCGGGGCCGGGATTGTTTCCCGCCATGGTGAGCGGCATCCTGCTCGTGATCGGCGCGGCGACCGTGGTCCGCTCGTTCTTCGTCGAGCGCGTGCGGCTCAGCATCAACTTCAGGAACATCGCGATCATCCTGGGCAGCCTCTGCGGCCTGGCGCTGATCTCGACCTACGTGAACATGATCGCCGGGATCGTCTTCATGGTGTTCTTCTCCGCCTTGGCCAGCAGTTCCGGTTATTCGTGGGTGCGCAACGTCAAGGTGTCCCTCGGGCTGGTCGCGATGGCCCTGGCTCTCCAGAAACTTCTCGGCCTGAACCTGCCGCTCTACTGACCATGGATGCCTTGAACAACCTGGCGTTTGGGTTTTCCCACGCCCTGACCCTCTCGAACCTGATGTACTGCGCCATCGGCTGCACGGTGGGCACGCTGGTCGGCCTGCTGCCCGGCCTGGGGCCGCTGGCCACCATCAGCCTGCTGCTGCCGCTGACCTATTCGATCCCGACCACCGGTGCGCTCATCATGCTGGCCGGCATCTACTACGGGGCGCAGTACGGCGACAGCGTGAGCGCGATCACGATGAAGATCCCGCACGCCAGCAGTATCGTGGCCTGTATCGACGGCTATGCGATGACGCTCAAGGGTCAGACCGGCCTGGCGCTGTTCACGGCGGGCTTCTCCAGCTTCATCGGCGGCACAGTCGCCATCCTGGTGCTGACCTTCCTGGCGCCCATGCTGGGCGAGGTGGCCTTCCTGTTCGGGCCCGCCGACTACGTCGCCATGATGCTGGTCGGCTTCGTGTGCGTGAGCTTCGTCACCACCGGCAGCCTGCTCAACGGGCTGGCCATGTGCATGATCGGCGTGCT